>CAYMAE010000016.1:0-44330 GCA_964388375.1 uncultured Ruminiclostridium sp.
CTGTGAAAATCGGAACCAATATTCATTAGATGGTTACGAGAAAGCGATCTAAAAGGAGGATTTGATATGGCATATTGTGTTGCCTGTGGTGTTGAACTTGATAAAGGATTAAAAGTATGTCCGCTTTGTGATACTGAGGTATTGCTCACAGATGAGCAAAATGATGAACAAGAAAAGACAGCGTTTTCACGCCGAACCCCCAGAATAAGACGACCAAGACGCAATATGGAGTTTAGTAAAGCATTTGTATTTTTAGTCTCTTTTATTTTACTGATACCTCTATTGGTAACTCTTATCGTCGATCTTTCTATCAATAAAACTATAACATGGTCATTTTATCCAATAACCTCATTAATACTTGCATGGATTTTACTTACCTATCCCTCGTTTTTTAGAGGTTATTCGTTGTTTCAAGTGTTTACAGTCGATATTTTTGCAATTTCAATTTTCCTTTTGTCTTTAGACAAGTATTCTGCTCCATTTCCACAGTGGGCACATTATGCGGCAATATCACTTGATCTTATTTGGCTTTTTGTGGCGGCTTACGTGTTCGTTAGGAATAAAAATATTATTTTGACATTCTTGATTTGGATATTTGGCATGGCAGCATACCTTTGGGGTATGAATCAATTTACTAATGGAGATTGGTTTTTGCCTCTGGGCATTCCACTTCTACTATTAGTATCTGCAGCAGCTATTCTAGAGGTACTAATAATTAAAAAGCTACAGGCTAAAAAAGTTAAGCGACTTTTCACATTGGGCATGTCAGCACTTATATTTACCATATTTATTATAAGTGTGAACGTAATTGTTGATATATATATATTTGGCAAACTAAACTTTACATGGTCGCTAATAACGGCGGCAGTATTGATTCCAATAGTATTATTTCTTCTTATTGTAAACAGAGCCCCGGAGCTTAAAGCATATTTAATCAAGAAGTTCCATATATAGAATAAGGATTTCCCCCACCTCATTTACACTTGTATTATTATTCAAAGTAAATGTATAATAAAATATATAAAGCCATTAAAATATACAAATACGAACATTTGATAATAATATAAATAAAAAAGATTAAATAGAAAGATTTCAGGTGGAGACATTGAAAAAGATTGCTGTAGTTGTCGGTGAAAATAAAGACATAGAATTTAAACATACCCGAATAATTGTAGAGAAGCTTTTGGATAACGGAATCGAAGTATTTTTATCACCTGAAGTTAAGGAAAGTCTTGACCTTGGAATAGCACAATCTGAACCAATTTTTGAAGGCGCAGATTTTATAATTTGTGTGGGAGGAGACGGCACATTTTTAAAAGCTGCTCGCAGGGCATTTACACTCAATAAGCCGGTTCTTGGTATTAATAGGGGAACGGTTGGCTTTTTAGCAGAGGTAGAGACAAGTGAAATTGACCAAGCTATTGATAAGGTTTTAGCAGGAGAATACACCATTGAGCCTAGAATGGTTTTAGATGCAGAGGTTATTCGTGATGGTAAAAAGGTATACGGAGGCTATGCAATTAACGATGCCGTTGTTACAAGAGCTGCCATTTCTCGAGTTTTAAGAGTAAGGATCAATGTAGATGGAAAATTTGCAGACTCCTTCGGCGGTGATGGCGTTATTATTTCATCTCCTACAGGCTCTACTGGATATACTCTCGCGGCGGGCGGACCTATAGTGCAGCCGGATATGCGCTTGATGCTTGTTTCGCCAATTTGTCCCCATATACTTTATTCAAGGACATTTGTTGTATCTGAGTCAAAAAAGGTATCGGTTAGTATTGCTAGCGATGAAAATGTCGATGCTATGATTACCTTGGATGGGCAAGAAGGATTTCCCATGAAACCTAATGATATAGTTAACATAAAGGCAGCTGAGTGCAGCGTCAATTTTGCATCGGTCAAAGACATTAATTTTTATGACGTATTACGGGCTAAAATACGAGGCGTAAATTGACTTTTATGGAGGAAGAAAATGAAGTATAATCGACATGCAAAAATCCTAGAGATAACCGAACACAATGAGATTGAAACTCAGGACGAATTAGCAGAAAAGTTAAGAGAAATGGGGATGGATGTAACCCAAGCAACAATATCCCGTGATATTAAGGAGCTTAGGCTTATAAAGGTTCTTTCATCAGAAGGCAAGTATAAATATTCACCTATGAATGATGACGGCAGTGTCATGAATGAGAGGCTGCTTATTATTATTAAAGAAGCCTTTGTCTCTTGCGATTATGCGAACAACATACTTGTTGTTAAAACGCTTCCGGGAATGGCTCAGGCTGTAGCACATACCGTTGAAGCCTTGGACTGGAACGATATTGTGGGGACAATTGCCGGAGATGATACCTTGATGATGGTATGCAGAGCAGAAAAGATTGCTGAAGATCTTATGGATAAGTTAACCCGTATAGTGAGAGGAGTGTCTTAATAAGAAGATGCTAATCCATTTGGAAGTTGAGAATGTTGCCATTATTGAAAAGCTGGACATTCCCATATATGGCAACTTTATGGTTCTCACCGGTGAGACCGGTGCAGGAAAATCTATCATAATTGACTCATTAAGCGCTCTTTTAGGGGCAAGGGTCTCTCGGGAGCTGATTCGCTCGGGTACAGATAAGGCCTTTGTTCAAGGGCTTTTCTCAAGTTGTGATAAATACAATGATATGCTAGACTCCATGGGCATAGAGCCTCAGGAGGACGGTAGTATTTTATTATCGCGTGTTTTTACTGATTCGGGTAGAAACGTTTGCCGTATCAACGGTACAGTGGTCACAGTCTCTATGCTAAAGCAGATAGGCCAAAAGCTTGTTGATATACATGGACAGCATGATAACCAGTCACTTTTAAGGGAAGAAACCCATATTGAGCTTCTTGATTCCTTTGCTGGTGAGAAGATGGCGTTAAATAAAAAAGAGTACAGGCTCTTGTTAGATGAGCTATACAAGCTAAAGACAAAGCTAAGAGACCTTCAAGGAGAGGGAAAACAGCGAGAACGGACCCTTGATACTCTTAGGTTTCAAATTAGCGAAATTGAAAGTGCGAATCTATCTGTTGGTGAGGATAAGGAGCTTGAGCGTCAGAGCAGGATTATGGCTCATGCTGAAGATATCATTCTTGCGTTTACACATGCTTATTCATCTGTACATAGTGATGAGAATGAAGAAGATAGTGCTATAGATAAAATAGGAAGAGCACTTGACATGGTTAGAAATATTCAGGATTTGGACAGTTCATATGAGGAAATTGCCAGAGTTCTTGAGGATATTGAAGAAAGACTCTTGGATGTATCAAGGGAAATTCGAATTATAAGGGATAAAACCGAGTATGACCCAGGTCTACATAAGAATATTGAGGAAAGAATAAGTTTGATTCAAGGTTTCAGGCGAAAATATGGGGATACTATAGAGGATATTCTAAAGTATCTAGAAAACTCTAAAACTCGCTTAGATGAAATAGAAAAAAGCGAAGAGCTTATTCTAGGCATAAAAACGGAGATTGCCTCACTTGAGCAAGACCTGCACAAAAGATGCGCAGTAATTAATAAATTAAGAACTCAGGCAGCCAAGCGCCTAGAGACTGGCATAATAAGAGAGCTTAATGATTTGGAAATGCCCAAGGCTCAATTTGAAGCGGCTATAGTTTCTTGCCCAGAGGAAGGCTTTAACGAGAACGGAACCGACAAGGTAGAATTTATGTTTTCTCCGAATGTTGGTGAACCCACTAAGCCTCTTTCAAAGATAGTATCGGGTGGAGAAATGTCTAGAGTAATGCTTGCTATCAAGAGCATTTTGGCTGATATTGATGATGTTCCCACATTGATTTTCGATGAGATAGATACAGGAGTAAGTGGAAAGGCTGCATCAAAGCTTGGTGAAAAGCTTAAAAAGCTTGGCAAAAACCATCAGGTTATTTGCATTACACATCATGCCCAGATTGCCAGCCAAGCCGATGCACATTACCTTATTGAGAAAAATGAGCAGTCGGGTAGAACCATTACTTCTGTCAAACTGCTTGAAAATGAACAAAGAGAAAATGAGATTACCCGACTACTTAGCGGCGAGCATGTAACCGAGGCTGCCAGAAAACTTGCAAGAGAGTTATTAGATAACATGTAAACAGCAATTCAAAGCCAATATAAAGATTTACATTAACCTAATTAAA
Source organism: uncultured Ruminiclostridium sp. (assembly GCA_964388375.1). Lineage (GTDB taxonomy): Bacteria > Bacillota > Clostridia > DSM-8532 > DSM-8532 > DTU059. The sequence goes on from CAYMAE010000016.1 coordinate 4,168, forward strand.
ATAACTGAACATAATCAGAATGGGGAATTACATGATAATAAAAAAAGCTGAAATTATAATATCTGCAGTCGAGCCTGCACAATATCCAGTCACAGGATGGCCTGAGTTTGCGCTAGCGGGTAGGTCGAATGTTGGCAAATCGTCATTAATAAATGCCTTGGTAAATCGTAAGGCTCTTGCACGTGTGGGTAATACTCCAGGGAAAACAAGAATTATTAATTTTTATAATATAAATGATTCTCTCATGTTGGTTGATTTGCCCGGATATGGATATGCCAAGGTATCAAAGGAAGAGAAAGCATCCTGGGGTAGGCTTACCGAGACATATTTGAATTCTAGAAGAGACCTTGACACCATATTGCTTTTGGTGGATATACGCCATGACCCTACAGAAGATGATATCATTATGTTAAACTATATAATTCAATCAGAAAGAGATTTTGCTATTATTGCAACAAAGGCTGACAAAATTCCTCGTGCAGAGCTTAAAAAGCGGATTGAAAGAATCAGGGAAGTTTTAAACGTCTCTCAATCCCATGCAGTTATTCCATTTTCATCCCTAAAAAGAATTGGAATAGAAGAAGTTTGGACAGAAATAGAATATATAATGAAATGAGTGTGAAAGATATATGGTTGCTGAAATTCTTGCAGTAGGAACTGAACTTTTAATGGGACAGATTAGTAATACTGATGCGCAATACATTACTAAGAGACTTAATGATGTTGGCGTAAATGTTTATTATCACACAGTTGTGGGAGATAATCCCCAACGTCTGAAGGACAGTATAGCCTTAGCTTTGAGCAGGGCCGATGTTCTTATTACTACTGGTGGCTTAGGACCAACAAAGGATGACTTAACAAAAGAAACCATAGCACAAGCGCTTGGACTAGATCTTGTGCTTCATGAGTGCAGCTTTAATAAGATAGAAAAATTTTTTAAACGCGTAAATAAAAAGATGATGAACAACAATGTTAAGCAGGCATATGTTCCCGAGGGAAGTACTGTTATACCCAATAATAACGGAACGGCACCGGGGTGTATTATAGAAAAGGACGGGAAGACTGTTATTATGCTTCCAGGTCCTCCAAAAGAAATGATTCCTATGTTTGAGGAGTCGCTATTTCCTTTCTTTAGCCAAAAGACAGGTCAGATTATAGAATCGAAGATGCTCAAGGTGTTTGGTATAGGCGAGTCTGAAATGGAGACAAAAATACTGGATTTAATTGAGGCGCAATCTAATCCAACTATTGCCCCATATGTAAGTCACGGCGAGGTGGTTATTAGGATAACGGCTAGATGCGAGGACTGCGACGTAGCTAACGAGATGCTTAACCCTGTAATTGAAAAAATACGCGACCGCCTAGGCTCCATGTTATTTGCCTTAAACGGTGAAACGATGGAGGAAGTTGTGGTTGGCCTACTAATCGAGAATGATATTGACATATCTTTAGCTGAATCCTGTACCGGAGGCATGCTAGCTTCTAAATTAGTAAATGTACCTGGCGTATCAAAGGTGTTTCAACAGGGCTTTGTAACATATTCAAACCAAGCCAAGATGGAGATATTAGGTGTTTCACAGCAGACACTAGATTCTTTCGGGGCTGTTAGTAAAGAGACTGCAATAGAAATGGTAAACGGGGTAGTAGCTAGAACTAAGAGTAGGGCTGGAATAGCAATAACAGGTGTAGCAGGTCCCGACTCAGATACAGATGATAGACCCAAAGGAATTGTCTTTGTTGCAGTAAGATTAGATAATGAGATAGAATGTATTGAGTTTAAGCTTAATGGAGATAGAGAGAGAGTCAGGCATATGGCATGCCTAAATGCTCTTAATTTACTCAGAAAGATTATTATAAATAGATTTGAGAAGCAATAAAAAGAGAGATACGATACAAGAATTAAGATACGATACAAGTGAGAGGCTATGCCCCGGCAACCTCTATTATTAGGAGATAAAAATGGGGATGAATGATACCTCAGTTAAAAAACTTACAGGTGCTGCTGGATTAGTAATGCTCGGTACAATATTAAGTAGGATAACTGGCTTTTTAAGAACAGTACTAATAACAACTCAGATGAAGCCCATGGGATATTCAGATGAGTTTATTTTGGCATTTACACTCCCTGACCTTGTATATGACCTTTTGGCAGGTGGAGCCATAGCTGCGGCATTCATTCCTACATTGTCGACATATTTAACTAAAGGCAAAGAGCGGGTCGGTTGGAAGGCCATTAGCACCTTTATGAACTTGTCTGTTGTTGTATTAGTCCTTCTAGAAATTATATTCTTTGTATTTACTGATAATTTGCTAGGCCTTTTCGCAGCTGGGTACAAGGAAACTGGTGCAGGTGACAAGCAACTATTAATAAGGCTAACACGTATACTCCTGCTTTCTGCGCCATTTATGATGATGGCAGGGCAGGTAAATGGAATTTTAAATTCTTACAAACGATTTGCTGTAGCGGCATTCGGCCCAGTGATTTATAACATTTGCACTATAATAAGCATAGCTGTTTTTGGCAAAAATAGTGCCGAAATTACATCATGGGGAGTAGTAATAGGAGCAGCTGTATTCTTTCTCGTGCAATTTAGCGGTGCATTCAAACATTTTAAGAACTATCTGCCTAGATTGTTCTTGAAAAGTAAGGCCTTTAATAACCTTATTCATTTAGCCATTCCATCATTAATATCATCTACTATTATTGAGATAAATATCATCCTTTCTAGAAACTATGCTACATATTTCGCAGAAGGGATGGTTACTATCCTTAACAACGCAAACCGCACTTGGCAGCTGCCATTAGGCATTTTCGCGCAAAGCATTGGTATTGCAATGCTCCCTACGTTATCGGAGCAGTATGCCGAGGATAATGCTGACGGCTTTAAAGATGTTCTTTATAAGAGTATAAAGGTAGTATTTGTTCTCTCGTTGGTCACCTCGCTAGTCATAATGATATTAGGTGATGACATAATGAGGGCGCTTTTTAAATGGGGCGCATCAGGCACAGAAAATGATGTCTTCTATGGAGGCCTCTGCCTTTTAGCATATTCGTCGACATTGGTATTCTCCTCAACCATTGCTCTTATGACAAGAGCGTTTTATTCAACACATGATAGCAAAACCCCTCTATTTAGCGGAATTTTTGGAGTAGTACTTTATTATATATTGAATATTGTTTTCAGAAGATTTACCACAATTGGAATTGCAGGTACAGCGTTGGCATACTCGATGAGCCAGTTTATAACTATGATGATCTATTTAAAGGCCTTCAAGAGAAAGACCCAAATTGACATTATCACCGATAATTTTGGCTATTTATATAAAACCATGCTGGCAGTAATACCGGCTGGCATCGTAACATATATCTTTAAATTATTGGTGCGTCCTGATATAAGCTCAAAAATAAGTCAGATTATTGCTTTGGTAGTTCCTATTATGGGTGGGTTAGGTATATATTGGTTAATTCTGTATAAAATGGAGAATCCGGAGATTGCCTATATCAATGAGTTTATTAGATCTAAGCTTGTTAGAAATAAGAACCGGACTTCGGTCTGATAAGCCTGTCAACACTTCGTTTATATATGTGTCGAATAGAAGGTTTGACATAATAAAGTTAACATAGTAAAATATAAATAAATTGTTATAAAATAGCATTATTGTTTCTTGACTTATTATATGTTTCATAATATAATAAGAACAAATGTTCGGTAAGGAGGGTCTGCCGTATTATGGAAGAGAAGAAAAAAGCATTACAGATGGTCATGGGTCAGATAGAAAAACAATTTGGAAAAGGCGCGGTCATGAAACTGGGAGAGATCCCGCATGTTAATGTGGATGCCATACCTACCGGAGCACTTACGCTTGATATAGCTTTAGGAGTAGGTGGAGTGCCTAGAGGCAGAATAATCGAGGTGTTTGGTCCTGAATCGTCGGGAAAAACAACGGTAGCCCTACATATAGTTGCCGAAGCACAAAAGCTTGGAGGAGAGGCTGCATTTATTGATGCTGAGCACGCCTTGGACCCTGTATATGCTAAGAGGCTTGGTGTGGATATCGATAATTTAATAGTATCTCAGCCAGATACGGGGGAACAGGCGCTAGAAATCGCTGAGGCCCTAGTAAGAAGCGGAGCCATAGATATTATAGTTGTGGATTCAGTAGCAGCGCTTGTACCAAAGGCAGAAATTGATGGTGAGATGGGTGATTCGCACATTGGACTACAGGCTCGCCTTATGTCACAGGCTATGAGAAAATTATCAGGTGTGGTAAGCAAGTCTAAGACCATAGCAGTTTTTATAAATCAACTTCGTGAGAAGGTTGGAGTTATGTTTGGTAACCCTGAGGTTACTCCAGGGGGACGTGCATTAAAGTTCTATTCATCTGTTCGTCTTGATGTAAGGCGTGTGGAAACCCTTAAAGAGAGTGGCGAAGCAATAGGAAATAGGACGAGAGTAAGAGTAGTTAAGAATAAAGTGGCGCCTCCATTTAAGGAAGCAGAATTTGATATTATTTATGGAGAGGGTATTTCCAAAGAGGGCTGTATTCTTGATGTAAGTGTTTCTCTTGATATTATCAATAAGAGTGGCTCTTGGTTCTCATATGGAGACCTGAGGATCGGCCAGGGCCGTGAAAATGTTAAAAAGTATTTAAAAGACAATCCTGAAATAGCTAAAGAGATAGAGGATAAAGTAAAAGCAGAATACAATAAAGCATTTTTAAGTAGTATGGAGCCTCATCCTGCTGATGATAAAGATGAGAAAGATGAAAAGGATGAGAAAGATGTAAAAAATGAAAAAGGTAAAAAGAGCAAAAAATAAATAGGAACTTATTATTTGTTATTAAAAGCCTTTGAAGAAAATCCGATATTTCTTTGAAGGCTTTTCCTGTATTAAGACGCCTACAGGAATGAATTAATAAGCCGAATTTTATGATATACTAGAATAAAATATATAATAAAAGGTGAGCGGTATGAAAATTACATTAGCTGAAAAGAATCGCAATAATAAAATGGTTCGTATATACATAGACGATAGCTACTCTTTCACCATTCCTGTAGAGGATTATATAAGGAATAATCTATATGAGGAAGTTGAGATAGATGAGCAAAAGCTTGAAGAAATTCGCAATAAAGTATTGGTTCAAGCTGCAAGGGAAAGAGGAGTGAGATTTCTAACCTTTAAGGATAGAAGTGTGAATGAACTTTTCAAAAAGCTAATGGAAGTAGGATTTGATGAAGAAGTGGCCAATAAAGCTACCGAGTACCTTACGACAATAGGCTATTTGGATGATAACAGGTACGCCATGAGATATCTTTCTGAGAGAATTAGGACTAAAGCACTTTCAAAAAGATCGCTCGAATATGAGCTAAAGAACAAAGGAATAGCCGATGAATTAATTAATAAGGCCATGTCGGAGTTCGAAATAGACGATTACCAGGTTGCATTAAGGGAAGCTAAGAGAAAGTTTGGCAAGTATAATATGCAGGATAAAAAAGTTGAGCAAAGGGCCTGCCGCTTTCTTTTACATAGAGGATTTTCTTATGAATTAGTAAATAAAGTGATGAAAGAAATGAAAGATTCGTAGATGCCATATTATTACAAAATTAATAGTTGACACCAAAGGTTTAAGATAATAAAATAAATGTATAAAAATGTTATCATGACTGGAGGTTTACTATGTTTATTCGAGTAAAAGACTTTTTAAGAAGTCAAAGGGGCATTAACACTGTAGAGGTTGTAATAATATTAGCTATATTGGTGGGCTTGGCAATTCTGTTCAAAGATCAAATAACTGCATTTGTGACTACTCTATTAGGCAAGACTCTTAATCCTAATCAGTTTTAAATTGCAGCATATTTAGAATAAGCTTGCACATATTATTTTTATAATAATTTTATAGATATCCCTAACTCTAAGGTTGGGGATATATTTCTTTCACCAAATCGCACATTTTCCATGATCAGATGATGTTAAATATTAACTAAAAACAGTGAATATCTTGAAGAAATATATAAACAATATCAGTATTGCATACAATAAAAAAATGTATTATACTATCAACAGACCTTATTATCAGGTAATAATTATTGGAGAGTTTAATTTGAGTAGAGATCCGAGTGCAAAAAAACAGAGGCAAGCAAAGCTAGTAGAGATGCTCACCGAAGATCCTTTTCTTACAGATGAGGATTTATCTGAGAGGCTTAAGGTTAGTATACCTACAGTAAGATTAGACAGATTGGAAATAGGCGTACCCGAGCTTAGGCAACGCATTAAAGATATGGCTTCTAGAAACCATAATAAGCTGAGAGCGCTTAATTCCGAAGAGGTAATTGGGGAAATTGTGGAGCTGAATTTAGGTGAGAATGCCATTTCAATACTTGATACGACAGACCAAATGGTTTTTTCTCAATCGAAAATTGTTCGCGGACACTATATTTATTCCATGGCCGAATCAATTGCAATAGCTGTAATAGATGCCGATGTGGCGCTTGTTGGAGTTGCTAATATTAAGTATAAGCATCCAGTCTATTCAGGTAGCAAGCTTATTGCTAGAGTAAACATAAAAGAGAAAAGACCCAAGAGTAGATATATCGTTTGGGTAATGATTTATAATAAGCAAATCGAAGTTTTTAGGGGAAAATTCCTACTAGTGGATGTAACAAAGAAGCAGACATAATTACACCTAATAAGGAGTTGTGGATCTTGAGAATTATAGTTGATGCAATGGGTGGAGATAATGCTCCCAAGGATATAGTAGAAGGCTGTCTTGAAGCATTGGAAACAGACGGCTTTGAGATAGAACTCTTAGGCGATATAAAACAAATCAAGAAATATCTAGGCTCTGAAAGTATTAATAATCCTAGAATAATAATTACCGAGACTTGGGATGAAATTACTAACTTAGATAAGCCAACCGAGGCTATAAGAAAAAAGAAAAATTCCGCAATCGTTGTGGGTATGAATAAAATTAAAGAGCAGTCTGCTCAAGCATTTATTTCAGCAGGGAGCACAGGAGCTCTACTTGCAGGGTCTCTTTTAATTGCAGGAAGGATGCAAGGGGTTGTAAGACCAGCTTTGGCACCAGTTGTTCCATCTATTAGAGGCAACACAATGATTATCGACGCAGGTATGAACACTCGAATCAAGCCTATCAATTACCTTCAATTCGGAATCATGGGAACCGAATATATGAAGCATATGTATGGGATTAAGGATCCAAGAGTAGGCCTAATTAATATGGGTTCTGAAGAAGGCAAGGGCGGTGAAGCTCTTAGCCATGCTTACGAGATGTTACGTGATCCAAGAATTAATTTTATCGGAAATGTTGAAGGCCGTGATATTACAGACGGTTTGGTTGATATAGCTGTGTGTGATGGCTTTACCGGGAATGCCATGTTAAAAATCATGGAGGGAACGGGCAAGTATTTTATGAATTATCTTAAAAAGGTGTATGCAAAGAGCCTATCTGGAAAAATAAGCTATCTTCTTATAAAGCATGAATTCAAGAAACTAAGAAAAGAAATCGATCCTGAGGAACTAGGTGGAACGCCTATTCTAGGGGTCAACGGATTAATTTATAAATGTCATGGAAACTCGAGTGCAAAGGCAATTAAAAACACAGTGTTAAAGTCCTGTAGTTCTGCTTGTACGGCTGTATTAGAGCAGATTAAGATTAGCTTTGCAAACGCGAAAAATGGAGGAACATATGACGCAGTCTTATAAAGCTGGTATTATTGGCACCGGCAGTGTGCTGCCAGAAAAAAAGCTTACTAATAGCCAGCTAGAACGTATGGTTGAAACTTCAAATGAATGGATTATTAAAAGAACTGGTATAAAGGAAAGACGTATTATTGATGATGGTTTACCGTTATATAAGATGGCGGCAGTAGCTGCAACTAGGGCAATTCAGGATGCTAATTTGCAGCCTATGGATATAGACCTTATTATAGCTACAACTGCTACCGCTGATTATATTACCCCATCTTTGTCTTGCCTTGTTCAAAAGGAAATTGGTGCAACTGATGCGGCTGCATTTGATGTAAATGCGGCGTGTACGGGGTTTATCTTTGCCCTTCAAGTAGCTAGACAATTTATCGAAAACAAGACTTATAAGAAGATATTGGTAGTATCTGCTGAGGCTTTGAGCCGGGTAACAGACTACGAGGATAGAAAGACCTGTGTGCTTTTTGGTGATGGTGCCGGCGCTGTTGTTCTAAGTAACGTAGAGGATGGCACGGGAATTGATTCAACTATCATAGGTTCTGTTGGAAGTAAGAGTGATGTTCTTACTCTTCCCTTTTTACACATAAGCGATGAGGATATTCAAAATCGCAGTGAGGGAAAGACCCAAGTGCTATGGATGGATGGAAGCGAAGTCTTTACATTTGCGTCAAGAATGATGGGAGAAGTTTGCCGAAATGTTGTAGATAATGTTGGCTTGACTATGGATGATGTCGCTTATATAGTTCCTCATCAGGCAAATATGAGGATTCTAAAAAATGCAGCGAAAAGGCTTAATACGCCCATGGACAAAATATATAGCAATCTTGAGTACACTGGCAATATATCAAGTGCAAGTATCCCTGTGTGCCTTGATGAGATATCCTCAAAAGGCCTACTAAAAAAGGGAGATAAGATTATTATAGTTGGATTTGGTGGAGGCTTGACCTACGGGGCCAGTCTTTTAACTTGGACCAAAGATAATTAGTAAGTCGGGGGAAAAAACTTTGAAGAAAATTGCTTTTGTTTTTCCAGGCCAAGGTGCCCAATATGTAGGCATGGGTAAAGAATTATCTGAGTTTTCACAAAAAGCAGGAAATATTCTTGATGAAACAACTGAGACTCTGGGATTTGATATAAGAAAGATGCTCTTTGCAAGTGATGAAGAAACACTGAAAATAACTGAAAATACACAGCCTGCAATATTGGCAGTTAGTGTAGCATGTGCTCAGCCTCTTATAGAGGCAGGAATAATGCCCGACTATGTAGGTGGATTAAGCTTAGGTGAATATGCGGCTCATGTTATTTCGGGGTCTATGGATTTTAAGGATGCCATAAGGCTCGTAAGAAAACGCGGTAAGTACATGCAGGAGGCCGTTCCGCTTGGAGAAGGTGCTATGGCAGCAATTATGGGACTTTCCCGTGAGGATATATTAGAAGTATGTGATGAAGCTGGGAAATCAGGGATTGTTGAACCAACTAATTTTAACAGTCCTGGCCAAATTGTTATTGCAGGAGCAGTTGATGCTGTTAATAAGGCTATGGAGTTGGCTAAGACAAGAGGAGCAAAACGAGCTTTATTATTAAATGTTAGTGCCCCTTTTCATTGTAGTATGTTGAAACCAGCTGGCGAAAAGCTTAGTAAAGAGCTTGAACATGTTTCAATAAAAGAAATGAAGATTCCAGTGGTTACTAATGTGACGGGTAAACTAATTGAGTCTGAAACAGATATTAAGGACTTATTAATACGTCAAGTTAGCACTTCAGTGTTTTGGGAGGACTGCGTAAGAACTCTTATAGCAAATGGTGTAGACACATTTGTTGAAATAGGCCCTGGAAAAGCTCTGAGTGGATTTATTAAAAAGACAGATAAAAATGTAATGGTATATAACGTAGAAGACAAGGCTTCTCTAGATGCTGTCGTGTCGGCATTTAAGGCCAAGGAATAGATTTTGAAAGGGAAAAAGATATGGATTTTCAATCAAAGACCGTAATTGTAACCGGATCGACTCGCGGGATTGGCTATACCATAGCAGAGAGCTTTGCCTCTCAAGGCGCTAATGTGATGCTTTCAGGGACAACGGAAAAAGTAAATAGCGTCGTTGATGAATTTTTGAAAAAGGGCTATCACGTTGCGGGATACTTTGGGAATCTCACAGATAAAGATGCTGCGCAGCAGTTGATAGATAAGACAATAGAGATATTTGGAAGCATTGATGTTCTAGTTAATAATGCTGGGATAACCAGTGACAAATTATTGATTCGAATGGATGAAAATGATTGGGATAGTGTCATGCAAGCTAATTTAAAAACAACTTTCCTTTGTACAAAAGCAGCTGTTCGAATTATGATGAAAAAGAGGAAGGGTAGTATTATTAATATTTCCTCAGTTGCTGGTCTTATGGGAAATGCAGGACAGGCAAATTACGCTGCATCAAAAGCTGGCATAATAGGCTTTACAAAGTCTATTGCCAGGGAGTTTGGCTCGCGTGGGATTACCTGTAATGCAATTGCACCTGGATTTATAGAAACCCAAATGACAGACTCACTTTCACCAGAATTAAAGGAAACGTATTTAAAAAGCATACCACTAGGACGATATGGGACATCTTCTGATGTGGGGGACTTAGCAGTTTTCTTAGGTTCTGAAAAAGCTCAATATATTACTGGACAGGTAATAAATATTGACGGTGGGTTATATATGTAATATTATTTCTTATGAACGTAATAATATGGATAAGTTCATTATTGGATTTCCTGTCCGGAAGGGGGTGAAGGGTTATGGTATTTGATAAGGTAAAGGATATTATCGTTGAACAGTTGGGTGTTGATGAGGAAGAGATTAAAATGGAAGCTTCCTTTATTGATGACCTTGGTGCAGATTCTCTCGATATAGTCGAGCTTATCATGGCTCTTGAGGAAGAATTCGATTTGGAAATACCGGATAAGGAAGCGGAAAAAATCGCATCTGTCGGTGATGCCGTTGAGTACATCAAGGCTCACCAATAATACTAAAGCTATAAAAAAGTCCCACCATAATATGGTTGGGACTTTTTAGCTTTTATAGACTTGAAAATATAAGTTAGAATTAAGCGAGAAGTTATATAACTAGAAATAAAAAATATAAAATTAGAAATTAGAAGTATGATTTTGTTAGTTACTTTAGGGAGGCCAAAAATGGTGAAGAAAAGAGTTGTAATAACGGGTTTAGGCGTAGTGCATTCTCTCGGTGAGGATGTAAAAACCTTCTGGAACAGTATTAAGGAAGGTAAAAACGGAATAAAAACGATTACAAGATTTGACACAACCGAATATTCTACAAAAGTGGGAGCTCAAATTGATAATTTTGATCCATTGACATGTATAGATAGAAAAGAAGCTAAAAGGATGGATCTTTTTACCCAATATGCAGTGGTAGCGGCTAATCAAGCAGTTCAGATGTCAGGCTTAGATTTTTCGAATATGGACCCATATCGTGCAGGAGTAATAATTGGTTCAGGAATTGGTGGCATAGGAATCTTAGAGGACAATTGCAAAGTTCTTTTTGAAAAGGGTCCCAAAAGAGTCAGTCCATTTTTTGTACCTATGATGATTAGTAATATGGCATCTGGGCAGGTAGCTATAAAACATGGAATTAAGGGCTATAACGCCTGCGTTGTAACAGCTTGTGCATCTGCTAACCATTCTATCGGAGACTCTATGAGAGTTATACAAAGCGGTGGCGCTGATGTTATGATTTCAGGTGGTACAGAATCTACTATTACACCTTTAGCGTATGCAGGATTCTGTGCTATGAGAGCAACGAGTAATAATGAGGACCCGTCCACGGCTAGTAGACCGTTTGATAAAAACCGTGATGGCTTTGTCATGGGAGAGGGTGCCGGGATTATTGTCCTCGAGGAACGTGAACATGCCATTAAAAGGGGCGCTAATATATTGGCAGAAATAGTCGGATATGGTGCCACAAGTGATGCATTCCACATAACGGCTCCCTCACCAGATGGATTGGCTGGCTCTAAATGTCTACAGATGACCATAGCCGATGCGGGAATTACACCCGATAGAATAGGCTATATAAATGCTCACGGTACAAGTACACCTTTAAATGACCCATTAGAATCAAAATCCATAGCCAGGGTCTTTGGAGATAAGATTCCTGTAAGCTCAACCAAATCAATGACAGGACATTTGCTTGGGGCTGCTGGAGGCATAGAGGCTATAATTAGTATCTTAGCAATCAAAGATAGCTTTCTACCACCGACTATCAACCTTAAAGAGTCAGACCCTGAGTGCAGTTTAGATTATATTCCAAATGAAGGACGTTACGCGAATATAGATTATGCTCTTTCAAACGCTCTAGGCTTTGGAGGTCATAATGGTGCATTGGTCTTTAAGAAGCATGAATAAGGAGGGTGAAGCCTAGACCCTTTTAAATAAGTATTGTTTTAAGGGTTGCTTTATTATAAAATGGTAGTATGAACCATAATTATAACGAGAAAAATATTTCCCAACCACGAGTTTCAACCACTCGGCACCTTTTCGAAATCTCAGATTTCGGTAACTGGTGAGTACGTTATAATACTGACTGATTTTAAATTAACTAAAGAGAATGGTTATATTACCGGGAGAAAAATAATGAAAAGCAGAAATGTACTTGTTTCCATATGTGTGGTTTTCATAATAATGTTTATCATTGTGCCGATTCCTACATTTCTGTTGGATGTTTTATTAGTTATAAATTTAGCCCTATCACTAATTATACTTCTAAACTCTATTTATGCTAGTGACACTCTTACAATGTCATCATTTCCTACCATGCTTTTGTTTTCCACATTATATAGGTTGTCATTGAATGTGGCCTCCATACGCCTTATATTGGGTAAAGGAGAAGCGGGGGGAGTTATACAAGGCTTTGGTGAGTTTGTAGGTGGTAATAACTTAGTTTTAGGTGTGATAGTATTCCTAGTAATCATGGTTGTTCAATTCTTGGTAATTACTAAGGGCACTGAGCGTGTTTCTGAGGTAGCCGCTAGATTTACGCTAGATGCTATGCCAGGAAAACAAATGGCAATTGACGCCGACCTTAATAGTGGCCTTATTACTGAAGGCGAAGCAAAGGAAAGACGAAAAAGAGTTCAAAGGGAATCAGATTTTTATGGCTCCATGGATGGTGCCACAAAGTTTGTAAAAAATGATGCTATTTCCGGGATATTAATTGTGTTTATTAATATCATCGGTGGAATTATCATGGGAATGATTTTCTTGGGTAAATCCTTTGAAGAAGCAATTTCTCTTTATACTGTTTTAACCATAGGTAATGGTCTTGTGACCCAGATTTCCTCTCTTATGACCGCGTTAGCTACAGGTGTTATAGTTACCAGAGCTGCATCAGAAGGGGATTTAGGAGATGAAATAGTAGGACAACTTTTCAACAGTCCACGCGTTCTTTTTATAGGAGCTGGGGGCTGTTTTTTACTTACACCTCTCTTAAAACAATGGTCTTTGCTAGTTATCGGTGTAGCTCTAATTTATTTGGGCTTCCAGCTTAGGAACAAAACTGAAAAAGATAGTAAAGAAGAAGAACAAATGGTAGAAAAGCAAGAGGTTGAAGAGATACGTAAGCCTGAAAATGTAGTATCCCTATTACAAGTTGATCCTATAGAGCTTGAGTTTGGATATGCAATAATTCCATTGGCTGATAAAAACCAAGGAGGAGACTTATTAGATAGGGTTGTAATGATACGCCGCCAGCTTGCCCTAGAACTGGGTGTTGTTGTGCCAATAATTCGACTCAGAGATAATATACAGCTTTCTCCTAATCAATACATGATAAAGATTAAGGGCGTTGAGGTGGCTCGAGGCGAGATTATGTTAAATCATCTTATGGCAATGAATCCGGGTGGTGCCGAGGAAGAGATTACTGGCATACAAACAATCGAGCCTGCCTTTGGACTACCAGCTATCTGGATTCCTGACTCAATGCGTGATAGGGCCGAGATGATGGGTTATACTGTGGTAGATGCTCCTTCTATAGTAGCTACCCACTTAACTGAAATTATTAGAAGACATATTCATGAGCTTTTGGGCAGGCAGGATGTTCAAATTCTTATTGATAACGTAAGGACTACTAACCCAGTAATAGTAGATGAATTAGTACCAAAACTTCTTACTCTTGGTGAAATACAGAAGGTGCTTGCAAACTTGCTCAAAGAATCGGTTTCAATAAGAGATATGGTAACAATACTGGAAACTCTTGCTGATTATTCGTCAATAACAAGGGATACAGACATGCTCACCGAGTATGTTCGCCAGGCTCTGGGCAGAGCTATCTCCAAAAATTATCTCAACGAAAACAGCAAAGATGTTATTACGCTAGATCCTACACTTGAGCAGCTTATACTAGATTCGATACAGAGAAATGAGGCAGGAGCATATATTGCTATGGATCCTGCTGTAAATAATAAAATAGTAACTACCACCGCGGATCTATCCGAGAAGATGGCACAGGCAGGTAAACAGCCAATAATTTTAGCATCCCCTGTTGTGAGACTATATTTTAAACGCTTAATTGATGCGGCCATACCGGGGCTTGTAGTTCTATCATATAATGAGCTGGATGCCAGTTTAGAGGTAAATGCTATAGGTATGGTAAGTATTTAATAGAAAGGGGAGGGGCTAGGTATGAAGATACGAAGATATACATGCAAGGACATGCAGGAAGCCATGCAAAAGGTAAAGATGGACCTTGGTAGCGAAGCCATGATTATTAGCAGTAAAAAAGTTAAAGCTAAGGGTCTGTTTGGCTTTATGAAGAAACCCTTGATAGAGGTATTAGCTGCTGTTGATGACGATCGGGTTCCTGCCAAAAGGAATTATTCTCAAAGGCAGGAAAAACCAGCGCTGTCTTATCCACAATATCAATCGCAAATGCAGCAGCCCCAGCAACATGGGCAGCCCCAGCAACCCCAACAAGACCAGGCGATGCCCCAGCCACAACAACTAGGACAGCCTCCACAATCACAGCAATACCAGCAGATGATCCAACCACAACAGCTAGGGCAGCCTCAACAATCACAACAATACCAACAGATGCCACCAGCACAACCGATGCCAATGGCGCATGCTCCAGTAGCTCCTTTACAGGCAGCACGAACTTATTTACATAACCAAGGCCAAACGAGCTCCCCATCTTACGATGAACAAGCAAGGCAAAATTCGCAAACCTTAAATGTTGAAGCCTCCAAACTTCAACCAGATACAAGGATTGAGGATGCTAAAATTTCAGAGCTAGAAGATAAGGTCAGGAATATTGAAATGACCCTAGATAAAGTATATAAGGCCGTTAGCGGGAACCAGCCAATAGAAAATAAAGAAGACGTACAACCAGAAACTATCAAGAGCACAGTGGGAAGTATAACCAGAGAAGAGATTGCAAAAGTGGACACTACTAAAGAGGAAGCTTTCAAAGAGGACGCCCTACCATTCGAGGATAATATAGCATACCTTAGAAGACTTCTTTTTGAGCGAGATGTAGAGCCAAAGCTAATAGAAAAAATACTTGAAAAGATTAGAGAAAGAGGCGGCAACAGCATGAAAAAAGAAGAGATGCTATCTCTTTCGTCTAAGATTATGACACTTCTAGTGGGAGAACCTCAACCTATTAACCTTGAAGTGGAAAAGGAGCAACAAAAGCCGCATGTAGTTATTTTTTTGGGGCCTACAGGAGTTGGTAAAACTACTACTCTTGCCAAAATAGCAGCCGATTTTACATTTAAGAATAAAAAGGTGGGGCTTATTACTGCCGATACATATAGAATTGCGGCAGTTGAGCAGCTGAAAACCTATGCAGAAATTTTGAATTTACAGGTAACGGTTGTTTATTCACCAGGTGAAATACAAGAGGCAGTCAATAAGCTAAGTGATAAAGATTTAATTTTAATTGATACTGCAGGTAGAAGTCATAAAAATAAGGCGCATTTTGATGAGCTTAAGTCTTTAGTAAGTGCCGTAGATGCTGATGAAACATTCCTTGTTATAAATAGTAATACAAGCAGAATAGCTCTTCGCGAGATAGTAGAGTACTATGCTTTTGTAAAGGATTACAAACTTCTTTTTACAAAGCTTGATGAATCCCCGATTTGTGGAATAATTCTCAACGCCAGATATATGACCGGGAAGCCAATTTCCTATACTACCAATGGTCAGAGTGTCCCCGATGATATGAGTATCGCGAATGTAAAGCAAATTGTAGCAGATGTATTGAGCGAAAGAGACCTTTGACCAATAGCCGGAGATGGGGAGGTGTTTGACCCATATGAGCGACCAAGCAGATATGCTGCGTAAAATAGTAAGTATGAAAACCAAAAATCAGAAGACGGACCTTAATCCTAATGATGATAAATCCACTCGAAGGGCTAGGGTAATAACTATTACTAGCGGAAAAGGCGGGGTAGGAAAGACAAATATCACCATTAGCTTAGCCTTATCATTAAGTAAGATGGGGTTAAAGGTTGTAATTCTTGATGCTGATTTTGGGTTGGCAAATATAGACGTGCTTTTCGGCATTATCCCAAAGTATACTCTGTTAGATTTAATCCATGATGAAAAGACAATATTTGAGGTTTTGACTGATGGACCCGATAATATTAAGTTTTTATCAGGAGGTTCAGGAGTAGAAGAGCTTATACGGTTAGACAGAAAAAAACTTAGAAAATTTGTAAACAGTATAGGGCTTCTTGACAAGCTTTTTGATGTAATTCTCATTGATACCGGGGCGGGCTTATCGCAAAATGTTATGAGCTTTATTATGGCAGCTGATGAAGTGCTTTTGGTGACCACTCCAGAGCCGACGGCCATTACTGATGCCTATGCCTTAGTAAAAATGGTTTCTCGAAGAGACAGGAAGAAGCCTATTAATATTATAGTCAATAAAGCGGAGACTTCAAAAGAGGCCGTAGAGATCGCAAATAAGCTTTGTATGGTATCTGAGAAATTTTTATCTTTAAAGTTATTAAAAACTGGGTATATATTATATGATGAAAATGTTACTAAGAGTGTAAAAGTGCAAAAACCTTTTGTTTTGTATAATCCGAAGTGTCAGGCATCAAAAAGTATCACCGAAATTGCAGAAAAATTGTTTGTTGATAAAAGCATAGAGGATAGCTTAGGAGCTAAGGGATTTATTTCAAAATTATTAACCTTTTTTGGAGTATAAGATGCTTTATTCCAAAGCTTTTGTCGAACTATTGTATATTTCGTGATATAATGATATTTATTATATATGTTGTTTGAGAACCAATATATATCTTGGTTTCAAGGTTTTTGATATATATTTTACATATTATACGAGGTAAGTTGAATGGAAAAGTTCACACTTTCTCTGGGGGACAAAATTGAAATTGAGCTATATGATAGCGAAGGAGAAAGAAAGAATCCCGTTTTAGTAAGTCAATACGAGAAAACATTAAAAGATGGAAGCATGGTGATTATGGCGCCTATACACGCCGGACAGCTATATTCAATACATCGTGGCGAAAAAATAGGCATTGTATTTGAAAAGAATAAGGAGCTATATAAGTTTAATGCTGAGGCAGCCGAGAGAAGATCGGGCGGACGCATTTTAATGATGAGAGTAATTCCAAAATCGGGAATAATGCATCTTCAAAGAAGGCTCTTTTTTAGGCTAAATGTTGTATTAGATGTTGAATATCGTATGTTTATCGAGGGGAAAGTGAAGGAAGAGGACCGCGGAGATTTCAAAAAAACTGTATCAAAGGATCTTAGCGGGGGCGGCATATGCTTGCTGAGCAATGTAAAGCCGATACTTAACTGGAATGTAGAGGCAAAGATTGATGTAGGTGAGGAAGTAAAATTCATAGGGAAAATAGTCCGCTCCACGCCCATGCAGAATAGAGGTAGCTATAGCTATGAAATGGGTGTTGAGTTTGTAGATATAAAAGATACGGACAGAGAAAAGGTTATCAGTTTTATTTTCGATTACCAAAGAAAAATGCTTAAAAGGGCTGGTAAACCACATGATGGAACCTAAAATAAGGGTGCTGATAGTAGAAGAATCTGTAGTAATGAGTCGTGTGATTCAGAAAATACTATCGAGTGATTCAGAAATTGAAGTAGTCGGAATAGCAAAGGATGGCAAAGATGCTCTTATTAAGGCAAAAGAGTTAGATCCTAATGTTATTACTTGTGATGGTGAGATTCATCTTGCGAATGGAAAAAGTTGCCTAGAACATTTAATGGCGCAAGGGTCTTATGCCATAATTATTATAAGCGACGTTACCTCTGAACAGGCCAATGATACTATTAAATCACTCGAACTTGGTGCATTTGATTTTATAAAGAAGCCTCGGAGCATATTTGAACTGGCATCTTGTGAAAAACATGCTGAAGTGATTGCAAAAATAAAAATGGCTTATGAGTCATTGCAGCACCCCAACAAACTAAACAAAAAGGCTAAAATACCTTTGAAAATACATCCGGAGAAAAAATTGGAGCCGGTAAAAATGGAATACATAGTTGCTGTAGGAATATCTACTGGGGGGCCAAGATCTCTTTCTAAGATTATACCACTGTTCCCGGCGGACATTCCTGCTGCCATTGTTGTTGTTCAACATATGCCACCTAGTTTTACTGCTTCTTTAGCAAAGAGACTAAATGATAATTCGAGTCTTACTGTAAAAGAAGCCGCCGATATGGATGTGTTACAGCCTGGTTATGTTTATGTTGCACCTGGGGATTACCATTTAACCTTTAAAAAAAGTGACAATAAGGTTATAATTAAATTAAACCAAGAACCACCAATTTACGGTTTGAGACCAAGTGCTGATGTGATGATGGAATCACTGGCCAAAACCGATTTAAATTCAAATATTGGAGTCATTGGGGTAGTCATGACCGGCATGGGAAGTGATGGTACAAAGGGGCTAAAAAGCCTTAAAGAGAAGAAGGGGTCCTATGTAATTGCGCAGGACGAAGAAACGAGTGTTGTCTTTGGAATGCCTAGGGCCGCAATAGAGCAGGGGCTGGTTGATGAAATCGTTCCTCTGCAAGATATACCGACATGCATTATGAATTATATGGGGGTGCGCGGGTAATGGATATGAATCAATACCTCGACATATTTGTAGAAGAGTCAAGAGAGCACTTGCAGTTGCTCAATGTCTCCCTGCTTGAGCTTGAAAAGGATATTAAAAACAAAGAAGTGTTAAATGAAATATTCCGTGTTGCACATACCTTAAAGGGAATGGCCGGTACTATGGGCTATACAAAGATGCAACATTTGACTCATACCATGGAAGATGTCTTGGATGCGCTCCGAAATGATAGAATAGTTGTAAATTCCGATATGGTCGATGTTCTGTTTAAGTGCCTGGATGCTTTAGAAACTTATGTTAATAATGTTGCAGCAACCGCACAGGAAGGTGCCGAATCATTTGATGATGTAGTAAGTGGTTTAAAAGTAATATTAAATATAGATCCTTCTGCAAAAAAGAATGCCGGCTCTGCTAAGCAAGCTAAAGGCGCTGGGTCTGGCCAAGCTTCGGCTGATTCTTTAAGTGTTGCTCTTGATCAATATGATATAAATGTTATAAATAACGCCTTAGAAGAAGATTATAATGTTCTTGAAATACGTATAGTTTTAGCTGAGGGATGTCTACTTAAGGCAGCAAGAGCATTTATCGTATTTCAAATTCTTGAAAAAAATTCAGATATAATCAAGTCTGTTCCAAAGGTCGAGGATATAGAAGATGAAAGATTCGACCTGGAATTTACTGTTGTATTAATCAGTAAAAAAACCAAAGAATTTTTTGATAAAGAAATTAATTCTGTAGCTGAAATTGCAAAAGTAGAAATAACTCCTGTTACAAAGGAAAACATGAACGAATATGCTTCGAAAGCAGGTATGGAAGCCTCTTCGTCAGGAACCGATGGCTCTAAAAACGAGCAGGATTCCTCAAAGCATGCTGATGATAATCATCCTGTTAAGAGAACCACCAAGACAAAAAAGACAGTCCGTGTTGATATTGACAGGCTTGATGTTCTAATGAACCTTGTTAGTGAGTTAATAATTATCAAAACTAGATTAGATGAGTCCAACAACAAGAAGAAGAATATGGATATGGAGTCTATTGAATACCTTGAGCGTATAACAACTAGCCTCCATGATGCAGTTATGAGAGTCCGTATGGTTCCTGTAGAAACAGTATTTAATAGATTTCCTAGGATGATTCGAGATATATCTAGGGATTTAGATAAGGATATTGAACTACATATGTCCGGTGAAGAAACCGAATTAGATAGAACGGTTATTGATGAAATAGGCGATCCTCTTATACATATTTTGAGAAACTCAGCCGATCATGGACTTGAGACTCACGACCAAAGAGCTAAGTCAGGTAAAGAAACTCCAGGCCATATATATCTAAGAGCTTTCCAAGATGGCAATCATGTTGTAATTGAAGTTGAGGATGATGGAAAAGGTATAGATATAGAAAAGGTTAGAAAGAAAATCGTAGATAAAGGTACTGAGTCTGCAGAGGTAGCAGCAGAATTATCAAATAAAGAGGTTATAGACTTTCTTTTCAAACCAAGCTTTAGCACCGCAGATAAGGTAACTGACCTTTCGGGTAGAGGGGTCGGCCTTGATGTTGTTAAGACTAAAATCGAAGCATTAGGTGGAACAGTTGAAGCAGAAACAGCGATGGGTAAGGGTTCTACCTTTACTATCAGAATTCCGTTGACGCTAGCCATTATACAGGCACTCTTAGTCAAGATTGGCGAGGAAAAATTTGCTATACCTTTAAGCTCAATTCAAGAAATTGAGAAGGTTAACCCTCAAGACATTAAATTAGTCAGAAATCAAGAGGTTATAGTTTTAAGAGATTTAGTAGTGCCTTTAGTTAGACTGGACAAGATACTCGCTGTCCCAGGAACTCTTCCTGATGAAGAGAAAAAGAACCTTACCTGCGTCATAATAAAAAAGGGTGATAAACTTTCGGCTTTCATAGTAGATAAATTGATAGGCCAGCAGGAGATTGTTATAAAATCTCTGGGTAACCTTTTAACCGGAGTTAAATATCTAGCCGGGGCTACTATATTGGGTGACGGAAATGTTGCACTAATACTAGATGTAAATTCACTTGCACTGTAAAGTCACCGATTAAAAAAGGGGGAACTCTTAAATGGATGTAGTAATACCAGAAAAAGAATTAATACAGTATGTTGTATTTAACGTGGGAGAACAGGAATTTGGTACCGAATTAAACCAGGTTGCTATGATTGAGAAGGACCTCAATTGTACAAGAGTGCCTACTGCCCCCGGTTACATCAAGGGTGTTGTAAATCTTAGGGGAGATATCTTTCCAATTATGAGTTTGCGGTTAAAGTTTGCTTTGCCTGAGATTGAAGTTGATGAAGATACTAGAATAATTATTTTTAATATAAATGAGTCAATGCTTGGTGTCATGGTGGATGCAGTTAATGAGGTTATTACTATGTCTAATGATGACATCGAAAGTGTTAGTAATATTACTGACGATAGAAGATTAGATTATATTTTAGGTGTTGCGAAAAAGGATGAAAGACTTATTACCCTATTAAATGTGGACAAGCTAGTTGCTGAACTACTGGAAAAGTAGAAACGAATGAGGGATTGTAAATGACCGGTATTGGCAGTAATGAGATGAATAGTTTTCAAATGGATGTTATTAGAGAAATAGCCAATATTGGTGCTGGAAATGCAGCTACAGCATTAGCAAAAATGCTGGACAAAAAAATCGATATGTCTGTGCCAGTGACTAGAGTTATGAAGTTCTCAGAGGTAAGCGATGTACTTGGTGGAGCCGAGACAAAGGTTGTAGGTATTTTATTAGGCGTCCATGGTGATATAAAGGGCAGTATTTTATTCATACTTAGTATGCCGAGTGCCAAACTTTTAGTTAATTTTTTAATGGGCAGAGATATAGACTACCCACTAGAGTTTGAGGAGATGACTTGTTCAGCCCTAAAGGAAATTGGGAATATTTTGGCAGCATCATATTTAGGTGCTCTTTCTGCTCTTACCAACCTTACAATTATGCCAGATGTTCCGGGATTAGCAATAGATATGGCAGGAGCAATTATAAGTGTTCCGGCTATCGAATTTAGCAAGACTTCGGATTCTGTTCTATACATAGAGAATGAATTTACATATGGCTCTGAAAGTGTAATAGGTGATTTTTTCCTAGTACCGGATCAAGACTCATATCACCGATTATTGGAGGCCTTAGGAGTAGTATAATATGGAGGTAATTAGGGTCGGCATGGCCGATCTGAAGGTAGCAGAACACCCAGCTGTTTTGACTACACTAGGGCTAGGGTCCTGTGTGGGTATAGTTTTCTATGACCTAAAATGCAAAATGGTCGGAATGGCGCACATTATGCTACCAAGCTCCAAAATTGCTACAGCGAACACCAATAGAGCTAAATTTGCCGACACAGGGATTACAGATTTACTAGAAGCGATGATACGTCTAGGAGCAAGGCAAAAAGACATCATAGCAAAGATAGCTGGAGGCGCTCAAATGTTTACCTTTTCTGGTTCTAGTGATACCATGAAGATAGGGGCAAGAAATAGTGAAGCCACCAAAGTAATGATTAAGCTTTTGAACATCCCATTAATTAGTGAAGACATAGGAGGCAACCACGGCCGCACTATAGAAATCTCCACACAAGACGGAAGACTTATGGTAAAAACTATAGGATATGGCATTAAATATATATAGGAGAACGGTTTCGTATGGATTATATCCGTAAATTGCCTCTGCTATTGGCTTTAACGGGAGCAATCATAACAGGTATGGTGGGATATACCCATCATGTAGCTAATAACGATAATATGGCTAGAATGATGGTAGTGATGCTTGTATTCTACATAATCGGTTTAATCATAAGACGAACGATATTAGATACTATCGATACTCATAAACTAAAAGAACAAGAAAGACAAGAGGAGGAGAGGCTTCTTCTAGAGCAAGAGAAAGCCGAGGAAAAGGCCGAAAAGGAGAAAAAGGCACAATCAACTTTGAGTAGTACTGTAGATTTAGCTGCCGATGAGGAAATTGAAATAGCTATGGGCGATGAATTTTCTAATTTACCAGTTAATGATTATATAAGTACTGAGCTTGAAAGAAATAATTAATCAACAATAGCCCTTGTGAATTCTTGGGTGGCATGGAGGTAGAAATGTCGGCATCTGATTTACAAAGGCAACGGGAACTATGGAAAAAGTATAGTGAAAGTAAGGATCCTGTTGTTAAAGAGCAATTAATAATCGAATATGCTGATTTAGTAAAATTTGTTGCAGGACGCCTAAGTATTTATTTTGGGTCTAATGTCGAGTATGATGATTTAGTCGGATATGGTGTTTTTGGTTTAATTGATGCAATTGACAAATTTGATTTATCCAAAAATGTTAAATTTGAAACTTACGCCTCTTTAAGAATTAGAGGTGCAATGATAGATGCAATTAGGGAGCAGGATTGGGCTCCTAGGTCATTAAGAAAAAAGGGCAAGGACTTGGAGAAGGCCTATTCTATGGTGGAAAACCAATTAGGTAGATCTGCTACTGACCAAGAAGTCGCAGATAAAATGGGAATTACTATCGATGAATTACATAAACTTCTTCAGCAAGTTAATATGTCACAGATGATATCATTAGAGGACTTTTTGGATCAAAATCGTGAAACTGGCTTTGATCCCCTTTCAATGTCACGAGAGATGACTTTACCTGAACAGAGGTTAGAAGTAGTAGAGGTCAAAGAAATGCTAGCAGACACCATTGATAAGCTTCCAGAGAAGGAGCGATTGGTGGTAAGCTTATATTATTATGATGAACTTACATTAAAAGAAATCAGCGTAATCATGAAGGTTTCAGAATCAAGGATATCTCAGATTCACACCAAGGCGATTTTAAGGATGCGGGGAAAATTGGACCGGTTAAGAAGCGTCATTCTATAGGATAACTGCTAACAGAGAAAAATAAGGAGAAAAAAGATGCCAGAGGAAAGAATGCATAACGACAGAGGCTACAGCTTGGCTTTCGAAAGGGACGGTGTTTATCTTACCGTCTTTAAACCCCTGGAATTTTTGCCTCCCGTAAATGAAGACGATATTATTAGTGACGTTCGCAGAAAAAAGATAAAGAATTACCATGCAAAGTTAATCACTGAGGCAGTTAAACGTAGTGATTCTATACCCATAAAAATTGCTGAGGCTCAAGAAGAGGAAAAAACTGATGCAAGAGTCGATGCTATTGTTTCTCAAGACAAAATGGTAGCATATGTGCTTATAAGGCCCCCCGAGGCAGATGGTGCCACACCTACTTTAGAATCTATTGTACAAGCACTATATTCTAAAGGTGTTGTTTGGGGGATGGACGAGAAGATAATCCGAGAATTGGCAGAATCTCCTGTTTACAATCAACAAATCCAAGTAGCCGAAGGCGTACCAGCTATTAATGGTAAAAATGGTGAGATTAATTATCTATTTGATATAAAAAAAGATTTGAAGCCAGTTATTATGGATGATGGCACGGTAAATTACAAGGATATGAATTTGATAGAAAGTGTTTCCGAGGGGCAAAAACTTGCTGAGATAATTTCGCCTGTCCCAGGAAGACCAGGGAAAAATTTAGTAGGGGCTGATCTAAAAGCAATCGATGGAAAAAGAGTCAGTATTCCTAGAGGCCGTAACGTCGTATTAAACGAAGAAGGAACGGAGCTAATCGCAGCTATTGATGGGCAGCTTATGTATACAGACGGTAAGATTAGTATATATCCTACTTATGAGGCTATGGCAAATGTAGATAACTCTACTGGGAATATTAAGTTCATTGGAAATGTCATAGTTAGAGGCAATGTTCTTTCAGGCTTTGAGATTGAGGCTGGAGGGAATATTGAAGTTAATGGTGTTGTTGAGGGAGCAATCTTACGTGCAGAGGGTGATATTATTCTCAGACGTGGCATGCACGGTAAAGGCAAAGGAATTTTAAAAGCAGGAAATGATATTGTAGCGAAGTATATTGAGAGTGCCAATGTTGAAGCACGAAATGATATTAAGGCTGAGGCTATAATGCATAGTGAAATAAAATGCGGCAACACATTGGAGCTAGGCGGTAAGAAGGGCCTTTTAGTAGGAGGTACCGTTAGAGTAGGAAAAATGGTTGATCTAAAATCTCTGGGAAGCCAAATGTCTACCGCAACTATATTGGAAGTAGGAGTAGACCCATATTTGCGTGAACGAATTAAATTTCTGAAAACAGACCTACCCAATTTGGAGGAAGCGCTATTAAAAGCAAACCAAGCTATAACACTTTTGAATAAATTAAAACAATCCTCGAATCTTGGCATGGATAAACGTGAGATATTGGCCAAAAGCACTCGTGCAAGATTCTATTATGAGAGTAAAATCAAAGACTATAAAAAGGAAATCGTCGAGATAGAAAATATTCTACAGCAAGGTGCAAATGGGCGAATCTGTGTGCGAGGAAGTGTCTATCCAGGCGTAAGGGTTGCTATTGGAAACAGTATGATGTATATTAAAGAAGAGGCTCAATATTGTACGTTATACAGCGATGGAGCCGATATTCGTTTTGGGCCTTTGTGATAAAGGGGGAATGCCAATATGGCAATTGGGCCAGTGGATTACCAGATTCTTATGCCTAAAGTTAATGAGGCAGCAAGAGTACAGAGCGAATTAAATCAAAAAATGGTTGGGCATGCCCAACAACAAGCAGATAACGCCCAAAAACTCGCTGATGATGAAACAAAAACCGTGCATTCTCAAGAAGAGGCACAAAAATTAGCCATTAACGAGGATGAGAAAAGCAAGAACGGGCAACAGGAGCAGAAAAAGAAGAAAAATGCTAAGGACAACAAAGATGAGACAGAGGAAGGAGCACTGCTTCCACAGGAGAGGACTACAATAGATATACGTATATAAATTTTTTATACTTACAAAAAATATTATGAAATTTACTTAAGATAAAAGATTGAGGTGTACAAAGATGACTGGATTCTTTACCTGTATTATTCTTATTGGATCAGGATTAGTTGTTTTTTCATTTTTTCTTATGCTATATGAAAAAAAGCGACTCTATGATTATCGTAAGGATCTTAGAGAAAAGAAAGAGGATATAATTCAAATCATAGAGGATGCCGAGGAGCTCATAACAGAGATCAATCGGTTTTCTGAGTATACTGTTAATCAAATAGAGGAAAAAAATCAAATCTTGGCAAACTCCATATCTGAAGCAGATTTAAAAATCGAGCTATTAGAATCAAGTGAATTAATCAAGCCAAATGTTGAAACAATCTATGAAACAATCTATGAAACTAATTCCCAACAGGAGATAGAGCACACTGCTTACGACGAAGCATCTGTTAGTCGAATAATTGATGAAGATAATTCAAACACTGAAGAGCTAGCGCAAAACAATAAAGGAAAAATACTTACCTTTGACATTAAGCGCCGCGAGATTATCAAATTGGCTAAGAGCGGTCTTAATAGCACTGAAATAGCAAAGATTTTAAATTGTGGCAAGGGAGAAATTGAGCTCATAGCCAGAATGGGAAGGTAAATGAGTGAAGCTGATCGAGGGGAAAAGTGTAATTCTCGGCATGGGAATGGGGATTATCATTACTGCCATAATGGCAATGATTTTTTTTGCAGGAGTAGAGCCTAAGCTGTCTGATGCTGATATTATTCAGCGTGCTCGTGAGCTGGGAATGGTAGATAAATATGAGGTAAGAGATGATATAAGGCGCAACGCTGATGGCAGCCTTATTTTTGTTATATATGAAAACGAGGATTTTACTAGTATTTCAAAGCGTTTATACGATGAAGGGATAATAGAAAGCTCCATAGAATTTGATATAATAATTAAAAAAGAAAAGCTTGAAAATAATATAAAGCCTGGCAGCTACACTATTGCCTATAACGACAACACAAAAACTATTATTCAAAAACTGATCCAAGACACTTCCACAGAGAAATAGCATACAATTGTCATCTAAAATTTGCATTAGCGCACCTTGATTTTATGCCGTTCCTGTGCTAATATTAACAATGTTCCACTGAAAATTTACTTTGGAATATCATGAAAAATAAAAATCCATGAATTAAACATCATGCCGATGTGATGGAATTGGCAGACGTAGTGGACTCAAAATCCACCGGTGGCGACACCGTGCCGGTTCGAGTCCGGCCATCGGCACCATAACTGATACCGCAGATTGATACAATGTATCTTTCAGCGGTATCGTTTTTTTATGCTCTGAAAGCACCTTATATCAAAGACTTTTGAAGCCGAGTGGTGCATATACGCTCTGCCGATGCCCATATGTGGTGCAAAAGGTGTAATTAATTGCAAAATCGAAGCCTACACGCTGTATATTGTGGTGTCCTATCGTTAAATAACCCCTATTCGTTAAATTACTACACAACACAAAAAATACCCAAGGAAAGCTCGCCAACATGGAGAATATTACACCCGCAGCTCTTTTAAGCTGAGTTGTGGGCTTAGCTTTATGTAAGCCTTAATGTATTAATATTGTTAATTCAAACCAAATGACTTACAATATTTGTATTGGGGTTAAGAGCTCTATGGTAAGATAAGCTGCGTGCTAAGCATTAACCGTACCGACTGATATCAAGGAAATGAGGTTGAAAGCATTAAGTATAACTACTATGCCGATGTGCCAATCGGGAAGAATGCAATGGAAACAACCTGCCTAGTTAGACACTTAACAGGTGTCTTCGAAGAATTTAGGAACGGTGAATGGGTGAATGCTCCACAGTTTTTTAGCATACTGATGGGTGAAGATGATAACTTCGAATCCATCACAGAGGAAGATGCTAAGAAGATAATGAAAATAATGATATAATTAAAGGGGGCGATGACTGTATGGCACAGAGAACAGTTGCTCTTTGTAATGGAAAATATATCGGAATTGAAACAATCTATACGGTCATCAATGACAAGCAGATTAATATTCCAGAGAAGCTAAAAGAAATTAGAGCTAAAAGCCAGAATAATGCGCTGTTTTGTCCATGTGGTTGTGGTTCTAATCTGATATTAGTTGCAGGAGATAAGAACCTGCGTGAGCAGCATTTTAGATTAAAGGATGGTGCCTACAATCAGGATTGCAATGTGATTACAGAGGGAAAGTTATCTGTAGATTCCAAAATTGTTCTTAAGTGTTGGCTAGATGATAAGATGAAAGTTACTGACCTAGAGTCGCGTGTTCCGATTCAGGCTGTCGATGATATCAATAGAAAATATGAGTTTTCATTTCTTTCTAGAGAAAAGAAGATTGCTTTGAGCTACTGTCATGAAAGAGTAAATCTTTCTGATGAGAAAATGGAGCTATTGGAAAGTAATAGCCAGGGTATTCGTATTATATATGTGGTTGATATCATGAATGGTGGAAGCGATGGTCAGTATCCGGAAGGGCTTATGAAGATCCAGAACAAACAGGGTTATTGTTTACTTCTAACTGTTGATGAAGCTGACTATATTTCAGCTAAAATGAAAGCTGTATTCTTTTCAAAGAATATTGATGGATTATGGCAGGAGGTATCATTTGCAGATGGCAAGTTGAGTGAATTCTCAATAGATGATTCTGGGAAAGTAATATTTGCCGGCAATACTCTCGAAGTGGCGAAGGTGGAGACTGAAGAACAGTTCAAACAGAACATTGAGGCTGAGAAAATCCGACGTGTTGAGGAAGAAAAACGACGCTCAGAGAATTTGAAAAGACTTCTTGAGGAAGAAGAACGTAAACGTGAGGAACGTAGAAAACAGCAGGAAGAGGAAGAAAAGGAAAGCATCCGCCGAGCAGAAGAAGCTGCTAAACATAGAGCTGAACTCGATGAGAAACGCAGAATAGAAGAAGAACAGCGTCAGGCTGAAAGCCGAAGGCGCGAAGACGATTTCAGGAGTAATATGGAATCTAACTTCACACAACAGGAAACGCAGGTTAGAGATGCTGAAGGAAATCGTTGGATTAAATGCGAGTTCTGTGGAAAGATTGCCAAAGATAATGAATTCAACTCTTATGGTGGAGCTGGGCATATTAATCTAGGAACTTGCAAGGAATGCTCAGCAAATAATCCAGATGTGAAGCTAAAGTTAGAAGAGACGGTTGCAAGTGCGAGAAGCAAGTGTGATACTAATACCTGTCCGAAATGTGGGGGTCGATTACGTGAATGTAGCGGACGATATGGCAGATTTATGGGATGTAGCAATTATCCGGATTGCAGGTACAATAGAAAAATAAGAAATTAACTAGTAAATGGACAAAGGGTAATCCGAGAGAGCGTAAATATTCTGTGTCCAAAGCTGAGGTATGCTAATGAATACCATTGCTTTCACCTTCTTTCTATTTTGCGAATGTAGCGGATATGTTCCTTTTAACCATGACATCAAAAATTAGTACTCGGGCCATTGCGAGACGGTTTGCCTTTTGTCTAGGGTAAACACAAAATAGTTAACCCAGCTCGGGAAATATAGGAAATATGAGGCTTTCATAAGAGTAATCGTTATATAGTTGTGAGAAAAGAGTGATAACAAGATGACAGTCTTGCAAGGAGAAGTATATGGGTACTGGCCAACGGATTAAAATACATACGAGGGTTGACACGACACTATGGATAATGAAGAGAGTGAACACCCTTTAACGAGAGCTTAGTATTTAAGAATTTATTAAAAGGAATTATTTTAGGATATATAAAAGTATAAAAAAACACGAACAGGGTGAGAATGATGTTAAGTAAGTTTTCTTTTGAGATTGTGAATAAAGAATATCCATTTCTCAACGTACCTTGGCCTATGACAAAGAATGAACATTATGAGGTCTCGGAGTATTCAATTAATATAGTTCATGAAAAATATAAATTCTATAACAGCTTATATAAACCATTTAAAAGAAATAAAGCTAAACCTAAACAAAGTAGTTCTGATGGATGGTCATTAGTACGTAAAAATAACTATGATGATTTAAATGGAGAAAGTCCAAGTATACATATTGTGTGTGATGTATTCACAGGGAAAAATGCGTTTGCGAAAGATACAAAAACTTTGGATTTTGACGTAGTTTACCATACATTTGGAAATTTTATTCCAATTCCGGAAGGTGCAAATTTTTTGCCTGGAAGACAAGGCGCTAAGGGAAATGTCGATCATTTTGGATACAAGTTGAATTTCATAAAAAGTCTATTTGATGAACAAGGAAAAGTTATTGACGAAGAAGAAATCTATCAAATTCAAAAAAGAATAGCGATTGGATTTGGACTTGGATGTTCAGCTCGTAAATCAGCGATTGAAAAAAAGAACAAAGAATATGGACTTAGACTAAAACCCTTGAAAAATAATGTTCAATTGAAGTATTGGATATATTTTGAGTGGAAAAAGCAAAACAAAAAATGGATTGATTTTGTAAAAGCCAATTATTTGCAAGATTTTGTTGATGTTACATCTAAAGATTGGTTGCCATTATCGTTTGATAATTTAGATGCAGATAAAATTGTGAAATTGATAATTAAAAGGGGATATAGAATATTTCATGGGATAGAAGCGGATATTATTCAGGATTCTATTCTTGAACCTATAATTCATGCGTTGAAGCTAAGGAATGTCCCTTAGGGAGCAGACAAGCTGGCGGGTCGTAACATAAAGTGAATACTGCCGCACCGTTATTGGCTTTCCCGAAAGGGAAC
The DNA here is from genome assembly GCA_964388375.1 of uncultured Ruminiclostridium sp. GTDB lineage: Bacteria > Bacillota > Clostridia > DSM-8532 > DSM-8532 > DTU059. Next base: position 34,662 of record CAYMAE010000016.1, read on the forward strand.
GGCAGGGAGTCGAGCTGGGTTATCAACAGTGAAGACAGCAGACGGTATGAAGAACCCAAAATACAATACCTTAGGATAAAAATATTGACTTAAAAATATGCAGATCTTCCGGTTTGCGTAAACAAGTCAAAGAGGCTGGTTTTGAGTGCGACAGAGCAGGTCAGAGGTCAGGGGTTTTTGACAGAGCAGAATAGATGTTTTTTTAAAAATACAGGGTTGTGAGAGCAGGTTGGATGTTTCACTATTTAGAGCACTGATTGACGTAAAGGTACCTCTTTGTTACACTAGTGATAGAACAATGAAGAGTAATAATCAACTGTGATTTCCCTATTTTAATACAAAAGAAAATTCTTGATAAAGTTTAGATTTATGTTATAATTTAATCATAAGGCATTATTTATTTACTAATTGCGTATACTGTTAGTGTTGTTTTTCTACGGAAAAGCAACCGTTTTGGCTGTTGAAGCTTGTGTGAGTGATACCAAATGCAAGTGGAGGTCTTCATGTTGGTTTGGGCATTGAGCCAATAGTATCTTACTCTTAAAAGAGGAAAATTTGAAAAAATGTCCTGAAATGTCCTCTGGCGTTGCCTAGGGGACATTTTAGTTATGCATAAAACAACGATTATAAAATGTTCTTCCTGTTAATAGTTACAAATTCTTGGAGGCGTTCTTTGAGCATAATCAAGGATATTATTGATGATTACGAAAATTTAATAAAGACAAAAATAACAATTCCAATAGATAATGGGGATATAATAAAATTCACATTCCAACCCCAAAGTTTACCGCATTTGCTTGGATTACAATATCTGGTTGATAATCCTGTACTATTTGAATACAGCCAGAATCGTTTGAGTGCTACTGAATTATATGACGGGATGCGTAAAGGTCAAATAAATTGTGATGAATTCGAAAAAAGTAAATATTATGAAGAAAGGTATCATAACAGGATCAAATACTTCAGTAGTGCAACAATTTTAAATATAATAAGGTCAAGACAGATTGTTAAATTTAATCCTGAGAAAATTAAAAACTTTGAAACAAAGTTAGAAAATTTGGATTATATGTTTTGGCAACGGGCAAAGGATGAAAATGATAATTATGGATATTTCGGAATTGGATTTATGGCAACAGGTAATATGACGGATTCAAATTATCCAAATACATTTTTCTTTCGTGCAGATAATGAATACATACGTGATCAGCATAAGGTAATTCCAACATCGTTCATGATGAGAGACAAGCATAATAAGACAACATTTGAAATATATTGGAATCAAATTCGAGAGTGCATGATGAAAAATCCACATTACCGGTACTTGATTAAAAAATGTGCTGATAGTGATTTTAAGTCATTTCAAGCATCCGATGATGAAGAAACACTCAAACATTATCGATTACTTCGAGCAGATGAATTGAATAAAGCATATCTTCCTTATATGGATAAGGAATTTCGATGGACTAATGACGAAAAAATGTATATTTTATCGTCATTAGATGAGACAAGAAGAGCTATGTATCCCTATGAAATAAAGATGTTATTAAACAGCTATCGACAAAGAAGCATAGTATAAAGGAATGTTTTGTATGTACATATATCACTCCCGCCCCGAAGATAGTAAGTTAATAAATTACTCAAAGGCATCATAATATGTGTATCCGTTATTATTATAGCTCTACTTCGATTTCACTCCCATTCTGGAAGCTAAATATCAGACGCTCATCGCTATAGACCGTCACATGATCAATGGTCCTGGTCCAGTGTTTTTCATCGAAGGCAATGTCTAGGCAGTCGAGTTCCGTAATTTCAAATAGGAAACCACTTAGAACATCAGCCTTGAACTGCCGCTCCTCGCGTTCTCTCGTGTAGCCTGCATGTTTATTTTTCAGGGCCTCATATCTTTCTATAAGCCCGTCATAGCGTTTTGCGTAGGATTCCTGATCCAATGTCTGGGAGGAGTTGTCATCAATGCACTTCTTGATGAGCCCGGAGACAACATCCATTTCCTGAAGAATCTTATCTATTTTAGTGTCAATGCTAGAACAGTCGCTCAATTTATCTTTTACGACTCTCCCGTCTTCCAGCAGAGCCTCACGATTTTTAAGCAATGTGCTTAGCGCAATAACGAAATAATCCTTTATATGATCTTCTGTCAGGTGCGGCGTCCGACACTTTTCTTTACCTTTAAACTTTCCGTTGCATTGCCAGATGACTCGCCGGTATTGGTTAGTAGAGTGCCATACCTTCGAGCCGTAATATTCACCACAGTCACCGCAGATGATTTTGCTTGAGAATGGGCTTTGGCAGTTATGCCGCCTGGGATTACTCTTTCGGCGTTTCATTTCTGTTTGTACCTTCTCCCATTCCTCTGGTTCGATGATTGCCGGGTGGCTGTCCTCTACATAGTATTGAGGAACCTCACCTTCATTAGTTTTCACCTTTTTGGTCAAAAAATCTAGCGTAAATGTTTTTTGTAGAAGAGCAGAGCCTTTGTACTTTTCGTTTGTTAGGATGCTCTCAATTGTACGTATCTGCCATTTTGCCTTTCCTCCCGGTGTTGGGATCTCTTTCTGTGTTAGGTATTTTGCTATAAAACTTGTGGATTTGCCGCCTATGAAAAGCTTGTAAATTTTTCGAACTGTTTCAGCTTCCGCGGGTTCGATTTCAGGCAGCCCATCCGGACCTTTACGGTATCCGAGAAACTGCCCGTATGGAAGGCAGACCTTTCCGGTCAGTCGTTCTTCTAGTGTACCCCCCGCATCGGGAAGAATATTTCCAATATCATCATCAAGAAGCTTCCAACCTTGCTTAAACACATGGAGAATACCTGAAAAGGGTTGAGCCTTGATCTCTAGGGTTACAGAATCCCTTGTGTTTGCATCCTCTTTATTCCTTATAATATTTATTTCTAATTCCTGAGTGTCTTTAAGGGAGAACTTGCCGGTATCGAAATGGGATTTGTTGAAAAATGCCCCCGCATTATTAATCTGATATAAAAGGGTCATATCGTCCCATTTAATATTGGAATCTTCCGAAACAACTTTTACGTCTAATAAATCTCCGTAAACATGCTTGGTTTCACGAAACATCTCCTTATTGCCCTTCATAATGCGAAATTCAGTCTCTAAGGGGTTTGTGGTACAATGAATGCTTTTTTTAAGAAGCTCCGGTTCTGTTTTTTGCAATACTGCGGGACGTTTGATCTGTATGTCAAAGACTGTTGCGGGTGTGCCGTCTCCAACTAGAAAACGCACCGGACTTAAGTCCACTATTGTAAGTCCATCTTTCTCTGTTAATTCGTATTTTAGTGGGAGCTTCTTTTCCTTAATGGGACTCTTCATGCTAAGAAGGGGCAAAATAGGCTTTCCTGCAGCATCCCTCATAATTTCGTATTGGAGGGTTTCAAAATTTATACGTTCACAGGTTGGCCTAATTGAAACGGTCTTTTCTATATTTGTTTCTATGATAAGTGGGTCATCATTTGGATCAACTGCAATTTTGTCAGGAGGTAGTGTTAATAAAATCGTAACAGTTCCCGAGGTGCTTTTTATCATGGAATTTACCACCGAAACAGGTGCGCCCGGGAGAAACCCGGTAGCCGGGTTCAGAGTTACCTTTAGCGCAAAAGACATTTGGTCACCTATAATCTTTATCATACGGTCTCGCTCGGCGGAGGATGTAGGAGGTATTATTGAAACGTAGAATTCAGCAGTCTTTCCGTCCTTAAGAATTTTTTTATTGGAAATAGAAAGTATTTTGCTGCTTATTCCTCCTACGCCGTAGCGCATATCAGGAGCGTCTTCAACAGTAAAATTGTGAAATAGCGGCATGAGGTCTCCTGTGTCATCGGCTCCTATTTGAAGAGCTGCATGTACACAAACAGGCTCCCAGCTGCAACTTCCCATATTAAAGTTCATCGTATATTCTTTTTTCATGATTATAACCATGCCCTTCCCGTGGTCAAAAACTTCAGTTTTAGCTTTGTCAGCCAATTATCAAAAAAACACCACTCTGGCTTTTGGTGTTATAGTAACCTTCACCTGAGCAGATTTTTGTGCTCCCGGAACGGTAGCAATAATATTAACATACTCCTCTGAGTTTTTAGTATCAGCATCCTTTTGGTATATGGATAGGATTACCTGCCCAAAACCGTCTGGAGGTAGAACCTGTATGCCGGAATCGGGTTTAAATGATACTGTAATTGGGGCCGAAGGTTCGATTTGTGTTCTTTGGTCAGCATATACCCGAAGAACTGTAACTGTAATCTTAGCAGGAGCTTGGGGTGTAACAAAAACATTATCCTGACTTAAGTTTAGGATATATCCTACAGGCTGATTCTGACTTTTTTCTGTTTTCTCTTTTGGCGAAGTCTTGTTGTGACTTTTTGTAGCAGCCTTTTTCTTTTTGGCTCTTCTAATTATAATTACAACCGCTCCACCAACGATGGCTCCGCCTCCGATAACTACTTCGAAAGGGATTTCCTCATCATCCGAAGAGTCCCAATCATCATCGGGATAGTCCCAATCATCATAATCATCGGGGTCGGAGTCGGGTTCAGGCTCATTGCCGGGTAATTCCTCCCCAAGATAATAGAGATAACCTAATGCACCACATTCTTCGCAATATAGAACGCTTTTATCATGGAACCATTGGGGATTATCGTGGCCACATTGATTACAACCGGTATCAAAATAGCCCTTCCAGCCGTGATGGGGATCTGTACCATAATGTATATCTGCAAAGGTCCGAATTGACAATAGCAGGCTTAATAATAAGGACAAACATATTACTACAAGACTTTTTCTGACACGATAATTAATCATTAGAACCTCCGTATCGAAAATGAAGGATTAGTTTTATTTTATAATATTCTGTATAGTATTTAAATACTCTTGCTAAAAGTTATGTCTTTAGTAAAGGCAGGATAATGCCTGAAATACCCTGAAATAAAACTTTAATTGGGTCAAGCAAATCAGTAAAAGCTCCAGTAGTAGCTATTCGCTGTTATTCTTATTCGTCCAGCCAACCAAAAACAGATACGGGATGGTTAAAATATAAAGTGGGAGCAGTGTCAAGATTGAATAGGCAAGGAGTAGAAAAATAAGTAAAATCCCTGCAACCAGCTGGATATATGCTAAAATTCTACACCAGCAATATCGATAAGGCCGACTAGCGAAGGTCAAGCCTGCTAGTGCAGTGACCATGGAAAAGACGTATACCATCCCAGCCGCAAAGCAACCCAACCCGGCATAGTCATAGTCTAGGGCGGCACTGTTAATTAAGGTTAGGCACCATAGTAGCATGGGCAGGGCTATAATCAGCATCAGTGAAGATATAATCCGCAAAAGTGTTTGCTTTGTTTTGTTATTCATAGACTTTTCTCCTTCACTACTGGGATATTACAGGATTACTTGTGAAAGTAGTGCTGTCCATAGACTGTTATTCATCTTAATTATCCAGTTTGTCATACATCGGATCCACAATTTCCTTGCCGTAGGCAGTTTCGGCAAGCTTCTCGGCAGTTTCGGCTGCTTTGTTCAACAATCCTTCGCCCTCTACCGCTTCGCCGATTGCGTCTCCAACAGCCCCTATGGCAGCATTGCCTGTGCCACTTATGAGTCCGTCCTTTATGGCATCGCCAAAGTCACCGCCATCGTTAACGGCACTTGCAACCTCTCCTGCTACAGTACCGCCTATAGTAACACCTGCCTTGGCAATACCTGAATCCATTATGGTGGTTGCAGCCTCGGTTCCGCCTTTAATGATGCCCTCAACAACTGAGCCTGTGCTAAGCCCCTTTTCTGCCACGGTGGATACTGTATTCTTAATTCCCTTGTAAGTAGCCGAAACAGCCTTGCCCGCAGCGCCTCCAAGGGATTCGCCTGCTGACATGGCATAGTCGGCAATCTCAACTGTTTTTTCCAGGATATCAACAGCCATATCGCGCCTTTTGGCATAATCATGCATTTTTTGTCTGAATTCCTCATCTCTTTTCATGCGGCGTGCCAGTTCCTTTTTGACATCATCCTCGCTGGCACCGCTCATACCGAGATTTGTGGCAACCCGCTCAACCTTTTCTCTATGGGCGCGCTCGTCCCTTTCTCGCCTTAGATCTTCTTCGAGTCGTTTGCTATCATTGCTAAGCTCCTGGTTTCGCATAGAATCTTCGTCAACATTTTTCTTAAACTGTTCTTGGTCCTGACGAATGGTTTGGGCATTTTTTTCACGGTGCTTCATCTGTTGCGAGAGCTCTTCGGGGGTATAGGTAGCACCACTGACAGGGTCGGAGTATGTACCGTCACCATTATGCACAAAATTACGTTTTTCCCCGCTGATCGGGTCGGTTGCTTCGATATCTCCTTCTTCGTCATAGCGTATCCACTTGCCAAAATCATTGCCCGAAGGCGAAGAGGCAGGAGTTCCTCCGGTCCCGACAGGTGTTGCAGGTACATATCCGCCTGTGCCGCCAAACAAAATAGATATGAGGATTGAAATAATGGTGATAATAGCTGCGTCAACAGGGTCTGCATAACCGTCTGAACTATCTTCCGAATCGTTGTCTTCATCTGCGTTATCAGCTTTTTTGTTATCCTTGTCATTCTTTGTGGGCTCTTTCTCTGATTCCTGCTCCTTACCGGGCTTATTATCCTCATTAGCCTCGGGTTCCTCAACAGGAGTTTTATCTTCGTCGGTTTGTGGTTCGTTGCTTTGTTCCGGAGAAGCTTCTGGTGCGGGATCCTCAATAGGGGAGGGCTCATCATTTGATTTGGGCCATGCGTCGCTAAGTGGTCCTTCCACGTATTCATCAGCCCTAACGGTATAATTAAAATTCATTATCTCATTTACCCAACCTTCGGTGGTCTCCAGACATTCTGTTAGCCATTGATCGTATATTTCAGGCAGCTCATCTACTTTTAGGTCCCCCTTAACCTGTACCTCATTGGAGATTGTCAGCATAAAATAAGCTGTTCCATAGTGGGGGATAGGTGTGGGAAGGGGAATGAAATAATGCTCGTTTTGAAAAAACCCATCCGCATCTTCATAGCTAATAGTAGCATGAACAGCCTTGTATTTGCCGATTGTATCAAGCTTAATGGAATCGGGTATGTTACTTGCATCTTTGTTTTTGTATTCTTCATCAGTTATTAGCTTATATTGATTAAGAAACTCATCGACACCCGTAATCTTGTCAGTGTAACGAAAGTGCATTACTACTCCGGGACTTTGATAAATATATCCATTATCAAAATCTTGTCTATTTGATGTGTGAAAATAGGAGTTTTCCGGAAGGTTGGTAAAATCATAGAATATATTACGGGTGTATTCATATTCTTCACTTTCTATATGCCGTACCTTTTCGTTTATTGCCAGGAGATGGGAGTAGCTCCCCTTTACGGTTAGCTCCTCGTTTTGAGTTCCCATAGCCAGATATTCCTCGGGAAGGTTGTTATAGTCACTGAAAACAGGCAACTGTTGTGCAATTGCGCAAAGAGGCAATAGAAGGGTTAAACAAAGGGTTATTACTATAAAAGCTGCAAACCGCTTAATTATCTTTTTCATGCCGCTGACACCTCCTTTTTGCTTTTGGATACAATGAAAAATATCAAAGCAGAGAATAGAAACCCTGCGCCCAGCCAGACACTCCAGGGAAGCCTCATAGCAGACAGTGCCACGGCAAGGGCAAAACCAAGTGTCATGCCGCTGAGGAACCTTGTGATCCCTATGTATGATGGGGTTTTCCCTTTAGAAAAGCTAGCGATAGCCGAAAAAACAATCCCCCACAAGAATCCGCCTTGTTTACCCATATTTTGCAGTAGCATTATAAAGGCAATTATCCCCACAATACTGTTCTGTAACGACTGGGAACTGTTCATAAAAGCATAAAGCAGTAATGATAAACCTAATCCGCCAAGAAGTGCAGAAACAGATGCTAGGCTCTTTAAAACAAGGCTTTTGAAAAAGCCCTTAATTCCACCGCCAACACCAGAAAAGGGAGCTTTTTTTTGAAATAAAGGTATGATGGCGGCATTCAAAAAGGCTACGACCACTACTTTACCGAGAATTCCCCCCACAGCTCCGAGAACACCGCCAAACATTCCTCCCTGTGCAAAGGTAAGGAAGGAAAGGATGCGAACCGGCATGGGATTTATTCCGAAGGAACCCAATAATGCCAGTACAAGCCAGAAAACCCCAAGTACAACAGTGGGAATCATTTGCTTTGGATTCTTCAGTGCTTTAATTGACTGACTGATATATCCTGCGAAAAATTTAATCATAAATATTCACTCCTCGCTTCGCTAATTGTGTTTTTTGCCTTTTTACCAATCTATAATCTCAGCCGTTATGCCTGTTTCATACAAGAGCTTTTGTGCAGTGTCAAGAATCTCATGCTTTTCAGTAATACCATGAAGCAGCTCTGCCTTCATGGTACCGGCCGTGTTACCAAAGGTCAGGTACATCCGATCCTGATCTATTGAAGCGGCGTAGAGCCGTGTGCCATTAACACCTTTAAGACCCCAACGATAAATTTTATTGCCAATTAGTATACCAAATGTAGACACTATGGTTTCAGTGGCATCCTTTTTACTCTGGCAGCCTGACATGGAGACGGTTGCAGATGGTACCGCAAGGATTGGATTATCACAGATGAGAGTTGCATCATAAAGCAGTAGACTTTGTCTGACAAGTAACATAAGGAAGATGGCACTGATTGCTCCTAAAGCGAAAGCAGCTTCTAATAAAAACCTGGAACCGATCCAAACTGCCAATAGAATACTTACTGCTAACAATAAGGCATATGCATTGCGACGGTTGCGGATTAATTTCATTTGTGCCATACCTCCTTTTCCGAGTGCACTCCAATATAAATTATAGTGAAGGCAGGCTTAAAAAACATCGTCCAAAAGGATGAAATGACAAAAAAAGACCCCTCATACTTTTGGGTGAGAGGCGAATTAAATCCAGTGTTTATAATTCAATGACAAAGGTTTGTGCGAAAGTTTTTTGCGACAATTGAAAAATAAAAAATTAAAAGCAATACAATAAAGGTGTGATGGATAAATCTAAAAAACATAATTTAAGATATAGATTTAGTACTTTAAGAATACAAATAGAGAAAAATATTAAGATTTTTCCAATGAATATGAAATTTGTCGATTTATTTTGATGTTTTATAAGATAATATTTAGTTTGAGAGGCCGGTTTGGTTCTTCAGTAGGGTGCTGATAAGCTCTGCGCGACTGTTTACATCATATTTTGAAAAAATATTCCTTGCATGTGTTTTTACTGTACTCTCACTGATAAACAAAGCCTCGGCAACTTCTCGGTTGGATTTGCCGGAAAGGATCAACTGCAATACTTCTTGCTCTCGTGCAGTCAGTGGGTTAATTGTTTTGACATTAAGGACAACGTCTTTTTGTTGTGACTGGCTCATATTGTCATAAGCTGCAAGGTAGGTATGACTTTTCAGCAGTAGAACAAGCTGGTTGTTAAGGGGCGGCAGCATAACCAGTGTAACGCAAACCACAGTAAGGGCAATCACCGCAATCTCCGCGCTGGGAAGCCCAATAGATGTTACAGCCATTCCCAAGACGCTTCCGCAAAGGACTCCGAATACATTGGCAGAAAGTCCAATGCCAAAGGTTTGTGTCGGGTTGTCGCTATAAT
>CAYMAE010000017.1:0-9780 GCA_964388375.1 uncultured Ruminiclostridium sp.
TAAAATAAAGCAAAAGCGCTCTATAGTTGGGCAATATAGTATAATTATGAGGGAGATTTTTTGAAGGGCGGTTGTTTGTTCAATGAAAAACATGAGCCAATGCTTAAAGGAAAAAGGTAAACTCGCTATGCCTACTAAAAAACAAAAGAGGTCATGCAAGAACTGTGTTAAGGGTAAACCAACAGGCTTTTCAATGGAAGTTCTCTGCTGGGAAAAGGGCATAGTATCTGAAGATTATCGCTGCTCATCCCATCGCTTTTTTGTAAAAGACGAAATAAAAAAGATAGGAATACTTCGCTGTAGTGACTGTGAATTCTTTATACTTCACCCCAATGATTATATTAATACATACGGCGTTTGTGATTTGTTTTCGGTTAGAAAATGTGATGGAAGCATCAAAAAAGCCTGTTCAAAATTTGTAGAGCGTAACGATCAAACTGCTTAAACACTGATTCGATTATTTTACCTAAAAAGAACTGCTTCGCATGTGCAAAGCAGTTCTTCATAATTTTGTATTAAATCTTTAGGATCTAACTATTAAATTAGATTTGTGTCTTCAGACTCCAAGGTTTCATATGAAGGATATGATTCACTTTTAATTTCTAAATCAACATCTCTGTATCTAGATAGACCGGTTCCAGCAGGAATCAGCTTTCCTATAATAATGTTTTCCTTCAAGCCAATTAGCGGATCAATCTTACCTTTAATAGCTGCATCGGTCAGAACTCTTGTGGTCTCCTGGAAGGATGCTGCCGATAAGAAGGATTCTGTTGCAAGAGAAGCTTTGGTAATACCAAGTAGCGAACGCTGTCCTGTAGCTGCTTCTAATCCCTTTTCCTCTGCAGTATTGTTTTTCTCTTCAAAGTCAAACATATCTACGAGACTTCCAGGTAGCATCTCAGTATCGCCATATTCATCAATTTTAACCTTACGAAGCATTTGACGAACGATAACCTCAATATGTTTATCGTTAATATCAACACCTTGCAACCTGTAAACCTTTTGAACCTCTTGCAGAAGATATCTTTGTACAGCTTGAATACCTTTAATCTTTAGGATGTCATGAGGGTTAATAGAACCTTCTGTAATCTCGTCACCAGCCTCAATAACTTCTCCTTCAGTAACTTTAATAAACGAACCATAAGGTATTGTGTATGTCTTTGAATCTGCAACATCGTCACTAACAATCTCTATCTCGCGCTTTTTCTTGGTTTCCTTAAAGCGAACAGTACCTGGAATTTCTGAAACAATGGCTAGTCCTTTAGGCTTACGAGCTTCGAAAAGCTCCTCAACTCTAGGCAAACCTTGAGTAATATCGTCACCTGCAACACCGCCGGTGTGGAAGGTACGCATTGTAAGCTGTGTACCAGGCTCACCAATTGATTGCGCTGCTATAAATCCTACAGCCTCACCTATATTACACTCAGCACCGGTAGCAAGGTTAATTCCATAGCACTTACCACAAACACCTGTCCTAGAACGACATGTTAGAACAGAGCGTATCTTAACTTTCTTAAATCCGGCGGCCTCAACCTTCTCAGCAATGCCCTCTGTTATGCGAACATTAGCTTCGATAATAACCTCTCCGGTTTTAGGATCCAAAATATCCTCAGCAGGATACCTGCCAACGAGGCGCTCTGCCAATCCTTCTATGGTCTTGCCACTAATTATAATTGGAGTAATGTCAATGCCATCATTTGTACCACAGTCATAATCTTGAATAATTACTTCCTGGGCAACGTCAACCAAACGTCTTGTCAGGTAACCTGAGTCAGCCGTTCTAATAGCGGTATCAGCTAGTCCTTTTCTGGCACCATGGGTAGAAATAAAGTACTCCAAAACATTCAGGCCTTCACGGAAGTTAGAACGAATAGGAATCTCGAGAGTTTCTCCCGAGGTATCTGACATAAGTCCACGCATACCACCGAGCTGTCTAATCTGGTTGATATTACCACGGGCTCCAGACTGTGACATCATGTATAAAGGATTGAAAGGATCTAATGCCTCAATAAGTGCATTCTTAACTTCTTCGGTAGTCTTGTTCCAAGCTGCGATTATAGCTCTCTTTCGCTCATCCTTGTTATAAAGACCATTCTTATAATGCTTTTCTATTTCTTCTATCTTTTTATCGGTCTCATCCAAATATCTCTGCTTAACATCGGGAATAGTCATATCAGTAACACCTATTGTTACAGCAGCCTTTGTAGAATACCTAAACCCGAGGGACTTAATAGCATCAAGGACTTCAGCAGTTTTATTTGAGCCATTAATGCGAATACAACGTTCAATAATTTTACCTAATTGCTTTTTCGCAATAAGAAAGTCGATTTCCATGTTAAACATTGTTTCAGGATCTGTTCTGTCTACGTATTCCAGATTTTGAGGTATAGCAGCATTAAATATAATCTTGCCAGCTGTAGTCTCAATAATCTTACTACTTTGCTTTCCGTCAATTTCTCTGAAAACACGTACCTTTATGCGAGCATGAAGGCTGATAGCAGAATTTTGATATGCCATAATGGCTTCATCTTTATTTCTAAAGCACTTGCCTTCACCTATGACACCGTTTATAACGTTCCCGTCTTTATCGTATTTGGCTTCCTTTTCAATTGTCAGGTAGTAGCAACCTAGAACCATGTCCTGGGTAGGTACTGTTACTGGCTTGCCATCCTGAGGCTTTAAAAGGTTATTTGCAGAAAGCATTAAAATTCTTGCTTCTGCCTGAGCCTCTGCAGACAAAGGCACGTGGACAGCCATCTGGTCTCCATCAAAGTCAGCGTTATACGCAGTACAAACTAATGGATGAAGCTTAATAGCACGACCCTCAACCAATACAGGCTCGAATGCTTGAATACCAAGTCTGTGAAGCGTAGGAGCACGGTTAAGAAGAACAGGATGACCCTTAATTACTTCTTCTAATACATCCCAAACTTCAGGTCTAACACGTTCTACCATGCGTTTTGCGTTCTTGATATTTTGAGCATGGCTATCTTCAACAAGTTTCTTCATAACAAATGGTTTGAAGAGTTCTAGAGCCATTTCCTTTGGAAGTCCACATTGGTATAACCTTAGTTCAGGTCCTACAACAATAACTGAACGGCCTGAATAGTCAACTCTCTTACCCAAAAGATTCTGACGGAAACGCCCTTGCTTACCTTTGAGCATATCCGATAGGGATTTTAATGGGCGGTTTCCTGGGCCCGTAACAGGACGGCCACGACGACCGTTATCTATTAATGCGTCGACTGCTTCTTGCAGCATTCGCTTTTCATTTCTTACAATTATCTCCGGAGCACCTAAGTCTAATAATCTCTTTAAACGATTATTACGATTTATAACTCTTCTGTATAGGTCATTAAGGTCAGAAGTTGCAAATCTTCCACCATCTAGCTGCACCATCGGGCGTAGTTCTGGAGGGAGAACAGGAATTACATCTAAGATCATCCATTGAGGATTATTACCTGATCTATGGAATGCCTCAACTACCTCTAGACGTTTAATTGCACGAATCTTCTTCTGTCCGCCGGCGGTTTTAACCTCTTCTCGTAGCTCCTTTGACTGTGCTTCAAGATCGATTGTGGCTAATAAGTCTTTAACAGCTTCTGCTCCCATTCCAGCAGTGAAATTATTGCCGAACTTCTCTAAGCTTTCACGATACTCCTTCTCGTTGAGCACTTGCTTTTGAGATAATGGGGTGGTGCCAGGATCAATAACAAGATATGAAGCGAAGTATAGCACCTTCTCCAATTGTCTAGGGGACATGTCTAATAACAATCCCATACGACTCGGAATACCTTTAAAATACCAGATGTGAGATACCGGTGCAGCCAATTCAATATGACCCATGCGTTCTCTACGAACTTTTGAGCGTGTTACTTCAACGCCGCATCTGTCACAAATTATGCCCTTATATCTAACGCGCTTATACTTACCACAATGGCACTCCCAATCTCTGGTAGGGCCAAAAATCCTTTCGCAAAACAAGCCATCTCGTTCAGGCTTTAATGTTCTGTAGTTGATGGTTTCAGGCTTTTTAACCTCTCCCCTTGACCATTCACGAATTCTCTCAGGGGAGGCAAGACCTATTTTAATAGCATCAAAGTTGTTTAATTCAAACATTGCCTGTCACCTCCTATATTTCATCTTCATCAGCATCGTCTTCGTCGCCTATTCCGAGTATTTCTCCGACAGTTTCTTCATTAAGCTCGTCGCCTTCTGAGATGTCATCAATCTCAACAATGCTCTCTAATTCGAAGCCTTCGTCAATGAGATCTCGACTCTCTGCATCATCTTCGAATTCTAGGTAAGACATTGTTTCATCCTCACGGCCCTCGATGTTAACATCAATATTCTCGGCGTCATCTTCGTCAGATTCTTTTATCTGTACTTCTTCACTTTCCTCGCTAAAGACCTTAACATCCAAGCCGAGACTTTGAAGCTCTTTAATAAGAACCTTAAAGGATTCAGGAATGCCGGGCTCAGGCACATTCTCACCCTTAACAATAGCCTCATAGGTCTTAACACGGCCTACCACGTCGTCAGACTTAACTGTCAGAACCTCTTGCAGTGAATAAGCTGCTCCGTAAGCTGCTAGAGCCCAAACTTCCATCTCACCAAAGCGCTGTCCTCCGAACTGAGCTTTACCGCCCAAAGGCTGCTGAGTAACAAGCGAGTAAGGTCCTGTTGAACGAGCGTGAATCTTATCATCAACTAAGTGAGCTAATTTTAGATAATACATATATCCAACGGTTACACGGTTGTCAAATGGCTCACCAGTACGTCCATCATAAAGGACGGTCTTGCCATCTCTAGGCAAACCAGCTTTTTCTAATGTTGCAAAGATATCATTCTCATTCGCTCCATCAAAAACTGGGGTAGCAATCTTCCAGCCAAGAACTTTTGCTGCATAGCCTAAATGCACTTCAAGCACCTGTCCGATATTCATACGAGAAGGCACGCCCAAAGGATTAAGAACAATTTGTAAAGGTGTACCGTCAGGTAGGAAAGGCATATCCTCAACCGGCAGAATTCTTGAAATAACGCCCTTATTACCGTGGCGACCTGCCATTTTGTCACCAACCGATATTTTTCTCTTTTGGGCTATATAAACACGTACTAATTGATTTACTCCAGGAGGTAGCTCGTCGCCGTTCTCCCTATTAAATTCTTTTACATCCACAATTATTCCCGATTCACCATGGGGAACTTTTAATGAAGTATCGCGAACCTCACGTGCCTTTTCTCCGAAAATTGCACGAAGCAAACGTTCTTCTGCTGTAAGCTCTGTTTCTCCTTTTGGAGTAACCTTGCCTACTAGAATATCTCCTGAACGAACTTCAGCACCAATACGGATTATTCCACGCTCATCCAAATCCTTAAGTGAATCCTCACCTACGTTAGGGATATCACGAGTTATTTCTTCAGGCCCAAGCTTGGTGTCTCTTGCTTCTGACTCATATTCTTCGATGTGAATTGAAGTATAGACGTCATCACGTACAAGCTCTTCCGAAATCAGGATAGCATCCTCGTAGTTATAGCCTTCCCACGTCATAAAGCCAACAAGCACATTTTTACCTAATGCTATTTCGCCATTATCAGTAGAAGGTCCATCTGCAAGAATATCGCCTTCCTTAACTTTTTCACCTTTTTTCACAATAGGCCTTTGGTTAATGCATGTGCCCTGATTAGAGCGTTTGTATTTTAATAGTTTATATGTTTCTTTCTGGCCCTTTGCTGTCTTAACAACTATTTCACTTGCTGTAACCTTATCAATTACACCTGCATTTTTTGCTACGACGCAAACTCCAGAATCTTTTGCAGCTTTATATTCTATTCCAGTTCCTACAATAGGAGTTTCAGACTTAATAAGAGGAACTGCCTGACGTTGCATGTTTGATCCCATCAACGCACGGTTAGCATCGTCATTCTCTAAAAATGGAATCATCGATGTTGCTACTGAAACAAGTTGTTTCGGTGAAACATCCATGTAGTCAATCTTTTCCTTGTCAACTTCGAGTATCTGGTCCTGGAATCTACAACCTATACGCTTGCTAATAAAATAGCCTTTTTCATCAAGCGGTTCGTTAGCCTCTGCAATCATATAGATATCTTCTACATCTGCAGTCATATATTCTGTTTCTTCAGTAACAAGGCCCGTCTTTTTGTCAACCTTACGGTAAGGAGACTCAATAAAGCCGTAGTTATTAATACGAGCATAGGTACTCAATGAACCTATTAGTCCTATATTAGGACCTTCAGGAGTCTCAATAGGACACATACGTCCATAGTGAGAGTGGTGAACGTCACGCACCTCAAAGCTAGCTCTGTCACGCGAAAGACCTCCAGGGCCTAATGCGCTTAAGCGACGCTTATGAGTAAGCTCTGCTAGTGGGTTAGTTTGGTCCATAAACTGAGACAATTGGCTGGACCCAAAGAACTCCTTAATAGCTGCAGTAACAGGCCGTATATTAATAAGAGCCTGTGGCGTAACAGCATCAATATCCTGAATGGTCATTCGCTCTCTAACCACTCTTTCCATTCTAGCAAGTCCTATGCGGAACTGATTTTGGAGAAGCTCTCCAACAGAGCGCAGACGACGGTTGCCCAGATGGTCAATATCATCAACACGGCCAACGCCATTGTCGAGATTTAGGATGTAGTTAACCGTTGCTACTATATCCTCTTTAGTAATATTCTTAGGCAATAGAGCATCATGATTTTCTTTTAGAATTTCAATGAGTTTGGCTTCATCGGCGTCTTTGTTGTCTTCAAGAATTGTTGTAAGTACATCATAGCGAACCATCTCATTGATTTCTGCCAAGGCAGGATCAAAGTTAATATAGTTTTCTATATCAACAGTAAGATTTCCTAAAACCTTAACAGATTTTCCCTCGACATCAAGATATACAACATTTACTCCCGAATTTTGGATTTTCCAAGCCATTTCCTCATTGATTTCAGAACCAGCTTTAACAAGGACCTTTTTAGTCCTTCCATCCTTTATATCCTCGGCAGCAAAATGATTGCGTATGCGATTTGCAAGGGATAACTTTTTATTAAACTTATAGCGTCCCACCTTAGATAAATCATATCTTCTGGGGTCAAAAAACAGATTGTTTATTAGAGTAGTCGCACTCTCCTCTGTTGGCGGCTCGCCTGGTCGTAAGCGTTTATATACCTCAACCAAACCTTCTTCTCGGCTCTTCGTTGCATCCTTATTAATAGTTGCAAGAAGCTTTTGCTCTTCTCCTAATAGCTCCAGTAATTCAGCATCAGTACCATATCCTAATGCACGTAATAACTGGGTTATAGGTAGCTTCCTAGTCCGGTCAATTCGAACATAAATTATTTCATTCGAATCGGTCTCATACTCTAGCCATGCCCCTCTGTATGGGATGACAGTATTAGAATAAAGATTGTTACCGTTTTTGTCCTTCGCCATTGCATAGTAAACGCCTGGAGAACGAACTAACTGACTGACTATTACACGTTCTGCTCCGTTAATGACAAAAGTTCCTGTATCAGTCATTAGCGGAAAATCTCCCATGAAGATTTCCTGCTCTTTTACCTCACCGGTCTCTTTATTGATGAGACGAACCTTCACCTTTAGTGGTGCTGAATATGTGGTGTCTCTTTCTTTACACTCTTCAACCGAATACTTAATGTGTTCGATTTCGATGTTGTAATTGATAAACTCCATTATTAGATTACCGGTATAATCAGTTATAGGAGTAATGTCCCTTAAGACATCCTTTAATCCTTCTTTGAGAAACCTTTCATAAGAATTCTTCTGAATCTCAATTAGATTAGGCATGTCTAGGACTTCGTTAATGCGGGCAAAGCTCATCCTTTTTGTTCTGCCCAGTTGGACTTCATGAACCATCTAAAAATCACCTCGTATGATTGCATATTTTGGTGTAAAAGACATAAAAATATAGAGGGGGAAAGCAAATCTATTCTGGATAGAATGTCCAGTTTAGATTATAAATTTAAGTAATAATTCCAAGATATCATTCTCCCAATCTATATTTTTTCATCTTTAAAAGATTATTGACATGTATTGTATCATTCATACAATTGTGCTATAATAACAGCAAAATTAAGGTCATTCTATGTACAAAATTAAAGAAGAATACAATACTCGCAAACATAATAATGCAATTTACTATATTATCATATGAAAAATCCAATGTCAACCATTTCTAAACAATTCACTGGATTTTTAATTTTTTTGTTTGATTTCCTAATTATTTCCTACCTCTTTTCTATCTTATATTGAAGATACTGTTTAACTATGGAATTATTGAAATAAATTCCGGATGGTGAATACTTTTACTGAAAGAGGCTACTCTATTTTTATTTCAAATCTATCAAAAAAAACTGGATTAAAAAATTGGTCTGCATTAAAGGATGTCTTTCTAAATCTTACAAATTCACGCGTATTTTTTGAGAACCATAGAGGTACCTCAATTTTTAGTTGGCGACATACTTCAACGAGACATTTTTCTAGTCTATCCTGGTATGAGCCCTCTAAATCTTCTATAGCATAAGTATCTTCCTTTAGTAGTGTAGTACCCTTAATTAATTTTCCAACTATGAGCATAAAGATGCCTCCTTCCTGTTCACGGTTATGATTATTGTGCATTTCGTTGTATTGGTCTTGCTTCTAATCATAATGATGATTCTAATTTAATTGCTCACGGAGATAATTCTTCTATCCTGATTTCAATAAAACACTTCCATTAGATACAAGCCATCGGGTGGCGCAGTAATCCCAACTAAATTACGCTGACCTAACGCTAATGCTTTTGGGATAATTTCCGGATCAAATCGTCCTTTACCAATATCCACCATGGTTCCTACCATAATTCTAACCATATTATATAGAAATCCGTCACCCCTGATATCGAAAAATAAAAAATCTCCATCTTTATGCCATTTAGCAAGATGGATATTTCTTTCATAGGTCTTTACATTATTACCCGAAGCGCAGAATGCTTTAAAGCAATGAGAGCCGATAAAATCCTCAGCAGCCCTTTCCATAGCGATAAAATCTAGCTTTTCACGCACGTGCCATGCTTTTTTTGCCCATATTGCCGATTTATAGGGCCTATTAATTATCACATATCTATAATGTTTTATCTTCGCAGAAAATCTCGGATGAAATTCTTCATCGGCCTCGCTAGATGAAACAATTGAAATATCATCGGGTAAACAACTATTTAGGGCAGAGGCAAATTTCTCGGCAGGTATACTTGACATAGTATTAAAGCTAGCTACCTGCCCATAAGCATGTACACCTGCATCAGTTCTTCCCGATCCGTCAGGAATAATATCTTCACCGGTTAGTTTATTGATTGCATCTTTTAATACTTTCTGGACCGAAAGAGCATTGTCCTGATACTGCCAGCCGTGATATGCCGAGCCATCATATTCAATTATTAGCTTAACTTTTCTCTTAATTATTACGACCTCATCCGTCAGTGAAATTAAAGATTTCGTAATCTTTATTCTTATTATATCTTAAAGCCTCTTTGATATAAGCGCCGCTCCAACAATACCTGCGTCATTCCCCATTTGCGCCTCAACGATTCGAGTGCTTTGTAGATCACCTATAAAGAATGTTCTGCCCTTCATCTTTTCTCTTAAAGGAGCCAAAAGGTACTCGCCTTCTTTAGAAACACCGCCACCAATTGCGATAACCTCAGGTTGGAATATGTTAACCATATTAGAAAGGGCTTCTGCAAATAAATCAATATATTTATCTACTACCTTTAAGCC
>CAYMAE010000017.1:9880-12954 GCA_964388375.1 uncultured Ruminiclostridium sp.
CCGCCTATTCCGGTGCCTATGGTTACGATTATTGCATGTTCGGCTCCCTTAGCTGTACCAGCAATACTTTCGGCGATTGCGGCACAGTTAGCATCATTTTCTACAAAAACTGCTACATTTATTACCTTTTGAATTTCTTCTCTAATGCGAACATACCTAAACCCAAGATTGAAATTGGCTATAATCATACCCTTCTCTCTGTCAAGAGACCCTGGACTACCTATGCCAACGCTATGTATTTCCTCTTTAGAAATCTTTGTGTCTGAAAGCATCTTTTCGATAATCAAGCATATGTCATCAACTATAGCTTGACTCTCTCTAGTTCTTCCTGTTGGAAGGCTGTCCTTATGAATGATTTTGCCGTTTTCATCCACGATTCCTGCTGCTATTTTTGTACCGCCTAGGTCTATTCCTATGTAATACATAATTCCCTCCGCAATCTTATTATAATGATATTGCCCACAACCTAAATGTAGGGAAGCTATAATCTCTTAATGTCAAGTTATAAGATGTTCTCGTAACAATTAAATAATATGATATACTATATGTTGGGATAATACAATTATCTAAACTCGAATTTTTAGATGTATAATTATTTTAGCATAATTCATCATAATTGAATGAGTATTATTAGGAGGAATAATAAAAAATGATACATGGTAAGAATATTATTTTAAGAACCATAAACCCATATGAAATAGAGCGTATATATGAACTTATTGTTCATGTTAATAAAAAGGGCGATTTTTGGCACCTAAATATTCCTTCTGCAAGAGAATTCTTTAGCGAATATAACAGGAGTGGTTTCTGGAGTGCAGAAGAAGGGCGCGTGCTTATAACATCTAGTCAACACGAATACGTGGGCGAAATTCTCTACTTTAAGGGCTTGGATTATCAATCTGGCTATGAAGTTGGATATGAGCTTTTTGATACTCGCTTCTCGGGCAAAGGCTATATGAGCGAGGCTTTACTGCTATTTTCTGCCTATATGTTCTCTATTAGGCCCATTAACCGAATTCAGGTAAACACGATGGAAGGAAACCTTGGCAGCTCAAAGGTTGCTGAAAAATGTGGTTTTACCTACGAGGGTACCATGAGAAAGGCAACCTTTAATCAAGGGGAATATCACAATTTAAGGCTTTATTCCCTTCTCCGCGAAGAATGTCCCGAACTAAAAACACTTCTGAAATAGATAAATGTTTTAATGTAACGATATTCATGACCATAGTGGTCTATCTATGTATTAATTAAATATAATAAGTCAAAACTACTAATAGAAAAATCTAAGCTTTTCATAATTGAAAGGATTCGTATCTTCTATGATTCCTCAGCTTGTTCTCAGAACATTTTTTCTATATATAGTAGTTGTTGTGACTATGCGCATCATGGGAAAAAGGCAGATTGGTGAACTTCAACCCTTTGAATTTGCTATAGCTGTCATGATTTCTGATCTTGCCGCAATTCCTCTTGCAGATGATACAAAAGAGATTCATCATGCCTTAATTCCAATTGCCGTGTTGACTATTTGCCAGCTTTCTATTTCTTTTTTATCAATTAGAGGTGTTAGAATTAGAGAAGTTGTATGTGGTAAACCGACGCTGCTTATACGTAACGGGCAAATACTAGAAAAAAATATGCGAAAAGAAATGTACACGGTAAATGACCTTTTAGAGCAGCTTAGATTTAGCGGGGTTCAAGGTGTAAGAGATGTCGAGTATGGTATTTTGGAAACCAATGGCCAATTAAGCGTATTACTAAAAAGCCAAAAGCGCCCTGTAACTCCTGAGGATCTTGGTATAAGCACTTCTAAAGAGTGCTTTGAGCATGATATTATTATAGATGGCAAGCTCATAGGCAGAACCCTGAAAAAACTAGATATTAAAAGAGAATGGATAGATAATTCTTTGAAGGAATATGGCATAAATGATTATAATCAAGTCTTTTATGCCTCAGTCGACGATGGCATGAGTTTATTTGTACAAAAAAAAGGAGAGTATTTGGATTAACGCTCCTCTAAGATTTCGAACCTAACAAACTTTCAAGAATTGCCTTCATAATTTCCAGTTCTATTTTTTTCACATCAATCTGATCCATTATTTTCTTTATGCTTTCAGAATATTCTATTTCTATTTTCGGAGGCTCCCTCGTAACCGATACAGTTTCATTAATAAACTTATTTGTACCGTCATCATACGAAACCCGCGCCAAATAGTGTGGATCAAAGCTTCTTTCCTTTATTACTTCTACTTTTACACTTTTATTCAATTGTAAACCTCCATCTTATGGTTTTAATCTACTACTATTATCGATATTTTCGGAAAAAACATTAGGGTAATAATGTAAATACTTGAAGGTTTTTATATTGCGATGCTAAATTACAAAAAGAAGCGCCCACTAAACACTATTGCCAAAAGAGCTAGCCCAACTAAGGTTGTAGTTAAGTCTAGTCTTGTGAAGTGAATCTCTCTTAATCTGGTTCGTCCTTTTCCTCCTCTATAGCATCTGGACTCCATTGCCTCTGCTAAGTCGTCTGCTCGTTTAAAAGCACTTACGAAAAGGGGAACCAAAACCGGAATAAAGCTCTTGATACGCTGAAATATGTTACCAGTATCAAGATCTGCTCCTCTTGATGCTTGGGCCTTCATAATGCGGTCTGTTTCATCTAATAAGGTCGGAATAAATCTCAACGCTATTGACATCATCATGGCAATTTCGTGGGCCGGTGCTCCAATTCTTTCAAAAGGCTTGAGGAGTTTTTCTATTCCATCAGTCAAAAGCATTGGCGTGGTAGTAAGCGTCATCAAGGATGCCGTCATTACCAGCATAACCAATCTAAAAAAGAGCTTTATTGCCACAAATATGCCTTCGTAGGTAATTTTCATAGGGCCTAACTCAAATATTGGTGTCCCTGTAGTAAAAAACAAATTAAGTATAGCTGTGAATGCTAAAATAAATAAAAGCGGTTTAACTCCCTTTATAGACTGCTTTAATGGAACTCCACTAATCAATATTAGCATAAGAGTATAGGCGGCCATCATTATATACTCTGGCCATGAATCTATTACGAAAAGTGC
>CAYMAE010000017.1:13054-43491 GCA_964388375.1 uncultured Ruminiclostridium sp.
GCTTCCTTGGGGGTCAAGCCCTGCTGTAGGCTCATCTAAGACAAGTACCTCTGGCTTCATGATGAGTACTCCTGCAATGGCTACCCTTCTTTTTTGTCCTCCAGATAGTTCAAATGGTGATTTTTCCAGTAACTCAGGGGGTATACCCAAAATCTCAATTACATGAAAAACCCTATCCCTTATCTCATCTTCTTTTAATTCCTTCTTGTTTAAACCAAATATTATATCTTTATAGACTGTCTCTTCAAAAAGTTGGTGCTCTGGATATTGAAAAATTAATCCTACCTTTTGCCTAAGCTCCTTAAGCTGTTTACCTTCAGCCTTAAGGCCTACAACGTCCAATGTCCCGGCCGTTGGCTTTAAAATCCCATTAAAATGTTGTACTAACGTGGATTTACCCGATCCTGTTTGACCAATTATTCCTAAAATCTCCCCTTTATTTATAGTGAGATTAATATCATTTAAAGCTTTATGTTCAAATGTGGAATCCTGCATATAGGTATGGTTAAGACCCGTGACTGTAATAACGGCCTCAACGGGCTCTATTTTCTCATTAAAAGGCCTTATTGGGGGTTCATGGCATAAAGCCTCAGGCGTCGCTTCTAATACCTCATATGATCTATTAGAAGCTTTGTCTTTTATAAGAGTTTGTATTTCTTTTATCATTTCCGGAATTGTAAGAGGTAGCTTATTAATCGGAAAGCCATCTTGTTTAAGTTCATATGCCAATGCCGTGACTTGGGGTACATCAAGTCCTGCTTGTCTGACTAAATTAACATTTTCAAAGATTTGTCTTGGCGTACCATTAAGAATAATGCTACCATCTTCCATAACATAAACTTTGTCAGCCTCCACAGCTTCGTCCATATGGTGGGTTATCAAAACTATAGTAATGCCCCTGTCCTTGTTTAGTCTTTTTAAAACCTCAACAACTTCATATCTGCCGTGGGGATCAAGCATTGATGTAGATTCATCAAGCACTATGCATTCAGGATCCATAGCCAGAATTCCTGCTATAGCAATTCTCTGCTTCTGCCCTCCCGAAAGCTGATGTGGAGAGTGTTTGCTATACTCCTCCATACCCACAGTTACTAAAGCTTCATCAACTTTTCTACGAATTTCTTCAGGCCGGACCCCTAAGTTTTCGGGGCCAAAGGCTACATCCTCCTCAACAGTAGTAGAAACTATTTGATTATCAGGATTCTGTAAAACCAGACCTAAGGTTTTTCTAACTTCCCATATTAACTCTTCATTGTCGGTGCTAATGCCATCAACAACAATTGTGCCTTTTTGGGGGAGCAAAAGTCCATTTAAAAGCCTTGACATCGTCGACTTTCCCGATCCATTGCGGCCTAAAATAACAACGAACTGACCCTTCTCAATTGACATAGAAACATCATTAACGGCCTTAACTCCTAATTCGTCCTCATTTTGTGATCTATATTCATAATAAACATTATCTGTCTTTATCATCATGCTCATTTATTTCACCATGTTTAAGGATTTTATTACCACATTATTGTCCTAAAAGCTAATAATGGAGAACGGGAATGCCCGTTCTCCATTATCAAAATTAATACATCCTTAATTATACCAACTCAAGTACGGCAGCGGAGGCACCATCGCCTCTTCTTTGCCCAAGCTTGTAGATGCGGGTGTAGCCACCCTTTCTATCTTTGTACTTAGGGGCAATTTCATCAAATAACTTATTTGTAAGACTGATGGAATTACCGTTTTCATCCTTAACCTTGTAGACCCAGTTCATTACAAGACGTCTTGCGGCCAATCTAGAAGGGGAGTCAACCGTCTTAAGCACGGTTTTTGTTTCTCTTTCTACCACCTCGTACTTATTACCTTTTTTAGATGTTACGGTCTTAAGTACCTTTTGGCCCTTACTATCTAATACCGGAGCACTTACTGTTACATTCTCGGAAGCTTTAAAGTTATCACATTCCCTTACAGCAACTGTAATAAGCTTTTCAACTATATCCTTAACTTCCTTTGCTCTGGTCTCGGTTGTCTCTATACGTCCATACTGAATCAGAGAGGTCACTAGGTTCTTTAAAATTGCCTTACGCTGGTCAGTTGGTCTTCCTAATTTTTTATGTGCAGGCATTTTCTTTCCTCCCTATACGAGTTTATTAATTTTCCTACATCCACCCACTTCTCAAGTGGAGTGTTAACCTTTTTATTCTTCGGTTTCAGCAAGCTTTAAAGCTAAAGTATCAAGCTTCTGTACTACTTCTTCAAGTGATTTACGACCAAGATTTCGAACCTTCATCATTTCTTCTTCTGTCTTACTTATGAGCTCATCAACAGTATTAATACCGGCTCTCTTCAGACAGTTATAGGAACGAACTGATAAATCAAGCTCTTCTATGGTCATTTCCAGAACCTTGTCCTTAGCAGGCTCGCTTTTTTCAACAAGTATCTCAGCATTTTTAGCTCTATCTGTTAAATCAATAAATAGATTGAGATGATCGCTCATAATTTTGGCACCAAGACTTATGGCCTCATCAGGAGCGATGGAACCATCTGTCCAAACCTCAATGCTTAACTTATCATAGTCAGTTACCTGCCCTACACGGGTATCTTCTACCGAATAGTTCACTTTGGTTACCGGTGTATAAATGGAGTCTACAGGTATTACACCTATAGGCTGGTTTGGTAACTTGTTTCTCTCAGCTGAGACATATCCACGACCATGACTAACATTGAGTTCCATAAAGAACCTGTTAGGCCCGCTCATTGTGGCAATGTGCAAATCCGG
Source organism: uncultured Ruminiclostridium sp. (assembly GCA_964388375.1). Classification (GTDB taxonomy): domain Bacteria; phylum Bacillota; class Clostridia; order DSM-8532; family DSM-8532; genus DTU059. The sequence continues at coordinate 15,825 of CAYMAE010000017.1, forward strand.
ATTTAGAATTTCTACATCTGAATCTGCTTTAATATCTGCAGCAGTTATTTCACCTTCACCCTCGTAATCAATATACAAGGTTTTTGTAGGTTGTTCACTAAGAAGCTTTAAGCGAAGTCCCTTAATATTGAGGATAATCTCTGTCATATCTTCAACAACACCAGGTATTGTTGTAAACTCATGAAGTACATCGTCAATCTTGATGGACGTAACTGCAGCCCCAGGCAAAGAAGATATAAGAATTCTCCTTAAGGAGTTTCCTAGTGTTGTTCCATATCCTCTTTCCAATGGTTCGATCGCAAATTTACCATAAGTATTATCGTCTGCACTCTCAGAACATTCAATCCTCGGTTTTTCAATTTCGATCATCATCAACCCTCCTTGGGTTATTTTATTATGAGGGTAATCTCATAATGATTACTTAGAGTAGAACTCAACAATGAGTTGCTCCTGAATTTCAAGGTCTATATCCTCTCTATCAGGTAATGCAATAACCTTACCGTTTAAGTTCTCTTGGTCTACCTCAAGCCACTTCGGAATAATCTTTGAGCCTGTAATATCAAGAATCTCCTTGAAACGAACTGATTTCTTGCCTCTTTCGTTAACACTTATGATGTCTCCTACCTTAACAATATAGGAAGGAATATTAACCTTTTTGTTGTTAACTGTAAAATGTGAATGGTTAACAAGCTGACGTGCTTCAGATCTAGTTGTTCCATATCCCATTCTGTAAACTACATTATCGAGTCTACTTTCGAGCATTTGAAGCAAATTCTCACCTGTAACACCCTTTTTACGGTTTGCAATGTCAAAATATTTTCTAAACTGACTTTCTAACAAACCATAAAATCTCTTAGCTTTTTGCTTTTCGCGAAGCTGAACTCCATACTCTGACATCTTCTTTCTTGAAGAGCCATGTTGTCCTGGAGCATAAGGCCTTCTGCCTACTGAGCATTTATTTGTATAGCATCGCTCTCCCTTTAAGAAGAGTTTTTGCCCTTCTCTGCGGCAGAGTTTACATGATGCGTCTGTATATCTTGCCATCTATCCTAACACCTCCATTAAACCCTTCTTCTTTTAGGTGGTCTGCAACCGTTATGAGGAATAGGAGTTACATCTTTAATAGAGTTAACTTCTAATCCTGCCGCCTGAAGGGCACGGATTGCCGCCTCACGACCTGAACCCGGTCCTTTAACATAGACCGAGACAGTCTTTAAGCCGTGCTCCATTGCTGCCTTTGCTGCTGTTTCAGCTGCTTGTTGAGCTGCAAATGGAGTGCTCTTTTTTGAACCCCTGAATCCAAGTCCACCAGCACTTGCCCATGAAAGAGCGTTGCCCTGGACATCGGTCAAGGTCACAATAGTATTGTTAAAGGAAGAACGAATATGGGCTGTGCCACGTTCGATATTTTTCTTCTCTTTTCTTTTTCTTGATCTTCTAACAACTTTAGCTGCTGCCATTTATCTATCGACCTCCCGATTACTTCTTCTTGTTGGCAATAGTTCTTCTTGGGCCCTTACGAGTTCTTGCATTGGTCTTTGTTCTCTGACCACGAACTGGTAATCCCTGTCTATGCCTGATACCGCGATAACATCTGATTTCTGTAAGACGCTTAATATTAAGCGCTACTTCTCTTCTAAGGTCACCTTCAACGATGTATCCTTTTTCGATTGTATCTCGGAGCTTTGCAATCTCATCATCTGTGAGATCACGCACGCGTGTGTCGGGACTGATTCCCGTTTTTTCTAATATTTCATTAGAACGGGTTCTTCCAATCCCGAAGATATACGTAAGGCCGATTTCTACTCTTTTATCTCTCGGCAAGTCAACACCTGCAATACGAGCCAAATTCCTACACCTCCGATTGGTATAATTTTATTTTTTATTATGTTTATTTTCTATATAAAACTCTCCATAAATATTCGGTCATACTACCGAATCAGCCGCTTTCCAGAGAATTTAAAAGCTTCGTTCTTTAGCAACCGGCAACATATAAGTTGACCGGCTGCCTCCAAAATCTATTATCCTTGTCTTTGCTTATGCTTTGGATTAGTACAGATAACCACAACCCGTCCTTTTCTACGGATGATTTTGCACTTCTCACAAATTGCTTTTACTGATGGTTTTACCTTCATGGTTGACCCTCCTGTCTTAACGGCTTACTACTTTTTGCCTCTCCATGTAATACGACCGCGTGATAAATCATATGTTGACATTTCAACAGTAACCTTATCACCCGGAAGAATACGTATATAATGCATTCTGAGTTTTCCTGATATATGAGCAAGAATTACATGGTCATTCTCAAGACGAACTTTGAAATTAGCATTTGGAAGAGCTTCCTCCACTATACCTTCTAGCTCAATTACATCTTCTTTTGGCAATCCTATACCTCCTCGATCTTAACAAGATACTAACGCTCTTTATATTCTTCTATAGCCATCTGAAGATCAGTATCAAGGAGTCTCCTCTTTATAGATATTGTCCTTTGAATATCCTCAGCCGCTTTATTAGTTATGTTAAGGTGTTTAAGTTTCTTTTTTTTAGGGTTACTTACACGCCTTAAACTGCCATCAGCCACCATGACATGCTGGTCATCAAGAATACTGATAATAATAAACAAATGCCCTTTATCTCTTCCAGCTTTTGACCATACATAACGTCCAATTATGGTGTCCAACTAACTATTCCCCTATCTAGATTATACTTTCAATTATGGTTTTCTCCATAATTGTGTTTCCGAGCCTAATTGCAAACATAAGCTCTATTTTCTTTTTCCTAGCTATAACCGCGCCGATTATATATCTTATAACAAAATCAGCTTTTTTTCAAGATTTTTAACACAATTCATGAAATTTAATATAATTTGGTCAATATTTCCGGGCCATTTGGTGTAATAGCCAATGTGTTTTCATGGTGAGCTGATAGTTTACCATCAACGGTAACCACTGCCCATTTATCCTTGAGCACCTTTACCTTCCACGTACCTATGTTTATCATAGGCTCTATGGCTATTGTCATGCCATTACTTAGTCTAGCACCCTTTTCACGCCCTACGTAATTAGGAATCGAAGGATCCTCGTGCATATCTCTTCCAACACCATGTCCAACATAATCCCTTACAACTGTATAACCATTTTTCTCCGCATACTCCTGTACAGCAAATGAAATATCTCTCACTCTATTTCCCTCAATTGCCTTGGCAGCTCCTCTATTAAATGCTTCCTCGGTATGAAATATAAGCTCTTTTGCTGACTCAGAAATCTGTCCAACCGCTAGTGTTCTGGCTGCATCACCATGATATCCATCAAGTATTGCACCTACGTCAATACTAATAATATCACCTTCATTGAGGATAGTATCGTTAGGGATTCCATGAATAACTACATCGTTTATTGATGCACATATTGAGCCAGGAAAGTCCATTCCACCACCATATGCACAGGGAAAACCCTTAAAAGATGGTATGGCTCCCGCATTTAAAATAATCTCTTCTGCAACCCTGTCGAGCTCAGCAGTCGTGATACCCGGAGCTACTAATTCAGCCATCTTCTGGTGCACTTGGGCGACAACCTCGCCGGCACGTCTCATTTTATCCAATTCTCTTTGTGACTTAATATTAATCATTTACTGCCTCGAATCTATGCTACCAATCTCTACTGCTCAAATATAGGCGGTCATTTACTGCCTAAAATTTAAGCTGCTAACTTTTCAAAAAATCTAAAATCTCACGGGTAGTTTCCACAATAATCTTTTCCCCGTCAAAATCCTGTATCATTTTCTTTTCTTCATAATAACCAATAAGAGGGCTTGTTTGTTTATGGTATGTAATAAGTCTTTCCTTTACAGTGTCTTCCTTGTCATCATCTCTTATGTAAAGTGGACTATTGCAAACATCACAAACGCCATCTTTTTTAGGAGGATTATTTAACAAATGATAGGTCTTCCCACATTGACACATTCTTCTTCCTGAAAGCCTCTTAACAAGCAGATCATCACTCGCAGTTATATTAATTACTATATCTACTTTGACGTTGAGCTTTTTCAACATGCCATCAAACATCTGCGCTTGTATAATAGTTCTCGGAAAACCATCCATAATAAATCCGGTTGCACAATCCTCTTCACGCAACCTGTCTTTGACTATATCCAATGTCACATCATCGGGAACAAGTTTTCCTGCATCTATATAACTCTTTGCAAGATCACCTAAATGAGTGCCCACTTTAATGTTTGCTCTAAAGATGTCCCCTGTTGATATATGTGGTATATTAAATTCTTTTGATAATATTTTCGCTTGTGTTCCTTTTCCAGCCCCTGGAGGGCCCAATAGTACTATTCTCATAATAACAATCCCTTTTAGTAGCTTAACACTAGTAGTAATCCTACTAGGTATCAAGAACACCATGCACACTGAAAGGAATTTAGTAAAGGGTAGCTTCCCCAACTACTAAGTCTCCCATCCAGTTTATTACTCTCGCATCACAATGGTCAAAAAGCGGATGGTATTCATCCGCTTAGTACCATTAGTTAAAATTACTCAAGAAATCCTTTATAGTGTCTCATCATAAGCTGCGATTCAATCTGTTTTGCGGTTTCTAGAGCAACACCTACCATAATAATTATGGATGTTGATCCAACCCAAATGTTTTTTATGCCTGTAACTAATTCTAATATACTAGGCAACAATGTAATAATTGCTAGGAAGCCCGCGCCAAACCAAGTAATTCGTCTGAGCACTTTACCGATATAATCGCTAGTTGGCTTTCCTGGACGAATCCCCGGAACAAACCCGCCGTTCTTACGTATATTATTGGCAACTTCTACTGGATTAAACGAAATCATAGTATAAAAGAATGTAAAGAACAATACCAGTAGTGCCATTATAACCGCATAAAACGGATTACCACTGAAATCTCTTAAACCTATAAGAAATTTGCTAGTAGTATTAGGAGCAGCAAGACTAATAATTGTAGGAACAAACATCATTATTGACGAAGCAAAAATGATTGGCATAACACCGGCTGAATTAACCTTCATAGGTACATGCGTGCTTTGTCCTCCGTACATTTTACGGCCTACAACCTTTTTAGCATACTGAACCGGAATTCTTCTCTCTGCCTGAGTAACAAATATAACAAACATTATTACTGCGGTGAAAACTACTACAATAGCCAAAGCTATCAATATACCAACTGCTAGCTGATTTTGTTGAGCATAGCCGGCAATAATATAATAAATTGAAGTAACCGCTGCAGGACCTCTGGATATGATATTTACAAAAATTATAAGTGAAATACCATTTCCTATTCCATTCTCTGTAATCTGTTCACCCAGCCACATGATAAAGGATGTACCGGCAGTAAGCGAAAGAACTATTGTAAGGTATGACCATACATTGCGAGTCTCGATTGCATTACCGAAACCAATGTACATAAAAGTTGCTTGTAGAAAACCTAATAATACAGTTCCGTATCTAACCCACTCAGCAATCTTCTTTCTACCTTCTTCGCCTTCCTTCTGCATTCTTTCAAGTGCAGGGATTGCTATGGTCAAAAGCTGAATTATAATGGATGCATTGATGTATGGTTGTATGGACATGGCAAAGATACTAGCTCGCTCGATAGCACCACCGCCCATAACATTCATAATGCCAAGCATGCCTCCCTGTGATTGAACCATTCCGGCAAGAGCTAACTTATCAATACCTGGAATGGGAATGAAAACACCTATACGGTATACTAGCAATAACAGAAAAGATGCAATTATCTTCTTTCTAACTTCTACTACGCGCCAAGCGCTTTTTAGAGGAGTTAAAACATTATCCATGCTATATCACCTCAGCCTTTCCTCCTAAAGCTTCTATCTTTTCGGAGGCAGACTTTGTAAATCTAGCTGCCTTGACAGTAAGCTTTTTAGTAAGATTACCGTTTCCGAGAACGACAATTCCCTCATTGATTTTGCTTATTACGCCTTTTTCTTTCAATAACTCTGCTGTAACCTCTGTTCCATTTTCAAAGCTTTCAAGATCTGAAAGTTTAACTTCGGTATATACTTTTTTAAACACAGCGTTAGTAAAGCCTCTCTTAGGGACTCTTCTGAAAAGAGGCATCTGTCCGCCTTCGAATCCAATTCTAACACCGCCACCTGCTCTGGCGTTTTGACCCTTATGGCCCCTACCTGCGGTTTTACCGTTTCCTGAGCCGGGACCTCTACCTTTACGTCTTGGAGCCTTATTAGGTGCTCCAGGTTTTAGTTCAAATAATTCCACTGGTTGCACCTCCTTTACATTTCTTCAACTTCAACTAAATGTGATACCTTGTGTATCATTCCGCGAATCTGAGCATTGTCTTTTTGTTCGACACTATGCCCAGTTTTGCGAAGACCGAGAGCTGCCACTGTAGCCTTCTGATCTTCTTTGGATGATATCGTACTCTTTTTTAGAGTAATCTTCAACTTGCCCATGAAGGCTACCTCCTATCCTATAATATCCTCGGGTTGTTTACCTCTAAGTTTTGCAACCATTTCCACAGTTCTTAACTGTGCAAGACCCTCTATGGTAGCATGTACCATATTAGTAGGATTGTTTGAACCTAGAGATTTTGTATATATGTCATTTATTCCTGCTAATTCTAAAACCGCTCTAACAGGTCCACCGGCTATAACACCAGTACCCTCTTTAGCTGGCTTTAATAAAACCTTACCTGCGCCGTATATTCCCATTGCGTCATGAGGAATAGTGCTTCCTACCGTAGGTATGAAAATAAGATTCTTTTTAGCATCTTCTATTCCTTTACGGATGGCATCAGGAATTTCTGCAGCTTTTCCACTACCAACTCCTACATGTCCGTTCTCATCTCCAACAACAACTAGTGTGCTGAATCTGAAATTTCTACCACCTTTAACAACCTTGGTAACACGACCGATATTAACAACCTTTTCCTTCAGGTCTAAAGTACTTGGATCAATTTTCTGCAATTTGTTCCCCTCCTTCTATTAAAGAATCTAATCAGAATTCGAGGCCGGCTTCTCTTGCGCCGTCTGCGAGTTCCTTAATCCTTCCGTGATAAAGGTAGCCACCTCTGTCGAAAACTACCTGTTTGATACCCTTGTCAATAGCTTTACTTGCAATCAGTTTGCCAACCTCTTTTGCCGCTTCCTTATTACCTTTGTAGTCAAGCTTACCTTTGAGAGCATCATCCAATGTGGATGCTGCAACCAGAGTGGTGCCGCTTACATCATCGATAATCTGCGCATATATATGCTTTGAACTCCTAAAAATATTTAAACGAGGAGTCTCGGCAGTGCCTGATATCTTTTTGCGCACGCGTGCATGCTTGCGAAGTCTAATCTTATTTTTTTCGAGATTCTTAATCATTTAACACTCACTCCTTTCTATTAAGCCTTAGCCTTGGCTCCGGCCTTACCTTCCTTACGAATAATAACTTCGTCGGAATATTTAATACCCTTGCCCTTGTATGGTTCAGGAGGACGCTTCTTGCGAATCTGCGCAGCAACTTCACCAACAAGTTGTTTATCAGCACCCTTTATATGAATAGTAGTAGCTGATGGAACCTCAATGGTAATTCCTTGAGGCTCATCAAACTCAACGGGGTGAGAATATCCAATAGTAAGGATGAGTTTTTTTCCTTGCTTTTGTGCTCTAAAGCCAACACCAACAATTTCAAGTTGCTTCTCAAATCCCTTAGAAACACCTGTTACCATGTTATTAATAAGTGCACGGGTTAATCCATGAAGGGATCTGTTCTGCTTTCCATCGTCGGGACGCTTAACAGAAATAATATTGCCTTCTTTTTCAATAATCATATTTGGGTGAAAGCTTGAACTTAAGTTTCCAATAGGACCCTTAACACTAATTGTGTTACCATCAAGCTTTACATTTACCCCTGCCGGTATTTCAATCGGCATTTTACCTATACGTGACATACGTCTACCTCCAGTCCTTATATTGAGAGCAAGAGAATTCTAAATTCTCAGACAATATCCAATTATATATTAGTATTGCTCTGCTCTTTTCAGGATCTTAATAATGCTTAATTAATTTACGTTAAATTACCAAACAAATGCTAGAACTTCTCCACCAACACCGCGTTTTCTTGCCTCTTTATCAGTTATAACGCCCTGTGATGTCGAAACAATTGCAACACCTAGACCACCTAATACCTTAGGAATCTCATCCCTCTTGGCAAATACTCGTAATCCTGGTTTGCTAATTCTTTTTATTCCGGTAATAACGTTCTTCTTATTTTCTACATACTTAAGGGAAATCCTGATAATTCCCTGCTTCTTGTCATCAATTTCAATGAAGCTCTTTATATATCCCTCATCAAGCAAAATTTGTGCAATCTGCTTTTTGAGATTTGATGATGGAACATCCACAGTTTGATGCTTTGATCCTGTAGCATTCCTTATTCTTGTAAGCATATCTGCTATTACGTCAGTCGCATGCATTGTTACAGACCTCCTTTCGCTCCTCTTACCAGCTAGCCTTCTTCACTCCTGGTATTTGGCCCTTATATGCTAATTCTCTAAAGCAAATACGGCAAACACCGAACTTCCTCATATATGCATGAGGTCTGCCACAGAGCTTGCAGCGGTTATAATACCTTGTGGAATACTTCGGAGTTCTTTGCTGCTTGAGTTTCATGGATTTTTTTGCCATTTGTTTTACCTCCTTTAGCTCCTCTTAAACGGCATTCCGAGAAAAAGTAATAATTCTTTTGCTTCCTCATCGGTCTTTGCTGTTGTAACAAAAGTGATATCCATTCCACGGATTTTGTCAATTTTATCATAGTCAATTTCCGGGAATATCAATTGTTCTTTTATACCCATTGAGAAGTTACCACGACCATCAAAGGAGTCAGGACTGATTCCCCTGAAGTCTCTAACTCTGGGAAGAGCCACATTAAAGAGTTTATCAACAAACTCGTACATTTTTTCGCCGCGAAGAGTTGTCTTGCATCCAATGTCCATTCCTTCACGGAGCTTGAATGCTGCAACAGACTTCTTAGCCTTTAAAACAACAGTTTTCTGTCCAGAAATAATTGACATGTCATTCGCTGCTGTTTCCATGGCTTTAGGGTTATCTTTAACTTCCCCTACGCCCATATTCAGTACTACCTTAACAAGTTTAGGAATCTGCATTGAAGAACTATATTTAAACTTATTCTGCAGTGCCTGAGCAACTTCATTTTTATACTTGTCAAGCAATCTTGGCATGTTTCGTCAACCTCCTTAAGGATTTACTCCTTACTCTCTCCGATAATGTCTATTACTGCATCGCATTTCTTGCAAATTCTTGCTTTACTACCATCATCCATAACCTTACGGCCAATTTTTGTTGGTTTACCGCATTTCTTGCAGATATACATTACCTTATCAATATAAATAGGGGCTTCTTGGTGGACTATTCCACCTTCATTAAGGCCCTTGTTTGGGTTGGGCTTAACATGCTTAGAGATAATGTTTACGCCCTCAACAATAACCTTTCCATTGCGATGATCAACGCTAAGGACCTTACCTTTTTTGCCTTCTTTGCCACCAGTAGGACCATCCTTACCATTGAGGATATATACAATATCGCCCTTTCGGATATATGTTTTAACATTTGATTTTGCCATTATGTCAAGCCTCCTTCCTACAATACTTCCGGAGCAAGAGAAATAATTTTCATGTAATCTTTATCTCTCAATTCCCTAGCTACCGGACCAAATATACGTGTTCCTCTTGGGTTGCCATCATCCTTAAGAATAACAGCTGCGTTTTCATCAAATCGGATAGAGGAACCATCTGCTCTTTTTAATCCTTTTACAGTACGCACTATAACAGCTTTAACAACTTCGCCCTTCTTAACAACACCACCGGGTGTAGCATTTTTAACAGAGCAAACAATTATATCGCCGATACTGGCATATCTTCTTTTACTGCCACCGAGGACTTTTATACAGTATAACTCCTTGGCGCCAGTGTTGTCAGCAGACTTTAGATAGCTTTCTGCTTGAATCATGTCCCAACGCCTCCTTTACTTCGCCTTCTCAATAATTTCGACCAGTCTCCATCTTTTATCTTTGCTGATAGGCCTGGTTTCCATTACTTCCACGCGATCCCCAATATTACATTCGTTATTTTCATCGTGTGCCTTGAGTTTGTAAGTCCTCTTGATATATTTCTTTACCAAAGGATGCTTTACGCTATCCTCAACAGCAACAACAATTGTTTTATCCATTTTATCGCTTATGACCTTACCAGTCATAGTTTTTCTTAAACCTCTATTAGCCACGCGGAACAAACCTCCTTCCGGGTTTTAAGCTTTTTTATTTCTCTTTATTCCGAGTTCCATTTCACGGATTAATGTTTGTACCCGTGCTATGTTTTTCTTACAATCCTTAAGCTTCATTGGATTCTCGAGCTGGCTTGTAGCATGCTGGAATCTAAGCTTAAACAACTCGGACTTCAGTTCTGCGAGCTCAATATCAAGCTCTTCACGTGTCTTCTCTCTAAGTTCCTTCAGTTCAGACGCCTTCATTCTCAACACCTACCTCTTCCCCTCGTGATACTATTTTACACTTAACGGGTAATTTGTGGGCCGCAAGCCTTAGCGCTTCTTTTGCTTGTTCTTCTGGAACACCAGCGATTTCAAAAATAATACGTCCTGGCTTAACAACTGCTACCCAATACTCTGGAGAACCCTTACCGGAACCCATTCTGGTCTCAGCAGGCTTCTTCGTTACAGGTTTGTCGGGGAAAATCTTAATCCAAACGCTTCCGCCTCTTTTGGTGAAACGTGTCATAGCAATACGAGCTGATTCTATCTGATTACTGGTAATCCATACTGGATCAAGAGCCTGCAGACCAAATTCGCCGTCTGTTACTACGTTACCACGCAATGCCTTACCGGTCATACGTCCTCTATGCACTCTTCTATATTTTACTCTTTTAGGCATCAACATAATTATCTGTCTCCCCCTTCCTTTTTCTCTTTTTTCTTAGTGGGAAGAACTTCACCCTTATAAATCCAGACCTTAATACCTATCTTTCCATATGTGGTGTTTGCTTCAGCAAAACCATAATCAATGTCAGCACGAAGGGTCTGAAGAGGGATAGTACCTTCTGCATAATGCTCTACTCTGGCTATTTCAGCTCCGCCTAGTCTACCTGATGCTTGAGTTTTAATACCCTTCGCACCTGCCTTCATTGTCCTAGACATAGCCTGCTTCATAGCTCTACGGAATGATACACGTTTCTCAAGCTGAGCTGCAACATTTTCTGCAACTAACTGTGAAACTATATCAGCATTTTTAATTTCTGTTATGTTAAGAATTACACTTTTGCCTGTCATCTTCTCAAGCTCTTTACGAAGAGCCTCGATGCCAGAACCCTGCTTGCCTATAACAATACCGGGCTTTGATGTGTGAAGATTGATCTTAACTTTGTTTGCAGCACGCTCGATTTCGATTCTAGCAATTCCAGCTATATAAAGTTTCTTCTTTATATGTTTTCTAATCTTTACATCTTCAACTAGGAAGTTACTAAAATCTTTAACACCAGCGTACCATTTTGTATCCCAGTCCTTAATAATTCCTATTCTTAGTCCATGCGGATTAACTTTTTGGCCCATTTTACAACCTCCTATTTAGCCCTTTCCTTGAGTACCAATGTAATGTGACTGGTCCTCTTACGTATACGAAATGCTCTGCCCTGTGCCCTTGGCCTAATTCTTTTTTGTGTAGGCCCCTGCTCAGCATATATCTCAGACACAAAGAGATTGTCTCTATTGAGCTGGTTGTTGTTAACTGCATTTGCCTCAGCAGATTTAAGCAATTTGTAAAGAATCTCTGATGCGTTACTTTGCACATATTTCAGTATACCGTACGCCTCATCAATGCCTTTATTTCTTACTAAATCAATCACTAACTGTGCTTTTCTTGATGAAACCCGTGCATGCTTGACTATTGCTCTTCCTTCATCCTTGCCAATTCCGAGAATTTTTCTCTCCTCTTTCGTAAGGATGTGCAGCTTGTCAGCTTTCCTGCGAGTCTTACCATATTGTTCAAGAAGCTCCTCCTTCTTTTCCAGGAGCACTTCATTTGACATTATCTTCTTGCCCAAGTCATTTCCTCCTTCCAATCAAGAGTTTTATTACTTCTTGAGTTTGGTGGTTTTTTCACCCTTGCTGTGACCTCTATAAATACGTGTAGGCGAAAACTCACCAAGCTTATGACCAACCATATCTTCTGATATAAAAACCGGAACATGCTTGCGTCCATCATGTACAGCAATGGTATGTCCGACCATCTCAGGAAAGATGGTAGAGGCACGTGACCAAGTCTTTAATACTTTTTTCTCGTTCTTTTCATTCATTTCATTAACCCTTTTTAAGAGTTTTACGTCGACAAAGGGTCCCTTTTTTACTGATCTGCTCACAGTATTAACCTCCTTCTTCCATCTTACTTCTCATTACGTTTCTTAACGATTAACTTATTGCTAGGTTTATTCTTCTTACGGGTCTTGTATCCAAGAGTTGGTTTACCCCAAGGTGTTACTGGACTTGGCATACCGATTGGGGATTTACCTTCACCACCACCATGAGGGTGATCGCTCGGATTCATTACAACACCACGAACAGTTGGTCTTATACCCATCCAGCGTTTTCTTCCAGCCTTACCAATGGATATATTCTCATATTCTACATTGCCAACCTGGCCGATTGTTGCTCTGCAACGCATTTGGACTTTTCTTACTTCTCCTGATGGAAGCCTTACCTGTGCATAAGAACCTTCTTTTGCCATAAGCTGGGCTTCATTGCCTGCAGATCTTACTAACTGTCCACCCTTGCCGGGCTTCAATTCAATGTTATGAATTACAGTACCTAACGGTATATTTTCTAATGGGAGAGCGTTTCCGGGTTTAATATCGGAACCTACTCCTGAATAAACCGTGTCGCCTACTTTAAGACCATGTGGAGCTAGAATGTATCTTTTTTCACCATCTGCATAAACAAGAAGGGCTATCAGGGCTGATCTGTTAGGATCATACTCTATTGCAGAAACCATTGCAGGGATTCCGTCCTTATCTCGTTTAAAATCAATGATTCTATACTTCTGTTTTGCTCCTCCGCCACGATGGCGAACGGTGATCCTACCGTAGGAGTTTCTTCCGCCGTTTTTACTAAGCGGGGCAAGAAGGCTCTTTTCCGGATCCTTCTTTGTTATCTCCTCAAATGTAGATACAGTCATGAATCTTCTTGCAGGAGATGTCGGCTTGTACTTTCTAACTGGCATTTCTTCCACTCCTTTAAAATTGCCGGTATATCGTTATCAGGCTGACTGTGAATCCTATACTTCTGATATAGCGGTTATTTACTAATTATCGGGAATTATTGTGCGGCTCCGAATTCGTCGATAGAAGTCTTATACTTCTTAGATGTAGAAACAGTCTTTCCACCCTTTTCTTTATACGAAATCGGTTTTGGCTCTGTATCGATTTTGACTATTGCCTTCTTAAAAGAAGGTGTCTTACCGACATGAACGCCTTGACGCTTTTCTTTACCATCATAATTAACTGTATTTACAGCCTTAACCTTGACTCCAAAGAGCTTTTCAACAGCCATCTTAACTTGGGTTTTAGTTGCTCTTTTATCAACTATGAAGGTGTACTTTCCTTCGGCCATATCTAGGTTACTTTTCTCAGTGATATATGGGCGAACTAAAATATCTTCTGCAAATTTCATTATGCGTACACCTCCTCGATCTTGGCTACAGCACCCTTTGTCACGATAAATTTCTTATATTTCAAAATATCGTAGGTATTAATGCTATTTGTGGTGGCTGTCTTAATCTTCTGAATGTTCCTTGCTGACAGTACTATGTTCTTATTAACTTCTGGTAATACTATTAACGCCGATGAATCTACATTAAGATTATAAAGAACATTACTTATTTCTTTGGTTTTTACAGCTTCTAAATTAAGCTCATCCAAAACGATAATATTGTTTTCTAAGACCTTAGATGTTAAAGCACTCTTAAGAGCCAGTCTCTTTACCTTCTTTGGTAAAGTATAGCTATAGCTTCTAGGCTTGGGGCCTAACACTACTCCACCACCAACCCATTGAGCTGAGCGTATGCTACCTTGACGAGCACGGCCTGTACCCTTTTGTCTCCAAGGTTTTTTGCCTCCGCCTCTAACTTCGGACTTTGTTTTTGTGGATTGAGTCCCTTGTCGTGCATTGGCAAGAGCGTTAACAACTGCACTATGCATTGCAACTTGGTTTACTTCCACAGCAAAAATATTATCATTTAAATCCATATCGCCGACCTTTTGGCCTTGGATATTATAAACATCTACTTTTGGCATTTCCATTTCCTCCTTCCGAACCAGCGCTTACTAGGCCTTAACCGAATCTTTAATCACTAGGAGACCGCCCTTAGGGCCTGGAACCGCACCTCTTACAAGGAGCAGACCTCTCTCTTTGTCAACTCTTACTACTGCAAGATTCTGAACAGTCACTTTTTCAGATCCCATGTGACCTGGCATTTTCTTACCCTTGAAAATACGGCTCGGGCTGGAGTTTGCACCTAAGGAACCTGTCCCTCTGTGATATCCGGAACCATGGCTCATACGTCCGCGAGCAGTACCAAATCTCTTGGTAGTACCTTGGTAGCCTTTACCTTTTGAAATACCGGTAACATCAATCATGTCGCCTTCTTCAAACATGTCTTCAACATTGACAACATTTCCAACTTCATAATTAGAAACATCATCCAATTTAAATTCTCTCATAAACTTCTTACAAGAGATTCCGGCTTTTTCAAATTGACCCTTCGTAGGCTTGTTTGCCTTTCTTTCAGGGATATCCTCAAAACCGAACTTCACAGAATTATAACCGTCAATCTCTGCGGTCTTTTTCTGTACTACTGTGAGTGGACCAGCCTGAACAACGGTTACAGGAACAACGGTGCCGTTTTCGTTAAACACCTGCGTCATACCTATTTTTCTTCCAAGTATGCCTTTTTTCATTTCTTATATTACCTCCTGTCATTGGTTCGGGTCTACCGAACTTAACAATTTTGATTTCTTAAAGTTTGATTTCAATATCCACACCTGCTGGAAGATCAAGTCTCATAAGTGCATCCACTGTCTTTGGTGTAGGCATTAAAATATCAATCAATCTCTTATGTGTCTTAATTTCGAACTGCTCACGAGAATCCTTGTACTTATGAGGAGCTCTTAATATTGTCATGATTTCCTTTCTTGTAGGTAGAGGAACTGGCCCGGAAACCTTGGCACCTGTTCTCTTTGCTGTTTCGACAATCTTCTCTGCAGATTGGTCGATAACCTGATGATCAAAAGCCTTCAGCCTTATTCTGATCTTTTGATTGTTCGCCATACATAAGCCTCCTTGAGTTAGATTTTTGCTGGCGCAACAAGATTTTTTCCTGTACACTCTGCCGGGTGTTTCATGTTTTCCCATATAAAAAGCCCTAAGGTTATACACCTGGGGCCACAATACAAACACACATGAACATAAAACATCTGATGTATGATGTACAGTGACTTGTCGCCCGGTTTCTATGAATCGGACATTCTCCACCACAGTTCCCAGTTTGTTTCACCTGCCATCTGTGGTTTCATCGTATGCAATGTCACAGCAAAAATAATTATATAACATACATAAATCAAATGCAACAACTTTTTTTATTTTTTATTAATTTTATAAATTGCAATATTAAATGTCGCCTCAGTTAAGCGGCCTTTTTGCAATCAGTAGTTATTACTATAACATATTGTTTTGTAAATCTCTAGCATATTAAGCCTCATAAAGCCCCTATCTTACTTGCAAAAACTTAAAGCTATTCCCTTTGATATGTTCTATAATCCAAATCCATATGGAAACAGAACCTTTTTTTCGTCGTAGTCAGGATTATTTACATTATATCCGAACTGACTTTGATCCCTAGGCCAAGTAACAGGTAACTTTCCCGTAAAATCATAATCCCCATACACACAATCAGAAATTCCCGATCCACCCTCGCTTCCAGGTAGCCATCCCATTACAAATGCATCCCAGTCACTTATTTCATCGGTTATTATCATTGGTCGGCCAGCAATCATAATTGTAATTATGGGAAGTCCCGTTTCTTTAGCCTGCTCTATAGCCTTTTTGTTTCCACTCATAGCGGTAGCGCTATAAAGATCTAATTTCCCATTATCTCCATTAAATTCGGCATAAGGAGCTTCTCCAATAACTAGCACAATTAAATCTGCCTCGCCTGCATTAGCATAATCGGTGATAATTTTACCACCATTGTTTTCTGCAACCGTTTCAAAGGCATCTTGTATTGAGACACCTGGGACTAAATCCTTACCAGAGGATCCCTCCCAATTAATAGTCCAGCCGCCACATTGATACCCTATATTATCAATACCAGGTCCCATAAGTAAGATGTTTGCACTTTTTTTGATAGGTAGTATCTTACTATCGTTCTTAAGCAGAACCAGCGATTCTCTAACCGCTCTTCGGGCAAGTTCTTTATGAGCCTGAGTGGAAAATTCCTGTATGTTTTCATCTGCAGTGGGACTGTCGATTAAATTGTATTTTCTTTTGACCTTCAAAATTCTTGCTACCGCATCATCTATCCTGTCCATTGAAATATCACCATTGTTGGCAGCCTTAACAATTATGCTGATGGTTTCCTTCCAATCATATGGCTCCATTAACATGTCAACACCGGCATTCACGCATAAAATTACCTGCTGCTCAAATGAACCTGGCAATTGGTGATGGGCTTGATAATCAGATACAACAATCCCTTCAAAGCCTAATTCACCCTTTAGAAAATCTGTAATCATAGCCTTGCTGCCATGTAGTTTCTCGTCGTTTAGGCTACTAAATGATATCATTATTGAATCGACACCGGCTTCTATTGCCTCTATATAACCAGGAAGATGTATTTTTTTTAGCTCTTCATCGGTTAATATGGCGTTGCCTTGGTCGATTTTATGGTTCTTGCTATTCTCATCCCATACTGTACCACCATCAGCAATAAAATGCTTGGCATCGGCCGCCAGACCCTTTTCCTGCATGCCTTTTACGTACGGCCCAACCAAAAGTTTTTGAATCTCTGGGTTTTCACCAAAGCTTTCATATGTACGGCCCCAGCGTATATCTTGTACAACAGACACAGCTGGAGCAAAAGTCCAATTTAATCCTGTAAGCAATACCTCTTCGGCTACGGCGTTTCCTATTTCGTATAGTAGCTCGGGATTACGAGTAGCACCTAATCCAATATTATGAGGAAAAACTGTGGCTCCATAGGCTGTGTTATGTCCATGTACCGCGTCTATTCCATAAATTATAGGGATTTGCTCTTGTTCTATAATTTCTGACTGGTATGCATTATACATTTCCACCCATGCCTCTGGCGTGTTTGGGTTAGGGCTTGAACCTCCACCGCTAAAAATAGACCCGATTCCATAGTCCACAGCTTGTTGTGGGGTGATGGCAGCTCTTTCTGCTTGAACCATTTGGGCTGCCTTTTGCTGTAGTGATAATCCATTTAATATTTCATCATCATTTAGCCCTTTAATGGACATTAACCTTGCTTCATCCTCTTTTAGAGTGCCTGTCTCATTACTGCAAGCAGGCAATGCAAAGCATATGGATAATATCAAGAACACAATTATTGCTTTCTTTAATTTTTCCATTAAATACTACCCCCAACGAATTATTATATTTCTATTTGGAGTATAAGCCATGCTAGAGATACTTAGCTGTGGTTTCTGCAAAATATTTAAGCTTTTTGTACACTCTATCGTTTACTGTTCCTATAGGATATGTGCCGTCAGGTAATCTATCACCTGCCGTTACCCCTGTTAGAATTTCGATTCCTTCATCCACTGTCTTAATGGGGAATATGTGAAATAATCCCTTTTTCACAGCCGCTACCACTTCATCAGATAAAACAAGATTCTTTACATTTTGGTGCGGAATTATAACACCCTGTTTACCGTTCAATCCATTGATTTTACATATTTCAAAGAAGCCCTCGATTTTAAAAGTGGCCCCACCTATAGGCTGAATGTAGCCAAGCTGATTTACCGAACCAGTTACAGCTATACCTTGATATACAGGCAAATCAGATAAGCTTGATAGAATTGCAAACAATTCTGTAGATGATGCGCTGTCTCCTTCAATACCACTATAAAGCTGTTCAAAGCAAATACTTGCAGCTAATGACAGCGGTATCTCCTGCGCATATTTTTTACCAATATATCCGCTTAGAATAAGTACGCCTTTTGAGTGGGTATTTCCCCCCGTCTCAACCTCTCGCTCTATATCGAGGATCCCAGTCTTGCCCATATAGGTAGCAGCCGTTATACGACTCGGCTTACCAAAGCAATAATCTCCTATATCCATTACGGCAAGACCATTAATCTGGCCTACCGTATAGCCGTCAGTATCAATGAGGATAGTGCCCTCTCTAATTAACTCCAAAAGCTCCTCATCATATTTATTAGAACGCTTCTTCTTTTCCTGAATTGCTTTTTTTACATGTTTTTCGGAAACAAGGGTACTTCCATCAATATCAGCCCAGGTCCCTGCTTCCCCTAAAATATTAATTATTTCGGCAAATCTCGTAGTTAGCTTTTTTTGGTCTTGAACAATCCACGAACTATAATTTACAACCTCTGCTACACCAGATTTGTCAAAGTGCTTGATTCCCTCTTTATTGCAGTATACCCCTATGTATTGAGCTAAGCGCTGAATATTAGAATCGTCCCAGTCCATGTGGTCATCAAAATCAGCCTTGATTTTAAAATATTTCTTAAAATCGCGATCATGATTGTATAAAAGATGATAAATCTCTGCACTTCCCACAAGTATTATTTTTACGTTTATGGGTATTGCCTCTGGTTTTAGAGCCGATACAGCTACAAGACCCATCTGCTCCTTTATATTCTCAATAAGCACCTGACGTGTTTTTAATGTGCGCTTGATTGCTTCAAAAGATTGAGGGTTAGACAAAACATCATTCGCCTGAAGTACTAGAAAACCTCCGTTTGCTTGGTGAAATAGGCCAGGCTTTATAAGAGTATAATCAGTCGTCATAGCTCCCATCTCATTCTCATATTCACAACGGCCCATAAGATTATAAAATGTGGGATTATAATCAACTATTACTGGCGCACCATGAAGCCTACTGTTATCAACTATTAAATTAACCTTATAACGATCGTAAATATTTACTTCCGAACCCTTTCTCATGAGCAAAAGCTGCAATATAGCACTTTGTTGATCCTCTGAGTAATTTGGAGTCACCAGATGCTCGACATTATCAAGAATATCGTTCTTGACCTGATCAAGGTATTCCAAAACATACGGGTAGAGATTATATTTATCTTTAAGATTATCAATATGTATGCCAACGGCATAAAGAGCAATTTGATGCTCCCATTCAGTAATTGTATCGCCGGCCTCAGACTCTACCTCTCTAAGCTTCCTGATTGTGTCGGTAGTCTCGAGCTGAAGATCCTCAGAAGACTTTGAAAGTTCCATCTTTACTTCTTCATCTAAATCTCTAAAGTCTTCTTCACTTAATGGTTCACCATCAATAACAGGCACAAAATAGACACCTGAATTAGTAAGCTTTACTTTAAAGCCTCTTTCAGCTGCCTCATTACTAAGAGTGATAATGTATTCTTCTTTTTTATCACGAAAGCTTTTTAAGATTCTAGAGCGTTCTTCCTCGTACTCGGCTGTGTCAAAGGCTTTGGATATTTCCTGTTCTATGGTCTTAACGAAATCCTCCATATCCTTTCTAAACTCTTTACCCATTCCTGCGGGTAGGTTTAGCGCCTTTGGCTTTCCCGAATCTTCGAAATTATAGACATAACACCAGTCATCGGGTACTTGCATGAATTTTGCCTGTTTTTGTCCACTTTCCAAAGCATATCGAGTTTTGCCCTCACCAGGCTCTCCGGCCATATAAATATTATATCCGTCGAGTTGAATATTTAAGCCAAATTCAATAGCCTCAGAAGCTCTTGTCTGCCCTATCAGACCTCGCGAAGGGCTCAATTCTGATGTGTCCTCAAATTCAAAAACCGAAGGACTACATTTTCTTCTTAACATTTTAGATTCAAGTGGTTTAACTGACATAAGTGATTCCTCCTTACGTCTCTCTTTATCATTTTATCTACCACTTTGTAAAAATATGAAACAAATAAGCCATCCGTCCTTTGATACTCATAATTATTCTGCTTTACTCAACGAATTAGAAATATCGATACAGTGTCTCTACATTCTTAACCACATGATGAGCGCATCTTCATTATTATCTTGATAATATTTCTTACGAACTCCAGCTGAAATAAAGTCAAAATTCTCATATAAGGAAATGGCAATTTCATTACTTACTCTTACTTCTAAAGTCATAGCAATAATATTAAAATCTTTTGCTCGCTGTATTAGTGCAGAAACGAGAGACCTTCCATAGCCTCGGCCCCGATAATCAGGGTGGATGGCGACATTAGTTATGTGAGCCTCATCAATTATTTTCCAAAACCCACCATAGCCCAGGATTTTTCCTTCAGCCTCTATAACCATGTAATGGGCATTTGAATTACTTATTTCGTCAGCAAGCATAGGCTTTGTCCAAGGGGAGCTAAAGCTATTACGCTCTACCTCATAAACTCCATCTAGATCATCTTTTTTCATTGAGCGAACCATGGGTTTGACTGATTCCATAATATCCTCACATTACATTCATTATTTATTTCATTGTCACCTATTAGGGCTTATTTTCTTTGCTTATCCTTCATTCTTTCGGCCTGTGACTTTCTTAAGTAAAGAGGCTTGAGGTCAAAAGGGCTTATTGATCTATTGTCATTATAAGACGCTTCTGCCAAGAGCGCACTAGCAGAGGCCCTAGGATAGATATTGCCCTGAGGAGAATTAATTAAATGTAATTCTAATGATGATTTTAGCCTATCATAGTGAAGTGGGAAACCATCACCTAAAACTAGTAAATCCTCATCATATGTTTGAGCCTGTATAATCCAATCTTCAATTTTAATTCCTGCTTCGTCGTATAGCTTCTCAAGTGTATTATTCTTTTTGCGGTAAAATGCTGTATAAACCTGATTATTCCTAGCGTCAAGGATCGGGGAAATAACTCCGTTAGAATCAGGCATAGTAAAAGCAAGAGCGTCCAATGTGCTAATCCCACATACTGGTCGTTTAAGAGAGTAGGCTAGGGCTTTAATTGTCACAACGCCAATCCTTATTCCTGTAAACGATCCTGGACCAACTGCAGCTGCAAACAAATCCACATCGCTAAGCTTTTTATCCACCATTGAAAGAGTAGTCTTTATCATGGGCATTATCTTTTGTGAATGGGTCTTCCCATACTGAGTTGTTAGCTCCGCTATTACCATATTATCTTGCGCTATAGCACAAGATGCAGTGAGACATGATGTATCAACAGCTAGTGTAAGCATTTAATATCCCTACCTTTCTATGATTATTCTGCGACCTTCATAGGATGAACCATCCAGCCTAGAAAATCTTATTCGAATTATTTTTTCAGGAAGAATTTCCGAAACTAAATCACCCCACTCGATAACAGTAATAGTATCAGGTGAAAAGTATTCTTCCCATCCAATTGCTAAAAGCTCATCGGGGTCATTTACCCGGTATACATCAAAGTGATGTAAAGTTATTTCACCATAATAAGTATTTACCAATGTAAAGGTAGGACTTGTAATATGCTCCTTTACACCTAATCCAGAAGCTATTCCTTTAGTGAAAGCCGTTTTGCCTGTTCCCAAATCGCCTTCAAGACTTATGGAATTTCCCGGTTTAAGCTCTTTGGCAAATTTAAATCCTAGCTCAAAGGTTTCCTGCTCCGAGTAAGTTTCATGCTCCTGCTCGAAGGGAGCTCCTTGTCCCAAATTAGTTTCATTGCTTTGTTCTATAGACATTGAATTATCCTTCTTTATTCTCGTATACAATTTGTCCATCGATAAATGTCATTCTTGCTTTGCTTAAGTAGTTAATAGGATTACCCGTGTACAATACCATGTCGGCATCTTTACCTATTTCAAGACTACCTATTCGACTTTCAAGCCTGACGCTTTTAGCCGCATTAATAGTGATTGACTTAAGAGCGTCTTCCTCAGACATTCCGTCCCTTACTGCTAATGTGGCGCAAAGCATTAAATGCTGTGCAGGTACACAAGGATGATCACTCATAATGGCTACATCTATCCCGGCCTTTGAAAGAATTCCCGGAGCTTTTGTTGTTTGATTCTTAAGCTCAATTTTGGATCTATCGGTTAAAATAGGTCCTAAAATTACATCATATCCACTTTGCTTTATTTTATCGGGTATAAGCCATCCCTCAGTACAATGATCAAGTGTCATATCCAGATTAAATTCTTTGGCAATACGAATAGCAGTGAATATATCATCTGTTCTGTGCGCATGCGCTTTTACTACCAGTTCTCCCTTAATAACAGGGATAAGCGCCTCAAACTTTATATCAAATTCAGGCTTATCATTCTCTTCCTTATCATCTTCATATTTTTCAATAGCCTCTAGATATTCCTTGGCTTTATATAATTGTTCCCTAAGTAAAGCAGCTGTAGCCATTCGGGTTGTCGGTAATTGATGTTTCTCATTATAAACTGCCTTCGGATTTTCACCAAAAGCAATCTTCATAGCACATGGGGCTTTAATAATCATATCGTCAACAGCTCTACCATATGTTTTTAATGCGGCAAACTGTCCACCTATAACATTCGCGCTACCAGGCCCCGTCACAACTGTTGTAATACCGTTTTGGCAGGCCTCCTCAAATGCTTTGTCGTCATGATAGATACCGTCTATAGCTCTTAACTGCGGTGTTATAGGGTCGGTCATCTCGTTGACATCATCACCCTCAAACCCGACTGAGTCCTCAGCCATACCAATATGACAGTGGCTGTCTATAATTCCAGGCAATAGAAACATTCCCTCAGCATCAATAACTGTATCAGAATCTTTGGTGCTAGGCATGGCTTCCATACTTCCAACCTCAGATATTTTTCCATCCTTAACTAGAATAAAGCCATTATCGTAATTCTTTTCTGCCATAGTCAAAATTTTTGCATTCTTTATTAATAACATGTTGCCTCCATATAATAAGCATAAAAACAAAACAGGTTTTCACCTGTTTTATTATAGCATAATTATAGAACAATGCAGCACAGTTTTGCCGCCAAACACAAGGGGACGGTTATGGAGTGAGACTCTTGTGGCAGCAAAACTGTCACTCAACAGCCAGCAAAGCAAAACACAGGAGAACCGTCCCCCTGTGTTTTTTATACTAATTTGTCGGATTACATCTCCATGGTTGCTGCTGCCTCGTCGACAGCTGTTGCATGGTTTATCAGGATGCTATCTTCCTGTTTGTCTTCCTGCATAGGTCTTGTTGGTATAGGCTTTCTGACAAGGGCATATTTGATAACATCATTTAGATGCGCGACAGGAATTAAACGAATTTCCTCTCTAACATTCTTGGGAATGTCCTCAATATCCTTCTTGTTATCATATGGTATGAGAATTGTGTCTACTCCTGCTCTATGTGCAGCTAAAACCTTTTCCTTCAGGCCTCCAATTGGTAATACCTTGCCGCGAAGAGTTATCTCACCGGTCATGGCCACATTTTTTTTGGCCGGGATTTTGGTGAGAGCAGATATCATTGCGGTTGCAAGAGTAATTCCTGCTGAAGGTCCATCCTTAGGTATTGCACCCTCCGGTACATGGATGTGAATATCAAAATCCTTATAAAAGTTCTCGTCTATTCCATATTCTCTTGCCATAGAGCGTATATAACTCCTTGCAATACGGGCAGATTCCTTCATAACATCTCCTAGTTGACCGGTAAGCTCAAGCTGACCTTCTCCAGACATTATGTTTACCTCGATTGGCATGGTTTCTCCACCTACGGGAGTCCATGCAAGCCCTCTTACAATACCAATTTCATCTATTTCAGTAGCTTTATCATAGAGATATTTTCTTGCCCTTAAATAATCTTTTGTGGTGTTTTTGGTAATTCGTACTGAGGATTTATTTTCAGTGACAATTCTTTTTATTGCCTTCCTTACAACTGTGGCAATTTGTCTTTCTAAATTCCTCACGCCTGCTTCTCTTGTATAGTGAACAACAATTTCTTTTATGGCAGATTCTTCGAACCTTATTAGCTTAGTGCTCACACCATGTAAGGATAGCTGTTTAGGAACAAGATACCTTGAGGCTATATTTATCTTCTCTTCCTCAGTATATCCTGAAATGTCAATGACTTCCATTCTGTCCAAAAGAGGACCTGGTATTGCGTCCTTGTAATTTGCGGTAGTTATAAACACAACATCAGATAAATCATAAGGTAGCTCTAGATAATGATCTCTAAACTCTTTATTCTGTTCTGCATCTAAAACCTCGAGCATTGCAGAAGCAGGATCTCCCTTGAAATCATGGGACATCTTATCTATCTCATCTAGCAGAATCAAAGGATTAGATGTGCCTGCTTGTTTAATAGCACTTATAATTCTTCCAGGTAAAGCCCCTACATAGGTCCTTCTATGGCCCCTAATTTCAGCCTCATCGCGAACTCCGCCAAGTGACATACGAACATAATTTCTATTAAGTGCTTCAGCTATCGACTTTGCTATAGACGTTTTGCCCACGCCGGGAGGTCCAACAAAGCATAGAATCGGCCCGTGAAGACCATTCTTCATCTTCCTGACTGCTAGGTACTCAAGCACTCTTTCCTTAACCTTATCAAGGCCATAATGATCTCTTTCCAAAATCTCACTTGCATCTTTTATATCAATTTTTTCCTGGGTCTTGTTATTCCAAGGCAAATCCAAGATTGTATCTAAATAAGTACGAATAACTCCACTCTCAGCCGATGAGGAATGCATACGGGATAGTCTGTCTAGCTCCTTTAAAGCTTTGTCCTTAACCTCTTGGCAGAAATCTGCATTCTCAATTCTCTCCTTATAGTCATCTGTTTCAGTATCGCCGTAATTACCTAATTCTTTTTGAATTACCTTCATTTGTTCACGAAGATAATACTCCTTCTGGTTCTGGTCTATTTGCTGACGTACCTGGCTTGTGATGTTTTCTTCTATAAGTAGAATTTCATTTTCCTTTGCCATGATATCTAATAGCATTTTAAATCGCTTTTTGGGTGAAGCTTGCTCTAATATTTCTTGTTTCAATTGAATAGAAATATCAAGATTCGATGCAATGACATCTGGGAGTCTTGATAAATCAGTTATATTTGTTATAGATAAAGTAGCATCAGGAGAAATTTTACCCGATAGCTTGGCATATTGCTCGAAATGGTCAATCACCTGACGCGCTAGGGCCTGAATTTCATTTCTTCCGCTTTGTAGAGTCTTTGGCTTTATTGGCAAGATCTCTACATTATAAAAGTCTTCACTGTCAATAAGCTTTACTATTTTTGCCCTGTCAATTCCCTCTACTAGAACTCTTATATTGTCTCCAGGCAATCTTAATAGCTGCTTTATTTGAGCAATTGTACCAAATGTATAAATATCATCAAAGCTAGGGTCCTCAATATTAGGATCCTTCTGAGCTGTCAGAAATAAATTCTGGTCCTTCAACATAGCTTCTTCTATGGCTTTTATTGATTTAATACGACCTACATCAAAGTGGAGTATCATATGAGGATAAACCACAATGCCTCGTAGTGGAAGCATCGGCATGCTGTTGGCTGTAATTTTCTTTGTTGTCTTCGGCATATTAATCATCCTTTCATACTCTAAGGCCTATTACGTAAATATAGTTAGTTTACAAAAATACTGCCCTGGCTACTAGCTAAAATACAATGTTGCCAAGCATCTATATTATACGGGTGCTCCCTATTCTTTTCAATTGTTAGTTTTACCAACAAATCAAGAAACGTAATCACTGAGATGGTAATAATGAGTCGTTAATCAGACTAATGCGGATCGTGCTGCTGAATATTGTGGAGGTTATTATGCTAACAATTATGCGATGCGGATTGTGCTGAATATTGTAGAGGTCATTATCCTCGCGGTGATTGTGCAATACAGGTTGCGCTGGTGGTGCTTGCGCACCACCAACAAAAAGGACTTCCTCGATTGAGAAAGTCCTTTTAAATAAGCAATTATATATTTGATAAATTAACCTAAAACATCAACAACTGCGCCTGAACCAACAGTTCTGCCGCCTTCACGGATAGCGAGTCTAAGACCCTTTTCCATAGCGATAGGTGTGATTAGTTCAATTTCCATGGTAACATGGTCACCAGGCATACACATTTCAATGCCTTCTGGAAGAGTGATGTTTCCGGTAACGTCTGTTGTTCTAAAATAGAACTGTGGTCTGTAGCCAGAGAAGAAAGGCTTGGAACGGCCGCCTTCAGAAGCTGTCAAAACGTATACCTGTGCGTTAAACTTTGTATGAGGAGTTATTGAACCGGGCTTTGCAAGAACTTGGCCTCTTTCAATATCACTTCTTTGAACACCACGAAGAAGTGCACCAATATTGTCGCCTGCAACAGCTGAATCAAGGATTTTACGGAACATCTCAACGCCAGTAACAACTGTTTTTCTAGCTTCGTCCATTAATCCAACGATTTCAACTTCCTCGCCAACCTTTATTGTACCTCTCTCAACTCTACCTGTAGCAACTGTTCCACGGCCTGTGATTGTGAAAACGTCCTCAACAGGCATAAGGAAAGGAAGGTCGGTAGGACGCTGAGGAGTGGGAATAAACTCGTCAACATTCTTCATTAGTTCGAAGATAGGTGCATATACAGGATCATTAGGATCTGTAGATTCACTTTCAAGAACATCAAGAGCTGAACCTCGAATAAAAGGAATATCGTCTCCAGGGAAATCGTATTCGCTTAAGAGTTCTCTTAGTTCCATTTCAACAAGCTCGATAAGCTCATCATCATCAACCATGTCACATTTGTTCAGGAAAACTACCATGCTAGGTACACCAACCTGACGGGATAAAAGAATGTGCTCACGGGTCTGAGGCATTGGGCCATCAGCAGCTGAAACAACAAGAATTGCTCCGTCCATCTGAGCAGCACCAGTGATCATGTTCTTAACATAGTCAGCGTGACCTGGGCAGTCAACGTGTGCATAGTGACGGTTTTCTGTCTGATACTCAACGTGTGAAGTATTAATTGTAATACCTCTCTCCTTCTCTTCAGGAGCATTGTCAATCTGATCATATCCTTTTAATTCGTTAGTAGTATCACCTAAAGAAAGAACCTTGGTGATAGCAGCGGTAAGAGAAGTCTTACCATGGTCAACGTGACCGATTGTACCAATGTTTACGTGTGGTTTGTTACGTTCGAATTTAGCCTTTGCCATTTGGAATAAACCTCCTTCATTTGAATCACTGATGATTCAAAATTATACAATTATTATTCATTAAAATCAATATTTTCAATACTTATGCATCTAAGCATTTATGCCTTTACCATCGATGATTTTTCCTTGTACACTCTTGGGAACCGGTTCATAGTGTGATGGTTCCATTGAATATACTGCTCGCCCTTGAGTTTTAGAACGAAGATCTGTTGCATATCCAAACATT
>CAYMAE010000018.1:0-36056 GCA_964388375.1 uncultured Ruminiclostridium sp.
GCAGTACAATGCCTACTGCCACAATGCCTGAAAATATGCCGTAGGAGGCTCATTGTCAATGAGACCGTGGAATAAATGCGGAAATCAAAGCGCAAAACAGTCTATTAAAGTACTGGTAAATTCTAACTATCGGAAAAATAAATAAATTGCCCACGAATACTTGACACCAACACGGCATCATTGCAATAAATTGCTACGGCTGAGCTTATGGTATAATAGTTACGCATGGCGAACACGGAAGGGGTATGTTAATTTGAAGAAAAATATCTATAATACTATAATTTTAGGTGGCGGCACCGCTGGTATTTTTGCTGCATATGAGCTAAATAAGCTTATCCCGGGCATGGATATACTCATGCTTGAGCAAGGCAATGATATTTATAAAAGAACATGCCCCATAGTGGATAAAACAGTGCCATCATGCATTAATTGCAACTCCTGTGGCATCATGAACGGATTTGGTGGTGCTGGCGCTTTTTCTGACGGAAAATATAATTTCACAACACAATTTGGTGGTTGGCTAAATGAATACCTAGATAGCGAAGCAATAATGGAACTAATCGAGTATGTTGATACTGTCAATGTTGGCTTTGGGGCAACACTACAACGATTTTCAACTAATACTCCTGAAGCCCGTGATATCTCAAGAAGGGCTCTAGCAAATGATCTTCACCTATTAGAGGCCGAGGTAAAGCATTTAGGAACTGAAAACAATAAGCAAATCCTTTCAAAGATATTTGACTACCTTAATCAAAAAATTGAGATTTCATGTAATACAGCCGTAGAATCTATCGAGAAGATAGATGATGGATATAGGATTACTTTAGCTAACGGCAAAACCGCTACTTGTCGCTATCTTATTGCCGCTCCAGGCCGTTCTGGTGCTGAGTGGTTTGCCGAGCAATGCCGACACCTTCAGCTACAGCTCATTAATAATCAGGTGGACATTGGCGTCCGAGTTGAGCTTCCCGCAAAAGTATTCGAGGGTATCACCGACATTGTATATGAATCTAAATTTCTTTATAGAACAAAGCAATACGGCGATTTAGTAAGAACATTCTGCATGAATCCTTATGGTCATGTGGTAAGCGAAAATGTTGACGGAATCATAACAGTTAACGGTCATAGCTATACTGACCCTGCCTATAGAAGTGATAATACTAATTTTGCATTATTAGTTAGCAATCGTTTCACAAAGCCATTTAACGAGCCATATCAATATGGCAAACGCATAGCTTCTCTTTCAAATATGTTAGGTGGCGGGATTTTAGTTCAACGCTTTGGTGATTTAATAAAAGGCAAACGCACCAATGAACACCGTTTGAGCCAGAGCTTTACCAAGCCTACAATGAAGGCCACACCGGGTGATTTAAGCCTTGTTCTTACAAAACGACATCTGGATAATATTATAGAAATGATTTACGCTTTAGACAAAATTGCGCCGGGTACGGCTAATTATGATACCCTGCTCTACGGAGTGGAAGTAAAATTCTATAGTTCACGACTTCATCTTACTAAGGAATTTGAAACTGAGTTGCCCGACTTTTTTGCAATAGGTGACGGAGCAGGCATAACAAGAGGCTTGTCTCAAGCGGCCGCTAGTGGAATTCACGCTGCAAGAGCAATTGCTAAGAGAACTGAGATACAAAATATGGGTATGAGATCTTAAAGGCAAGGTTTAAGATGCTAGAGATGAGAGCCGAGGTCAGCTGTTAAGCTTATATATACTCGAAATCTCACCTCTCACCTCTAGATTATTATTGCTCCATATGACGGCCAAGAAATCCTGCCGCCGATTGAACTAACTTTGTCTCAACATCCCCCATCTTTGCATTGGGGTCTGTTGAGAGCATAAGAACTGCTCCTATGGCATCTCCCTCTGATATAATCGGCGAAATGACCTGACCAGTATACTTTGTACTGCCCTTCTCGTCGCTAATAACCGGTATCCGTTGGGAATCGGTAGAGGCTGCCACGAACATATCGCGGTGCTCCATGACTCTTTCAATATCTACGCTTAATGTTTTTTCAAGTAATTCCTTTTTTGAACCGCCCGAAACAGCTATTATTGAATCTCTGTCTGCTACTGCGATGATGTGCCCACTTGTATTATGAAGAGATTCTGCATAAGCATCAGCAAAATTACCCAATTCACCTATGGGAGAATACTTTTTAAGAATTACCTCCCCTTCACGGTCTGTATAGATTTCAAGAGGATCCCCTTCTCTTATCCTCAATGTTCTTCTGATTTCCTTTGGAATAACTACTCTTCCAAGATCATCAATTCTTCGTACAATACCAGTTGCTTTCAAAAAACTTACCTCCTCTCAAAGACCCATTTTGTAGATTTTGTTTCATGCTTAGTATTGGATTTATTCCTTTATTTATGCAGAATAACCTACTGATATAGACTTAGATTTTCAAGAGTTAGTAAACAATAATTCACTTAGTTTTTTCGATAAGAAAGGGGAATTGCCTTAATTCCCCAATAACTTTTTTATATATTATAGTTTTCAAGCTCTTCTATAAGTATTTTTTTCACTGAGTTAGGATCAGCTTTGCCTTGCGTTTCACGCATTATCTTTCCCATAAAGAAGCCTATAACCTTTTGGTTACCACTCTTAAACTCAAGAATAGACTTTTCATTTTCTTTAATTACTTTACTGATTACATCCTTTAATAATCCTGTGTCGGCAATCATACCAAGCTTGTTTTCCTTGGCATAATCTTCCGGGTCAACATTGTCCGTATATACTTGTTGAAGAATTTTTTTGCCTATAGTCCTGTTGACTGTTTTTTTATCAACCATGTTTATTACTTTCCCGAACTTTTCGTAATCAATATCTATTTCATCAAAAGCTTTGTTGTCTTCGTTCACGATGCTCGCTAGATCCACTATAATCCAATTAGCGACCTCTTTTGGGTTATTTACATATTCCAGAGTTCCATCAAATATATCAGCTATTTTTTTGCTTCCTGAAATAAGCTTACTGTCATAATCTGATAACCCATACTCCCCGGTAAGTCTTTCATACTTGTCCTGTGCAAGTTCTGGAATAGTACTTTTTACTTCCGAAATCCATTCCTCGCTAATGTGAACAGGCATTATGTCAGGGTTAGGGAAGTAACGATAATCATTCGCATCTTCCTTATTGCGCATTGCATAGCTTTCACCTTTAGTGTCATCCCAGCGTCTTGTCTCTTGAATGATTTCCTCGTCTCCAGTTTCCAAGGCCGAGATTTGTCGCTGCGATTCATATTCAATAGCTCGCGCAATTGCCTTAAAAGAGTTCAAATTCTTCATTTCGGTTCGAGTTCCTAATTTAGTGGTTCCGGCTTCTCGAACAGAAATGTTTACATCACATCTCATGGAGCCTTCTTGCATTTTACAATCAGAAACATCTGCAAAGGTTAGCAAAGATTGAAGTTTTTCAAGGTATGCGACAACCTCGTCAGATGTGTGAAAATCAGGCTCACTTACAATTTCGATAAGAGGTACGCTTGCACGGTTATAATCTACCAATGATGCATTGGTTCTATAATCATGCACAAGCTTTCCTGCATCCTCTTCAATGTGAATCTGCTTTATACGTATTTTGCTTTTACCTAAATCTGTTTCAATATCAATATGACCGTTTGTACAAATCGGAGCATATAATTGTGTGTTCTGATGTCCGGTAGGCAAATCAGGATAGAAGTAATTCTTCTTATCAAATGTTATCTTCCGTGTTATCTCGCAATTAGTAACTAATCCAGCTATTATGCCAAGTTCAACGGCTCTTTTATTTAGTGCAGGCACAAATCCAGGCATTCCTGAACATGAAGGACATACATTCTCGTTCGCCTCAGATCCGAATTTAGCCGAGCATGAACAAAAGAGTTTCGACTCGGTTGCAAGCTCAACATGAACTTCAAGACCCATTACTACTTCGTATTCCATGCTTACCTGCCTCCTTTACAAATACCAAACAATACATTTTCATTCTTCACTTGGGAAATAAGCTGTATGCCATTATTTGAACCAAGCGGCACAGATACCGAGGGCGATCCACAAAGAGTAGCTAATGCGTAAAGTGCTGTATTAATATATGGAACTTGGCTATTTAGTGTTAATGGCATAACGATTGCATCGTAGCGCTTAAATAGCTCGTCGCATTGTTCTTTAATCAAGCGTCGAATTTTCATGGCTTGTAAATAATATCTTTCATAATTCTGACTTGACAATACCATTGCGCCTACTATGGAAGCTAGTTTCATATTAAGACCGAACCCCTCGGTTCTTGTATTAGTATATAGATCGTTTAGACCAGCATAATTTTCGGTTCGGTAACCAAATTTTACTCCATCATAGCGTGAAGTATTATTGCCAATTTCAGCGCTGCTTAATATATACATTACTTGAGAAAAGACATCGAAGTATTTAAGTTCAAATTCCTCTGAATCATTATTGGAAGCAAAGTCTTTTATTGCGCCTTTGCTCTTCTCATCGGTCTGATTTATTACATTAGATGGAATGCCGATTATATACTTTCCTTCTTTTGAATTGTCTCTTGGGCTCAACACAGAAGAACCGTCCCCTTGTGTGGTAGTCCCATCTTTTTCATCGTGGCCGGCAATCATTGATAGAGCTTCAAAGCCGTCCTCTAAATTACTGCTTACGACACCTATTTGATCCATTGAAGAAACGGTTTGAATAAGGCCAAATCTAGATACTGTGCCATAAGTCGGGCGAATATAGTATAGGCAGTTTTCCGGTGCTTGTCTGCGAATCTTTCCGAAAACATCGTTGCACAAAGCAATCTTACATGTCTTGTCTAAAACGGCACCCACCGCTCCAGACAGGCAATCAGCGTTATCGCTTGTAACTCCTTGCACAGCAAATTCGTCAAGCTTAGTTTTGCCTGATAACTCCATGCCCTTATCAAAAAGTTTTTTGGCCACAGTTGCTTCTATAGGCGAAATAAACTTGTTAAGCATCTTAGAGCCTGCAGTTGCAGGCCCGTCTTTGACCATAATATTATCATCTAAAGCAAAGGCATTTTCGGCTTTTACATCGTATTTTGTAACGTAATAATCATTATTCAATGAAATATCCCCCTATTCTATGGTCTTTGGGACTTGGAAATAGCCATCGCATTGCTCTGGCGAATTAGATAGTATTTCATCTCGGGAAAATGCCTTATTAGCCACATCTTCCCTTAGAGAATTTTGCAATTCCAGTGGTGAAATCAATGGCTCTATTCCTTGTGTGTCAACACTTGATAATTTGCTAAAACTATTATCAAGCATATTGGCCTTCTCTATTATCCATGCCCGTTCGGACTCAGGTAGATTAAATTTCACCATTTTCTCATATTCCAAAAGGTCTTTTATATCCATTAAGATATCCTCCCTTTTTACTATTAACCTCAAGCCTTTTCAAGAGCGCTCCTCTTCGTGTTGGCCGGGTGTTCCTCTTCTTGCAGCTGCGCGTTTTTCTTCCTGCAGACTGAGCGTTCCATCCGCTTGCAGCCTGGTTGTTCCCGTCTTCTAGTTCTATAAGGCTATCTAAGCTTGATATGAACCTCTCTAAGCTGCTGTTCTGTAACAGCACTTGGTGCCCCCAACAATAAATCCTGCGCATTGCTGTTCATTGGGAAGGCGACTATCTCTCTTATGCTTTCCTGCTCGGTAAGCAGCATAACAATTCTATCAAGACCAGGTGCCATACCAGCATGAGGAGGAGCTCCATAATGAAAAGCATTATACAATGCTGAGAAGTTTTCCTCCACATCATTCTTGCTATAACCTGCAGTTTCAAATGCTTTTACCATAACCTCGGGTTTATGATTTCGTACAGCTCCCGATGAAAGTTCAACGCCGTTGCAAACTATATCATATTGATAGGCTTTTATATCCAAAGGATCCATGGTTTCTAGTGCTTCCATTTCGCCTTGGGGCATTGAAAACGGATTATGTGTAAACTCAATTTTATTGGTTTCTTCATTTATTCCGAACATAGGGAAATCTACTATAAAGCACATCTCAAACTTAGACTTATCTATAATCTCAAGGCGATTGCCAAGCTCGGTGCGAATCTGACCGGCAAATTTATCAACTAGCTTTGCAACATCAGAGATAAAGAACAAAGTATCATTTTCTTTTAGTGATAGCTTTTCAATTAGCTCTTTTTGCTTTTCTTCAGATATAAACTTTACTATAGGACCTTTTAGTTCCATACCAGTTAATATTGAAATATAGCCTAGGCCCTTCATTCCTATCTCAGTTGCAAAGGCAAGCATCTTTTCGAAAAACGACTTGGACTTAGAAGCGCATTGAGGAGCTACAATCCCTCTAACGGGCTTGTTTTTAAAGGGCATGAAATCAATTTCTTTAAAAAAGTCACTTAAATCTTCAATAATAAGAGGATTTCTTAAGTCAGGCTTATCGGTACCGTATTTTAGCATGCTATCAGCGTAAGTAATGCGCTTAAAGGGAGCAGGGCTAACATGTTTATCTGAAAAGTTTGAAAACGTGTCGTATAAAACCTCTTCAGCAACTTCAAGCACATCCTCTTGCGTTGCAAAAGCCATTTCAAAGTCTAGTTGATAAAACTCGCCTGGCGATCTGTCAGCTCTTGCATCTTCATCTCTAAAGCAAGGAGCTATCTGGAAATACTTATCAAATCCCGATACCATTAATAACTGTTTGAACTGCTGTGGTGCCTGTGGGAGGGCGTAAAACATACCCTTGTGCTTCCTACTAGGCACAAGATAGTCACGCGCTCCTTCGGGAGAAGAGGATGTTAAAATCGGTGTCTGTATTTCAAGAAAGCCTAAATCCTCCATCTTTCTTCTTAAAAAACTAGTTATATTAGAACGTAGAATAATATTATTATGCATTTTGGGATTACGTAAATCCAAAAATCTATATTTTAGGCGAACATCTTCCCTTGTCTGATCCGAAGATTCTATTTCAAATGGGAGCTGACGAGCTGATTGGCCTAGGACATCTAAACTCTCAACCTTAACCTCTACTTCGCCAGTTGCTATTTTGGGGTTGATAGTCTCATTATCTCTTTGATGTAAAACACCTTCAACCGAGATAACACTTTCACGGCCTAGAGTATTACTAATCTCTCCGTCATTGAATACTATCTGAGTTACTCCATAGTGGTCACGTAAATCTATAAATATTACGCCACCGTGATCGCGAATGGTGTCAATCCAGCCTGCTAATCTTACTTTTTGATTTAGATTACTCTTCCTTAATTCTCCACAATTATGTGTTCTGTAAATATTCATAATTTTTTACCTTTCAATGGCAATTTAAAAAAGCCCCTCAAAAACATTACGTTTCTGAGGGGCGAGATTTACTTCCCGCGGTGCCACCCACATTGGTGTTAATCATGTACTTATTAATAACACCCACTTAATTATTAATTTATAAAATATCAAATAGTGTTCCCGAAGCCTACTACTTACCCAAGCAAAATTTACAGCCTGTGATTTTGCCTCTCTTTTGGGCTTTCCAAAAAGGTTAGGTCTATTTGTTTTGTCTTACCTTATCTCATAGCATTAGGGGCATTTCACATTTTTCCCCAAGACCATAAATAATATTATAATAGACAATATGTTTTGTCAATATTATGCTCTTTCCAGATATTCTCCAGTACGAGTATCAATACGAATCTTTTCACCCTGATTAATAAAAAGAGGAACCTTTACCTGTGCACCTGTCTCAACAGTAGCAGGCTTATTAGCGCCTTGAGCGGTATCTCCCTTGAATCCTGGTTCAGTCTCTATTATCTCAAGTTCAACAAACATAGGAGGCTCTACTCCAAAAACATTGTCCTTATATGAAAGAATCTTACATACCATATTCTCTTTTACAAAGACTAGCATATCACTAATAGAAGACATATTAATAGGAATCTGCTCATAGGTCTCAGTATCCATGAAATAAGCTAAATCACCATCATTATAGAGATATTCCATGTCTCTTCTTATTATTTGAGCTTTCTCAAATTTATCGGAAGGATTGAATGTACGCTCTACCGTAGCTCCCGTTATAACGTTTTTAATCTTTGTTCTTACAAATGCAGCGCCTTTTCCTGGCTTAACATGCTGAAATTCAACAATCTGAAAAACCTGTCCATCCATTTCAAAGGTTGTACCATTTTTAAAATCTCCTGCTACTACCATATCCAATAACCCTCTCTTTATATCAGTAAATCTTTTTCATTCTTCTTAATATTAAGCCATTGCACCCTTGTATGCAAGAAAAAAATGCAAAATCTTACGCATAGCTTTAATACCATGCGTCAAGGTGCGAACATTAAATTATTATTATATCCTTAGGGCTTGTCGTGAAATTTCTCAGCTTTCCATCCACGAGCATAACCATGTCCTCGATTCTTACACCACCAAGTCCGTCTACATATATGCCCGGCTCTATGGAAAACACCATGCCATCTTCCAATATATCTATGCTACTTGTTGATAATCTTGGGTCCTCGTGTATCTCTATTCCTACGCCATGTCCCAAACTATGACCAAAATTGTCTCCGTATCCAGCTTTGGCTATGATATCCCTTGCTATTTTATCTGCCTTAATGCCACTCATTCCTGAAACAATTCCATCAAGAGCTGCTTTTTGAGCTTCTAATACTATGCCATAGATTTCCTTTAGTTCTTCACTTGGCTCGCCTATAAATATTGTTCTCGTCATGTCCGAACAATAATTCTGGTAAATCACACCAAAGTCCATAACAAGCGCATCACCTTTTTTAAGAACATTTTCTGTAGCCGTTCCATGGCACATTGCAGATCTGTGACCAGAGCCTACAATTGTCTCAAACGAAGGCCCTTTTGCACCTAATTTCTTCATCGTATATTCAAGCTCCGTCGAAACTTCTGTCTCCTTCATTCCCGGCTTAATAAAATCAATGATATGAGAAAAGGCCTTGTCACCTATAAGAGCTGCCTTTTGAAGCATTTTGGCCTCGCCACTATCCTTAATTTGTCGAATTTTATCAATATCTCCATCTAGGCCTATAAGCTCTTTAGCATTCGTAAGCGCTCCTTTAAGTTTTGTATATTCAAAATAAGGAAGCACTCTACCTTCAAAACCTATATTTCTAACTGGATGCTTTCTAAGAATACTATTAATAGTAGAGTAGAAGGTGTCCTTGATTTCAACCACCTCTATTTCTTCAGATACCTGCTCCTTTGCCTGTATAGTATATCTAAAATCCACTATTAACCAAGCTTTATCTAATCCAACTAGCATATAAGAAGTGGAGCCTGTAAATCCTGAAAAATATATTGTGTTTGGTCTGCCCGTTATAATACAGGCATCTAAATTTTTAGTGTTTAATACGGTTCTAAGATTTTCTATCCTAGAATTCATTTTAGTCCCTCCTCTGATGTTTGACTATTAAAACGGTTGAATAATGCAAAAAGGGCCAGAGAATACGAATCCACTCCAAGACCACTAATCTGACCTATACAAACAGGCGCAATTACTGATTTTGATCTGAACTCCTCTCTAGTATAAATATTTGATAAATGTAGTTCAATGGTAGGGATCCTCACGCCGCTTATGGCGTCACGAATAGCATAGCTGTAGTGTGTAAATGCTCCTGGATTTATAATAATCCCATCATATTTACTTTTAAAAGCCTCGTGAATCTTTTCTATTAATTCGCCCTCATAGTTGGATTGAAAAAAATCCAAATCTATCTTGTAGCCTCTAGCTTCATTTTCAAGCCTTTTATGAATGTCTTCTAGGCTTTGCTTTCCATATATTTCAGGTTCTCTAACGCCTAATAGGTCAAGATTCGGCCCGTTTAAAACTCTTACTTTTCTCATTCTCTATTCATTCCCCCTTAAGTCCATAAATACACCATATGATTACAATATGTTTATTGTATCGAATTTCCATCAAATCGTAAAGAAAGCACGCTATAATTAGCTTAATTTTCGGTGCTACACGATAGCACTTATCTATTAGTGCGCTTTGCGTGCCAAAGGAAGAGAGTTTGTTATCTTATTTTTGTGAGGTGGCCAAAAGTGCTGTGTATATGCCTTTTAGAGTCAAAGCATCTTCTGCCATAGTACCTCGAGATTCACAAATTATTACTGGCTCTACATCAAGTGCAATAATTGCCTCTGCAAGAGGATCAAAATTTGGACCATATTTGGTATCTGCGTAGGTCCAATGCTTCTTCTCGCCGGCTTTTCCAAATTCAACTCGGCTAAAGTGAATATGGCATTTTCTCATTCTCTCTTTCCCCAAATGATTTTCAACAGTCTTAAAAACTTGTATGAAATCATTCACAGTACGCATTCCACCTTGGGTTAGAGAATGTAAATGAGCAAAGTCCAAACAAGGGATTAAGTTTTCGTCAAGGGCACATAATTCCATGACCTCTTCTAGATTGCCTAATTGATTGTTTTTCCCCAACACCTCAGGACAAATGGTGATATGGGAAAACCCCATTTCCTTACTTTCTTCAATAGCCTGATTAAATGCTGCCTTAGCAATTTCCACTGCAGTCTGGCGTGTTGTGCCCTTCACATATCCCGGGTGCATAATGATACGACTAGCACCCATTATGTCTGCCACTCTTAGAGTATCCAAAATATATTTAACAGAGTTATCTCTCTTTGGCTCTTCCGTACTAGAAAGATTGATATAATAAGGCGCATGAACACTAAGTCGAATATTGGCTTTCTTTGCTCTATCACCTATTTCCTGGGCCGTCTCATCTTTAAGATTGACACCCTTATTACACTGATACTCATAGCAACTAAGCCCTTTGTCTGAAAGCCATTTCGGCATTTGCCACGAATGGGCTAATCCTTGAGCATAAAAGCTGTCTGAATTTCCTGCCGGACCAAACCAAATCATATTTTGATACCTCAATAATTAGTTATATCTTATCATTCCACTTTCGGAAAATAATACAACCTATTTATAATCTCGATATAAGGATAATTACAGTACAATCACCTTATGCTTTTTTGATTCCTTATATAAAACAAATTTACTTCCTATAACAGAAACAATCTCTGCATTGATAGCTTGAGCGATTTCTTCACAGGCCTCTCTGGCTGTATACGTAGAGTTTTTTAGAACACTTGCTTTAACAAGCTCCTTAGCCTCAAGGGCATCAATAAATTGTTTAATTACATTTTCATCAATCCCGTTCTTCCCTATCTGGAAAATAGCGGGGACTTCGTTTGCTAAACCTCTTAAATAGCTTCTTTGTTTTCCTGTTAACATCTTCTGTTCACTCCTACCGAATATAATCCTACGGAATATATTCGAACTCTATTTCACCAACTCTAACAGTGTCTCCCTCATCTATACCTTTTTGGTCAAGTGCTTCTATAACACCCATATTTCGCATAACACGTTGGAAATACTGTAAGGATTCTCTGTCGTTAAAATTGACTGAACCCAACAATTTATCAACTAATGGTCCCTCAACTATATATAATTCATTTTCACGTCTAATCGTATACGGTGGCTCGTTTGACTCAAACTCAATTCCGATTTCTTCAGACGGATCATAAAGCACAACGTCTGGCAATGTTTTCGATTGTTCATAAGTATACCACATCAGCTCGTTGACACCTTGCTTGGTAGCTGCAGAAATCGCAAACACTTTGTAGCCCCTACCTTCCATTTCTTGCTTGAATTCCTCAAGCTTCTTAGTATCAGCTAGGGTATCAATTTTGTTTGCCGCAATTATTTGTGGTCGCTTAGCAATTTCAGGGTTATATAGCTCAAGCTCACGATTTATTATATCAAAATCCGATATAGCCTCTCTGCCATCAGTTTCAGCTATATCAATTACATGTATCAAAAGTTTGGTTCTTTCAACATGTCTTAAAAAATTATGACCTAAGCCTGCACCCTCATGCGCACCCTCAATTAGTCCTGGGATATCAGCAATTACAAAGTTGGATCCTTCTCCTAATGAAACTACCCCTAAATTTGGTGATAGCGTAGTAAAATGATAGTTAGCAATTTTAGGCCTTGCAGCAGAAACAACTGATAATAATGTAGATTTACCTACATTCGGAAAGCCTAATAGGCCAACATCTGCTATTAGCTTTAGCTCCAGCACTACAGTATATTCCTTGCCAGGCATACCATTTCGAGCAAAGTTGGGAACCTGCCTGGTGGGAGTTGCAAAGTGTTGATTTCCAGCTCCACCCTTGCCCCCTTTAGCAATAATCTCCTCTTGATTATCTTCTGAAATATCAGCGATAATACGTCCTGTTTCCTTTTCCTTTACAATGGTGCCTGAGGGAACCCTAACCACAAGGTCGTTTCCGCCTTTTCCGCTTCTATTTCGCTTGCTACCGTTCTCTCCTCTATCTGCTATATATTTTCGTTTATAGCGGAAATCCAGGAGAGTCCTTAAGCCCGGATCAGCCCTAAATATTACATTTCCACCCTTGCCCCCATCTCCACCATCTGGGCCACCGTTGGGAATATATTTTTCACGGCGAAATGAGACGGCACCATCGCCGCCGTCACCAGCTTTTATATAAATCTCAGCAAAGTCAATAAACATATTTTCCTCCAATAGTGCAAAAAGCAGTGGGAGTTTAAGCTGCTTCAACACCCAGTTTAACCCCCATAAAGTAAACGAAAGGGACGATAGCCTCGTCCCTTTCCATAATAAGTATAACCTGTAATTAAGCAGAATAAACGCTTACCTTTTTTCTTGTCTTATCGAGTCTCTCAAATTTCACCTTTCCATCTATGAGAGCAAACAGTGTATCATCACTGCCTATCCCAACATTAGTACCAGGATGAATTTTGGTGCCTCTCTGCCTTACCAGGATATTCCCTGCCAATACAGGCTGACCGTCACCTTTTTTTGCGCCTAATCTCTTAGACTCACTATCACGGCCGTTCTTTGTACTACCCATTCCCTTTTTGTGGGCGAATAGCTGCAGATTAATTCTGATCATGGCTACACCTCCTTAAAACTTACTTGTATATGTTTCGAGTACTGATTTTCAATTTGCTTAAGACCAATTACCATAGTCTTAAGAATGATTTGAGCCTTGGCCCTTGCCTCAATGGTCATGCCTTTAGGCAATTTCATTGAAAGGTTTCCTTCGGACTCTATATGGGTATTGACTTCGCAAAGCTCATCTAAGCCCCCGAGGGCTGTATACCCTATAGCAGATATTGCGGCACATACCATGTCATACTCTCCACCTGTTCTGGCTCCTGCATGACCCTTGATATCAAATCCTATAATATCTCCATTGCTCATACATATAAAAATAGCTTTTGTCATAGTTTTATGCGTTAATCTTATCGATTTGCACCTTTGTATATGGCTGTCTATGTCCTTGCTTTTTGCGATAACCTTTTTTAGGCTTGTACTTGAAGACAATAATCTTCTTATCCTTGCCCTGGCTTAACACTTTAGCAGAAACGGTTGCTGCATCAACAGAATTACCTGTTAAAAACTCACCATCTTTGGACACTGCAAGTACCTTATCGAAAGTAAAATCATCTCCTTCGGAAACTGGAAGTTTCTCAATAAAGACAACATCGCCTTCTTCAACTCTGTACTGCTTGCCGCCTGTTTCAATGACTGCGTACATATAAATTGCACCTCCTCCAACCAATCTCGCCTATAAGGGACAGTATGCATAAAATGTTACGCATATCTGATTTGCAGACCCTTTTTCGTGCGGTTGCCGTTATATTGTAGCACAGGCGATATTTCATGTCAAACGGGATTTTTCACACGTCATACTGAAGCTCTTCTTTTGCAGCATCAACTAGTTCAAGTATGCTTCTATTATCATCAGCATAGGCTATACCTATTCTCATATCAATAACCAGCTGCTTTGTATTTAGAACTTCATTAGTATCAATTTCCCCAATCTTTTCTTTCAACCTTTCATGTATGATTCTACCGCCTTCCTTTTTTGTAAGCAAGAGAAGCCCAAATAGTATCTCCTCGTCATCAAGTTGATATATTTCGTCTTCGGCTCTAACGGCATTTTTAATTGTGTCGACCACCTGTTTAATAATCTTTATCATGCCTTCTTTGCGCGAGAGGTTTTCTAACTCTCTTTGATGCTTGAACTTTATTAGCATTATTCCGAAATCCAGGTCATACCTTTTTGCAATTTTTAAATACCTATCAGCATCATCTTCAAAAGCCCTTAAGTTTTTAAGCTTCGTGTGCTCGTTTAATGTAGATAGGCTTACAATCTTCTTTTGCAGGTCCAGAACTTGTTTTTGGAATGATAAAGAAGTTGAGCTAAATATCGAAAATGCTGATGTTAATGCTGGGGACATAAACATCCAAAAATACACATACGGCTTAATACTAATACCTTTTGTAAGACTTTGATATATTAGATAAGTAGTATATGCCAATATTAAAGTAGTATTAATAATCAACCCAGTAGTAATGTTGGTAAAATATGTTATTATAATTATGATAAATACAATCGTCGCTATAATGAAATTTTGCACAAGAAACTCTCTTTGATATAGTATAAAGATAAAGTATACAAATAGAAGTATAACTAAACCGATGAAGCTAAGATCTGCTTGGATATTTTTACTTAATCTCTTCATTGTCGCGTATCCTCCTGTATTTTATTGTTATGAAAATGACAGCCACTATTAATATTGCTAAAATAGCTCCTGCTACATAGATTAGGTTGACTACATCTGCTCTTTCAAAGAAGTCTTCAGATATATCCTCCTTATCATTCTCCTGTTTAAATCTATATAGGAATATATCCTCTTTATCTGCTACTAAACCATCCCCGTAAAGCTTCCATAGTTCCTTTGTATCACCAAAATAGGTCATAGCATTTTTCAAGTCTGCTTTGTTTGAACTTGCCATAACCAGTATGGCATTTTTAGTCTTTGAATATGGTGATTCTATAATTTGTGCTGTGCCAAGGGTGCCCGAATACGTCGCCTCTAATACAAGCTTCTCGTTCGACATGAGACCTACTCCACCTTGATAAAAACGGAAAAATAGCTCCTCATTTAATCCTGCAATAAAAGGATTGTTTTTATAGGTTCCAACGGTTATGACATTTTTCCCATCAAGGTCTCCTGCATTTGTGGCTCTTGCGACCGATAAGTTTCCCGTGTTATATTTCATATACTGTCCCAACGTCAACATGAATCTTCCCATCATATTTAAATCAATATCCTCATTATTATCAGGAAGAACGAACACAACATCGTTGAGCTCACCTCCCGAAATAAATGGATATGGATAATTCTCGAACAGGTAATACGGGACCTCTACTGAGTTCAATTTTAGTATGGACTCATTTGTAACATAAGCCCATGGAGTCTCGCTTTCTCTTAGTGAACACCAGTCGCCTGTTTCAAGATCAAATGCTACTGTTAGTGTAAAGCTGCCGACTACATTAATATCGGTAGGAATAGGAAGTACTATATTGTCACCCTCTGCCCTTGCTTCTGAGAGTTTCAGGCTCCCTATAGGGATATCATTGACATAAA
Source organism: uncultured Ruminiclostridium sp. (assembly GCA_964388375.1). Classification (GTDB taxonomy): domain Bacteria; phylum Bacillota; class Clostridia; order DSM-8532; family DSM-8532; genus DTU059. Next base: position 15,523 of record CAYMAE010000018.1, read on the forward strand.
CAGACACTAAGGAATGATCAAAATCTAAATTTTTAGAGTATCTAAAGTAAAGGGCAAGTTCACTGCCATATGTAAGCTTTCTATTACTCTCAAAGTTAATATAGTAATTATGCTTCTGTCTGAAAGGACCATCAAAATATGTTCCTTCCTCAGTTAGCTTAGTATATTGTTTAGCTCCTTCTTTTCTAACAAATACATCTTCATCATCTTCAATGATCTTTGTTTTTCCCTTGAGCTGATTCATAGTGATCGAATCTGATAATATTGCCGCCGCCTTGTCAAACAGCGCTTTATCTTTTCCTGTTACAACCAGCACATTAATTTCACCCATTCCTTGGATCAAGAACATGCCTGGTGAGTATTCCTGAATACTCTTATTATTCAAAAGTGCTTCAGAAAGTATTTCGGGCAAGTGCTCGGTCTTGGCGACATAAATAACATACTTCATTCCCTGAGCACCGGCACACGTATCACACGCTATTAGTTTAATGTTTTGATAATCCTTTATAGCCTTCCTAGATATACCTGCCATTATGGTCAGTGCAGCATCAATCTCATCGTTATCATAATTCGTTGGCAGCACTACAGCGCTCTCATTATTTTCTAGGGCTTCAATAGAAGAAAACCCAGTATAAAAATCTGCGATGCTGTTACATTCCTGGAGCGGAAAGTAGGATATTTCAATAAAGGATTCTTTGAAAATATTCATCCAGGAAGCCACAGTCACATCATCCACACAAGGATATCCATTGTTCGTTCGAAGATAACCTTCGACAGATAATGTATTGTATCCTTCATTTATGTGCTCAACGGGTATTTTAACAATGATTTCTCTGTGCGTTCCATCAGTAATGGGAATACGCTCTGAATAAAATCTTACCCCATTTATTGCTATGGTTATATCTGAGACACATTCTTGGACAAGCTGTGTAGTAGATAGGCTTAATGTAAGCTGTGCATCTAACAAATCCCAATCTCCTATATTAAACCCCTCTTTAACCTCTGGGAAAAGGCCAGCCATATAGTGATCCGATGCAAAAGATATCGTAGAAAAATAGCATCCCTCTTTGGCAATCAAAGTTGGCTTATTATATTCGTCGTTATCCTTATCGGTATTCCTATCCGGCTCCTTTGGTTGATTCGTATCTTTTGATTGTGCATTTTCGTCTGTCACGTCCTGCGATTCTTCACCGCAGCAACCCCCCACTACATGCACAGCTGATTCTGCATACACAGCAGGTAAGTAAGATGCTGAAAGTATGCAAAAAATCATGAGAAATAGTGTCATCTTTTTTATCATATTCAAAACTCCTTGGGCATATAAAATCTTAATACTTTAAAATCGTTCTGTTTTGTACCATTTTTGTTTTCTTTTTAAAACTACATCTATTAAATATTGTATAAAACCGTAAGCTGCTACCACCATCCAGAGCTTACTATATGTAACGTACATTAAAATCGTAATGAACAAGTTTGAAAAGTGCATTTCACCCTTTTCGGTTGTAAGAGTAATAAATATGTTTATTATAAAGAGAAATACTGCCATCAGCCAAAGCAGTGGACTTAGACTTGCTAGGGTCATTGTAATTAAACCCAGAGCATTTAGAATAAAAAGTGCGTCAGAAATAATTAATGCTGCTAGTAAAACAAAATAGATTGATGAAAAATACAGCAAATCAAATTTCATTCTATTCCAGCCAAGCTTAAATAACAAGGGTAGATGCTTTATCATAACATAAACATTGCCTTTTACCCATCTAACGCGCTGCTTAAACCAAACTTTCACTGTCTGAGGTTCTTGCTCCCATGTAACCGCCAGCGGCATAAACTTTATTCTGTATCCCATGGCATAGATTCTAAAGCTCAGCTCAGTATCCTCAGCTACGGCATTAATATCCCAACCACCGATTTCATCAATAACATCACGCCTAACTATAAAATTTGTTCCAGGGATTGTACAAAGCTTGAATAACTGCCACCTCCCAGCCTGCGCCATCCATTGAAACGATAATGTCTCTATGTTAATAAAACGTGTAAGAAGGCTACTATCCCTGTTACGGGTCCTAAATTTACCTATTACAGCAGCAAGACTACTATCATCCAATATTTCGGCTACAAGGTATTTCAGCGCATCCTGCTCAGGAGTATTGTCTGCATCGTATATAGCTAGATATTCACCCTTCGCTTGCTTATACCCAATATTCAGGGCATTTGATTTGCCCTTCCCTCCAATTATATTATCGGTATTTATGACTGCAAACGCTCTATGTGGATTCTTCTTCTGTATATCCTCTAAAAGCTCTCTACTATTATCAGATGAATTATCATTTATAACTATAATCTCATATCTATCCTCGGGATAATTCAAGTTTAGCAAAGATTCAACTGTCTTTACAATAACTTTTCCTTCATTGTGTGCAGGCACAAGGACGGTGACATAAGGAAAAGCTGATAATGTTTTTTCCTTACTCTTTGTAATCTTTATATAATAAATATAGCCAGCTACAACTAAAACCTGGTTAATCAGAAGTAGTGTCCAAATGCTAATCAGTGCTAATAGCCCTAATAAGTCTAGATTTATCATGTGTCTCTCATTTCTTAAAAAATTTCTGTCTATAAAGCGTATATCCAAATGCAATTAGTGCGATGATTATAACCCCACTAATTAACACAATAGTTGTTAACATCTTGTTTCCTGTATCAACCAAAAACGAAAAGGTTCTCTCCGTTTCTTCTCTGTAAACATAAACCGAATCCTCTTCTTCTTCATCCATAACATAAGCCTGATCGGTAAATTTATATTTATAGTCACCTATTAAAAGCCATTTGTCGTTTACTAATTTTATTGCTGTATCAATCTCACTTTCATTCTGAAAAAGTTCAAATCTAATGGACGTATCAATCGGAAGGCTCGTATACCGTTCATTTTTAGGGTGAATTCTGCCCAGCATCTCTGATGAGACTTCATATGGAAATTCATTATCATATATATGTACGCCGTTTTCTTCAAAACTTTTATATGCTCTTTCCATTCTAACATCTATATCGTCACCAACTAATTCATTTTCTGTAACGATAGGCGCACGCATAATAAATGAACCGTTTTTTGATTGTATATACCTTAACGCCTGTGCATACCTCTTATAAGAGGGGTAATCTGTATTATCATAAACAGGCATGAGGCTCATAATAAACGGTATACCGGTTTCGTAGAATTTATCTGCGGTTAGTTTAAGGATATTAATCTCATCAAATGGGTACACCTCATCGATTACTATATACATTTCCCCACCATCTTTTTTGCCAAAGTATTCATTTAGCATTTGTGCTACAGCAAATATACTTATATCATCATTGTTAAAATAGGGTGCATACATGATGTTTTCAGTTATAATTCCTATTGGAACAGAATTACCTTCAACACTCATGCTGCCTACCGGTTCTCCTTCAAAATCAAAAATATATGTACATCCTTTTTCAAAAAATACGGACTGTGTATTATCGTATACATCCAATTGAGCATGCATTTTTCTATTGACTGAGACAGTCTTTGCACCAGGAATCTCATTAAAATCATCTCCTAGACACACTGGTCTTTTTCCTAATTTCAAAACATCTTCAAGTGGCTCTTTGGCCTGTAGTACTACATACTCATATTCTTGAATCATATCGTTTGAATATTCTACAATGTAAACGGGCTCAGGATTCATTCCACATGCCCTAATCAGATTAGATATTATCCACATCTCTTCTTTATTGTCATACACCAAAAGCACTCGGTCGGTGCTGGCATATGCAACACTTTGAAAGCTAGTTATCAATATAAAAACTATTAATATGTATATCATAATTTTTTTAATCATATTATTACCTTTGGCTGTATGCTATCAACGCAGTAAGATTATCAAAAGAGTATAAGGCCAAGGTTACCGGATCAGCAAATGCCCCAAACACTACACTATTTTCATCGTTGACTTGAAAACTCATCATTTTATCAATACACATTCTATACATTTGTTCATCTTTAACCTCTTTCGCAATTAATGAGCAAATCGCATAAATTGCCGTAGACTCAGTAGGGCTCTTTTTAATTCCACCATTATCGTACTTTGCAAAAATGCCCCCAGTATTTATAAGCTCTTTAAGATATTCTACTGTTTTTTCTGGGCACTTCCCTACACGTGCTAAATTTAATGCTGTAAGTGTAGATTCAATCATATTAATATCGCCTACACGGTAATCTTGCGAAGTATAGCTATAAGAAGATTTGTACATGGGAAAATCGTCACTTATATAGCCTTCTTTTAAAATATCGTCCATGGCGTTATATACCTTTTCCCACCTAGCATCGTACTTTTCAAGTAGCCCAATTGTATAAAGGTCTATATAACATAGGGTAATAAAGTCGTTGTTATTGCAATTTATTTCATCATACATGTCTAGTATGTAATTGTCCTTAATGTTGGTATCATATAATCTTTTAGAGTACTTTTTTACAATATCCGAATATTCTCGGTTATATTTTTCATCTGCCAAAATTAAAGCTCTTATTATTCTAATATCATCAACAAAGGCATTAACATAGTACGGGCTATCTTCTGTAGAGTACCTGTAGGATATGATTTTACCTGTATCCAGATATTCTTTTACAAAATCAAGGGAACTTTCAAACATGGCCTTATCATCAATTTGTATTGCATAAAGCATATTTAATCCCATTGATTCTGATAACACATCCGAACCTGTCGCAAGATTCGGGTTATGCTCTTTGTCAAGATAATTCGTTCTTATTCCACCTTGAGCCGTAATCATTTCCTTTTTAAAGAAATCAAAGCAAATATGCTCTCGTTGAACTAGCTTTTCCCCCCACTGGTCAAGCTGTGTGTTGTTTTCGTGACCCATATTGTGGTGGGGCTCTGTTCTAGCTGAGCACGAAGTCAAAAGTATTATGGATAATAAAACCAATGCGATCTTCTTCATATACTTCCTTTATTTAATAGAGTGTTTTATTGAACCTGGTTACTAACCGTTGCATCCCCACTTACAATTTGTTTTTTCTTCTTATACTTCGCATCAAAAAACGCGATAACATGAGCAGCTAGGATAACATTAGCTATATCATAGGATGCATTATACAAAAACATATGCTTTGCAAGATCCGCATCACCTGCTCCAATGATAGGTACAACAATTTGGGATAGGCCTATCAATATCAAACCGATAATTATAATCTGCTTCAACCTTTTATTAAAAAGTAATGCAAACGCTGCAGCTATCCATATGATGACGTAGCCTGCTGTTTTAGGAGTATAATTTGCCTTAATTCTACTATACAGTGAAAAGGTCTGAGCCTTTTCATTTGGTAGCCGGCCGGTAGAACGCTCAAAATTGCCTAAATCAGGACGAATCATATATGCATTCTTCGCTGCAATTTTTAACATCTCCACAAACGCATCTGGATTAGCGATATAGTGCTTTACAACTGACATAATACTATATTTGCTATAGAAGTCTTCATGTATTCTTTCGTCCTCAGGATGAATAACCGGATAGCGATCAAAATATATAGTTTGATTTAGTAATTCATACTCAGGTTCAATATCAAATGTTGCAAGGGTTTTAGGTGGGTTGTCTGATGTCATCATTATTCCACGGGTCATAGAATGATATAGATTAATATTAGTAAAGCTTTTTGGTATCAGTAGATATGTAGCAATACCTGAAAAAACCAATAATGCTGATGATATGGCAATTAGGTATTTCGACAATCGGGTATTCTCTTTTAGGTAGAAAAACAGACAGACCATTCCAAGGACTACACCTACAGGTGCAAATTGCTGCTTTGAAAAGGTTAATATCATGCCATTTATCACAAATCCAGCTAAAACTATGTATTTATTAAATCTGCCTTCTGCAAATAATAGTGCGCATGTTATACAACCCATCAAACTAATATATGCCACTGATTCAGCGAAAAAAGAATTAAAATAAGCAGTATAGCCTGTATCTAGAAACACAAACAGGCAAACAGCCGCTATTAGTATTTGACTCAGAATTGATAATTTGTTTGATAAATAGTCAACCAGAAAATAAAGCACAATTAAAAAGTAAATTGACATAATAAATCCAAGAAATCGTAAGTCGAAGATATTGTCGTTGCCTGTAATTATATTATCTATCCAGATAGCTGGTTGTATAAATAGACCCTGTGATGTGAATACGGTGCTCTCATATTCGTTGTAATATTGCATAATCCCATATTCTTTAATAAAATAGCCGTCGAATCTAATAGCTTCATTCTCAGGCAAATCATAAAGACCTTGGGAATATGTAATTCTTGCATAATCCCCATTGTCTTCCATCCCTAAATACGGTGGGGTAAGCAAAACTGTAACAATAATAATAGCAGCAACAAAAATCGTTACAGCAGGAATTAATGGATATTTACTTAATGGTCTTTTTTGCTTATTTTTGTAATTTCTGCCTTCTCGCATCACGTAGTCCACTTCTATGTCACTTTTCAATGCATTTTGTCATTTTATAGTTTAATAATACGATATTATAAAAAATAATACAATGCTATAACTTAACAAACTACATGGTTTAAGTAAATAATTTAATTATTAAATGGTTTATTTATGACTTACAAATCTTATAAAGCCAACACCTTTATAAATCACAAAAGAGACTATCCCAAAATAAGCAATCATTTGGAACAGTCCCTTTAATACTGTTTTTACATGAAATTTACTAATAGGTTATTTAATTTTTACACCAAAAATCTTCTGCGCATAAGAGCCTACAACGGCAATATCATCATAGACCGATGGCGAACTTTCAATATTTGCACCTAATGAAACCGAGTCCAGGTCTTCTCCTGTCATAGGGTCAAACAAATGCATGAATCCGTCATATCCACAAAAAATCCCATAGGTCTTGCCGTCATCACTTAATATATCGACCGGAGAGCTCCAGCTGTATAAAGGTAGCTCACGAACCCAGATCTCTTCACCTGTTTTTTTGTCCAATGCCACAAGTTTTCCGTCCATTTGGCCACCAGTGAAGCAAAATGGGAAAATAATCATGTCGGAAATATCGTTCTTGCCTATCAATGGGGTGCCTAACACTCCTCCATTTATATACGAACGATAATAACAGGTGTAATCTTTTTGCCAAACAAGTTCTCCTGTTAATGCATTGAACTTTCGTATGTTAGCGTCGGCCTTACTGGACTTTCCACCAGCACATCTTTTATCAACTTCATTGGCAGTATATATGAAAACACCATCTTCGGTTTCTTCTATGACTACAGTGCTATCAGTATCATCTTTGGTATCGTACATCCAGACGGGCTCTAATTTATTAATGTCAGTGCATAATAGTGTGCCACCATTATCAACAGTGTACATTAAATTTCTATATATGGCAGGCGAGCTTTCTATTCCATAATCACTGGACACTTCGTTATATGAAGACTTATACAAGAATTTAGTTATTTCAGGAGACATAGACATAGTTCCACTTAAAGCATTAAAATTTGTATTAAGCTTAATCTTATATATAATCCCATTTTCACCAACCTGAATAAGGGTATCAGTCTCTTGACTTAATAGACCAGATGAATCGAAGGCACCCCAGGTTCCTCTGTGGGATAGAGAATCCTTTCCAAGGAATGTGAAAATCTCGCTTTGATCAATTAGGTTGTAAATTCTATATTTAAAGTCAGTATATCTTCCATTATTCTCTCTTAACCCCATTCCTGTATAAAACAGAGGATATCCTCTAGGGTCAACCATTCCCGTTCCTTTAATAGTAAAGCCAAGATTAATCTTATTTCGAGTTGGTTTTCCTGTTTTGAGATCTAGAAAATAAATATTGCCATCAAAGGTAGGATAAATTACCTCGGTTAAATCTGCACTCTTAAATTGATCATTGATATTCATAATATTTCTGGTTTCTTTAGGCCAGTTAATAATTATAGGCTGACCGGTCCATCCTGTTCCTGGCCAATAGCTATTTTGGGCTGAAACAGCGCCTATGGCATAATCCCAAATTATTTCGAGCTTCTTTTCCTTAACATCACGTGTTCCATACGACGCAATATTTCTATAATTATTTCCTCTAAAGGCAGTCACTCCCGCCTGCTCTGTATAGGCTTTATCAGATGGAAATGCTAAAACATACTCGGGCTTATATTCAACTTTCTTATTGTTTTGATATACCGAATATGTAACGGTAGCTCCATCACTAAATTTTTTCTGATAGGTCCCTTCAGAAATAGCGGTCTTGCTAACAAAGGAAGGTGGATTTTGTATTTCAAGAACAAGTTGCTCTGGATCAGTTATTTCAGGTGTCGGTGTTGGCTCAGGGGTAAGTGTTGGTTCAGGTGTATTTGTATCGATAGGTATCTTAGAAGCGTTCGGTGATACATCCCCTGTTGGTATAGGCGAATTATTAGCTAACCCATTTCCAAGGCCTCCCTGAATCAGAAAAAGGGTGAGCAAGGCTATCAAAGTAATTGCCAAAAGTACAACTACAGTTACCATTCTATTTGACTTGTTTTTTTGCTGTTTCATTCAATTTCCTCCATCTAAAAATGGCATTAGTCTTCCTGCGAGTAGCTATTTTATCCTTATACCGAATATCTTTTTCGCATAGGAGCCTACAACAATCATATCGTCATATACCGCTGGTGATGATTCTATATTGCCGCCTAGACTCACACGGTGCAGGTCTTTTCCTGTTTTAGGATCAAAAAGATGCAGCCAACCATAAAAGTCTGTGAAAATCCCATAGGTTTTGCCTTCGGAGCTTTTTACAGCAACTGGTGAACACCAGCTATATGCATCTAATTGCCTTCTCCAAACTTCGTGGCCAGTCTCCTTGTCCAATGCCACCAAAATGCCATCTTGCGACGAGCCAGTAAAACATATGGTAAAAATTATTATATCATCTATGTCATCTTTTCCCAGCAAAGGTGTGCCCAATGCTCCGCCATTAATGTAGTAATTATACACACATGAATAGTCTTTCTGCCAAATAAGTTCTCCTGTAAGAGCATTAAATTTTCGTATATTGCAATCTTCGCGGTCCTTACTTATTTGACTTCTCTTATCCACCTGATTTGCTGTATAAACAAATACTCCGTCAGCTGTTTGTTCTATAACAGGAGTTGAATCTGTATCATCGCCCACATCATAGACCCAAACAGGCTCTAACGTGTTTATGTCCAAGCACTGGAATATTCCACCATTATCGCAAAAATACATATAATTCTTGTAATAGGCTGGTGAATTCTCTACTCCAAGCTCAATATTGGTAGAATCCTTGTAACGATATTTCGTCAGCTGTGGTGATATATCAATGGTGCCTGCTTCCCTGTCAAATTTTGTGTTAAGCTTAACCCTGTAAATCAAGCCGTTTTCCGCTGCTTCAATTAGCGTATCGGTATTCTTATCGACAACCGCAGATGAGTCAAAGGCGCCCCACTTTCTAAAGGCAACAGGATCTCTGCCAAATATATCGTATAGCGGAGTTTGATCTATTAAGTTGAATATCTTATATTTGTATTCTGTAAGTGTCTTTTCGTTTTCATTTATCCCCATGCCTGTATATAGTATGGGATAACCCCTCGGGTCAATCATTCCTGTTCCCTTCATTGAATAGCCAACATCTATCTTATCTCTTGTAGGCTTACCTGTTTCTAAGTCAAGAAAATATACATTCCCATCTAGTGTCGGATAGATTACCTCAACAAGATCTTTTTGTTTCATCTCTGGATTTATGTTCATCATATTGCGAACACTGCTGTCCCAATTTACTAATAGGGGCTGTCCTGTCCAGCCGGTGCCCGGCCAGTAGCCTCCACTTTTCGGACTTATTGAGCTTATATCATAGGACCAAACTATTTCTAGTTTTTTTTCCTCGACTGTTCGTGTGCCGTAGGCTGCAGAGTCTCTAGAATGATTACCCCTAAAAGCACTAACTCCTTTTACATCAGAGTATTGACTAGGTAAATCGAAACTTATTTGATCCTTAGGCTCATAAACTACAGGCATATTGTTCTCAAATACCCAATAATCCAAGGTGGTGCCATCGGGCTTACTAAAGGTCCTTTTCTTATCGAAATAAGCCATCGCACCAGTGAAAACAGCCGGATCCTCCCAGGATACCTTCAGCACTGCTTGGTCGGTGCTTTCAGCAGGCATAGGTTCAGGGGTCGGCCAGGGGGTAGCAACCGGTGTAGGTATAGGATTATCAGTTCCTGAAGGGGCAGGAGTAGTAGTCCTTGTTGAAGGAGAATTAGTTGGTGTTGCATTTCCCTGTAAATCAAGAAGATTGTTAATAAACGGGATTTTGCCACTTGTAATAAGTGTAATAACTATAAGAACCGCTACTATAAGTAGAAAGGATATAAACTTTTTTTTATTAAATCTGCGTCTTCTGCGATAGGGCTTGTACATTTACTAATACCTCGTAATTATTTATTTAGCATACGCTTCTACTTCGTCATATATCATTTTTGTAATAATTGCAAGGTTATTTCTTGCCTCTGTCTCATCCACATCACGTGTTGAAATCGCTATTGCAAAGGGATGTGAACCAAAAACGATACCGACATCACTTGCTACACGCGTCTGATTTCCAATCTTGTGAGCAACCTTGACATCATCAGGAACACCAGCTCTTATCCGGTCCTTCCAGACAGTGTTCTCAAGATTATAAATTAATTCCCCATATAAATCCGGGTTATTAAGGTAAAGACGGTACAGCTCCTGGGCAACAATTGTCAAATCATGAGGAGATGTAACATGCCCGCGATCATAATAGATATCTCCACCTAAATCAAGTACATACTGACATATTTCCTCAATACCCAATATACGTATAATCATGTTAATACCACAATTGTCACTATAGATTATAGAAAGTCGTGAGGTTTCCCTTACTGTATATTCGGTACCGTATGGCTCATTTTGAATAATTCCCGACCCGGGTTCAAAGTCAGCACTTGTATATTTTAAAATTGATTCTGGGTCAATATCTCCAGACTCCATTTTGGTATATAGCATAAGGTTCATAAAGAGCTTTGATGTGGAAGCCGCAACATATGAATCACGGTCATTTACACCAAAAGACTCTCCTGTAGCTAAATCTATAAATGACACCCCGTATTTCCCATCAAGACCCGATATATAGTCTTCTACTTTGGATTTAATTAAACTCATTTGCCCGCTTTCTTCAACTGTACCTGTAATAGGTAAAATGCCATGATCCTCTGTAGATACGTTATTAGGATCTAATGCCGGTGGTGTGGGTGTCTCTGATAAATCAGGTGTGGGTGTTTGAGAAGTCGTAGACGGTGGTGTTGATTCAGTTGCAGGTAGCGTTGGAGTGCCTGTTTCAGAAGGTGGCATATTATTGTTTTTGCTACCTATCAAATAAGTAAGCGCCGTTATTAGAATAAGAAGTGTAAATACTACTGCAATAAATTTAGGGTTTTTTCGTCTTTTATATCTAGATCTTTTCATTATATTTCTCCCATGTATACTAACTCTTCTTAAAGAGTTTATCGATACTTCAATTTTTATTCAAACCTAATTATACTTAATAGGAAATAAAATGTCTACTTGAGCCTAGTCACATTTTAAGGCTTCATCGGCTAAAAAAAGTCCTATATATTTAGCCTTGTTCCAAACTAGAGTGTCGAACTTCTTATTGTCATGTGGTATATCGGTATTATTAGAAGGTGTTAGCTCTATACAAAAGGACGGGCGCAAAAACTCAAGTCGAAACCAGTTCTCATAGCCAGCCCCGTAAACTTCGGGTTTCTCTGATATAGGCATCATTTTATATTTTGTGAGCTTCGAAAGCCTATTAGTTATCTCTTTGGCTCCAGGTATTAAATAAACTGTGGCACTGTCGGCCCAGAATATCACATTACCCTTAGTATGAAATGATGCTGACAAAATAAAATCATTGTCCCTAGAAAGTTCCATCATAGCCTTTACCTCTGGCTCAGTTGCGTAAGACTCTCCTTTAAAACTCTCTGAGGCAGGCTTACCAATTTCATCATACTTCTTTGCCCATTGGGCAGGGTATTGGCGGTTTAAATCAACCCCGTTGATATTAGCCTTCCATTCCTTATATGTTTTCTTGATCATAGCCATAGCTGCTACAGATTCCTGATTGCTCACAGAATCTATACCATTTATAACAAGATTAACCCCATCAGGATTTACCATGGGGACTATGTATACTGTTATTTGGTCTAACAGATTCTTTACATTATAATCTCCATAATTATTTTGGTCGTATTGACTAGAATATATTTTTGCATATTGTTCAGTCAGTTTCATAAGATACGAGCTAGTTATATACTCTCTAGCATGATGTGAGGCACAAAGAATGATTTTCTTTTCTCCCTTACCAAGCTTTATGAGTGTTAAATCCCTACCTTCAACAGAATATCCTATTAAGTCTAGCGATAATATTTCCGGGTATCTATCCCTAAGTTTCAGGCTATCCTCTATCATATGTTCATATGTGTATGGAACATACGGGTCTACAATATCGTCTGACTCATCAGCATCTCCTTGAGCCGGTGTAGTTGGCACGTCGGTTTCGGTGGGCAATGCTGTATTAGCAACTTCTGGAGTGGGTGTAGAAACAGGTTCGGAAGTCTCGGTAGATATGGGCGAACTAGCAATTTCACCTGTGCTCGTGGGCTCTTGGGTAGTGGCAGGCTCGTCTGTATCTTTGTACGAATTATTTTGACTTGCTATAGAATCTGAACCCTGTGGCTCATTGGTCTCGATCCGATTATTTGTTTCGTGAGGCATATAACCTTCCATATAATGACTCCCACATGAAGTTAATATTACGGACAAAAAAATAGCAGCAGCAAATAGACAAGGTTCTCTCCATAGTTGTGTTATGGATTTTTCCCTTAACCTTACTATATGCTGCCGCGTACTTTTATTAGAAGTCATTATCAAAGAATTTTCTTTAAACATCATAACCTATAAGAAATATTCTACTCCAGCCTCAAATATTTTTTGTTCCTTTTTGCCAGGAACATTTATCAGAGTATTGGCTGTATAACGTTCGTCATGAGCCATCTTACCAAATATCCTACCGTCCTTGCTTGTAATTGACTCTATTGCCATTACAGAACCGTTTGGATTATAGCGAATATCCATAGTAGGATTGCCATCAAGATCTACATATTGGGTTGCAATCTGTCCCGTTGCTTCTAGTTGTGCCAAAATCTCAGGGCTTGCCACGAATCTTCCCTCTCCATTTGATAAAGCTAACGTAGCCACGTCTCCAACCTGAACCTTTGACAGCCATGGAGACAGATTAGATGCCACTTTGGTTCGAACCATTGTTGAAATATGGCGGCCTATAGTATTGCATGTAAGTGTGGGACTATTTGCGTCAATTGCCCTTATTTCACCATAAGGAAGAAGACCTAATTTCATCAGTGCTTGGAATCCATCGCCGATTCCGAGTACTAGACCATCTCTGGTATTAACTAGATCCATCACTGCCTCTGATAAGGATGGATTTCTAAAAACATTGGCAATGAATTTAGCTGAACCATTAGGCTCTCCTCCAGCACTCATTCCTCCTGGTATCATTAAAATATTACATTCATCAATATAATCTTTTATTTTAGATATAGAATCTTCTATTTCGCGTGAGGTAAGATTTTTAAATACGAAACTATCTACATTTGCACCAGCTTGGTCGAATTTGCACTTTACATCATATTCGCAGTTTGTGCCTGGGAATATAGGCATGAACACCCTTGGTCTTGCAATTCCCGTGCTAGGCTTTATTCTCTTACCCTCTGTGTAACTTATGGTTCTAACATTACTGGTATCTCCATCTGTTTCAGTTGGGAATATCTTTTCTAATGTTCCTTCCCACGATGTCTTAAGATCATCCAAATCAAGATTTCCATCTGCAGTTTCTATAATAGAATCATTAATGGTCTGGCCAACTAGGATATAATCTATTCCAGCCAGTAATTTGCTTAAATCTGCCGAGGAGTCTACCTCAACAAGTATTGAGCCGTAATCAAGTTTAAATAGTTGATTAAAGCTTAATTTTTCAAGTTTAACTCCAATTTTATTACCAAAGGCCATTTTACTTATTGCTTCAGCTAATCCACCCACTTTGAGAGATGAGGCAGATACTATTTCTTTATTCCAAATTGCATTGGTTATCATTTCAAAGGATGCATCTACACTTTCAAAGTCAGGAAGTAAAAGTTCATCCTTCTTAAATGTAATTAGTACTACTTTATTGCCTGCCTTCTTAAACTCTGGAGAAACTACCTTTGTAATATCTGTAGGTGCAAGAGCGAAGGACACTAATGTAGGTGGCACATTTACATCATTGAAGGTGCCCGACATGCTGTCCTTGCCACCTATTGAAGCCACTCTTAATTTGTCTTGTGCATAGAATGCCCCAAGTAATGCTGAAAAAGGTTTAGCCCACTTTTCAGGATCAGTGCCTAGCTTCTCAAAATACTCTTGGAAGGTTAGCCTTGCTTGTTTGTAATCTCCACCCATAGCAACTAATCGGGCAAGAGATTCAACAACTGCATAGGTTGCTCCGTGGAAAGGACTCCATTTTGATATGACTGGATTGTATCCAAATGTCATAATAGTTCCGGTTGTGGTGTTACCACTTTCGACAGGAAGCTTTGCTACCATTCCCTCGATAGGGGTAAGCTGGTGTTTACCACCAAGCGGCACTTGAACTGTACCTGCTCCAACTGTGCTGTCAAATCCATCTATCAGTCCTTTTTGGCTGCACACATTAAGTCTTGCCAAATTCTTTGACCAAGCCTCTAAAGGATCGTTTCTGAATTTTTCTATTTCGGAATCAATTTCGACTAATGCATTGTTTGAAAAATCTGCTCCGTTTACTTTAACTGATGTGCTTTGTTTTACACCATTCGTGTTTAAAAAGTCACGGCTTAAATCTACTATTGTTTTTCCACGCCATCTCATGGATAGACGACCAGAATCATTTACCACTGCTACCATAGTAGCTTCTAGGTTCTCTTTGCCTGCTTCAAAAACAAAGCTTTCTGCATTTTCAGGAGAAACGACTACTGCCATTCTCTCTTGAGATTCAGAAATAGCTAACTCTGTGCCATCAAGGCCTTCGTATTTCTTTGGTACTGCGTCCAGATTTATCTCAATTCCGTCAGCCAGCTCGCCTATAGCTACAGATACTCCTCCTGCACCAAAATCATTACACCTTTTAATCATCCTACTTACAGCAGGCTTTCTAAATAGGCGCTGAATATTTCTTTCGGTGGGAGCATTACCCTTTTGAACCTCAGATCCACATGAAGTCAAAGAATCCTCGGTGTGCTCCTTAGATGATCCAGTCGCTCCACCGCAACCATCGCGGCCTGTCCGACCGCCAACAAGTATAATAATATCCCCTGAATCAGGAGTTTTTCTCACTACATTATTCTTTGGAACCGCTCCAACTAAGGCACCTAGCTCCATTCTTTTTGCTACAAAGTCATCATGATATACTTCGGATAAAAAGCCACTAGCAAGTCCTATTTGATTGCCGTAGGAGCTATACCCCTGTGCGGCTCTGGTAGTTATAACTCTTTGTGGAAGCTTTCCTGCTAAAGTTTCATTAAGAGGCGTCCTTGGATCTGCTGCGCCTGTAATTCGCATAGCTTGATACACATAGGCACGTCCTGACAATGGATCTCTTATAGCCCCACCTAAGCAAGTTGCCGCTCCACCAAATGGTTCAACCTCGGTTGGGTGATTATGAGTTTCATTTTTGAACATAATAAGCCAATCTTCAGGCTTTTCATCAACAATCGCTTTCACAACAATGCTGCATGCATTTATTTCCTCTGATTCGTCCAAATTATCTAGCTCACCGGTCTTTTTCAAATATTTCATGGCAATGGTGGCTAAATCCATAAGAGATATGTCTTTATGCCTATCTCCATAAACCTGTTTTCTTACTTCTATATATCTGTCATAGACATTATTAATCTTTTGAGCAACTAGATTTGAGGAAAATTCGACGTCCTCAATTATTGTTTGGAAGGTAGTATGCCTACAGTGGTCAGACCAGTAGGTATCTATCATGCGAAGTTCTGTGATTGTTGGGTTCCGTTCTTCCACATCCTTGAAATATTCTTGGCAAAACCTCAAATCTTCCCAAGACATTGCAAATCCCATTCCATCCATGAAAGCTTTTAAATCTTCATTTGACATATCTATAAAGTTTTCTATAACTTCTACATCTTCTGGAACAGGGTATTCTTCTTTCAATGTTTCCGGTTTTTCCATGGATGCCAAGCGTGTTTCAATTGGGTTGATTATATGGTTTTGTATCTTCTGATATTCAGAATCGGACATGTCTCCCGATAAAATGATAATTTTGACAACCTTTACATCTGGCCTCTCACTATGAGTAATTAACTGAATACATTTGGCAGCTGAATCGGCTCTTTGATCATACTGTCCTGGAAGATACTCGATAGGTATCAACCGGTCGTTATGGGCGAGTTCTAGCTTTCCCTCATAAGTATTGTCGGTAGACGGATCAGAAAAAACTAGAACTTTTGCGCTTTCATAATCCTCGTCGGTTAATCCTTCAACATCATATCTCTGAAGTATCCTTACCTTATCAAGTTGGCTAACCAGTAGGTTTTCTTTAATATCAGCATATAGCTTTGATGCCTCTATATCAAAACCAGACTTTTTTTCAACATA
This sequence comes from uncultured Ruminiclostridium sp., assembly GCA_964388375.1. GTDB lineage: Bacteria > Bacillota > Clostridia > DSM-8532 > DSM-8532 > DTU059. Next base: position 32,298 of record CAYMAE010000018.1, read on the forward strand.
AACTCTTCTTACTGCCATTTTTGTAGTCCATCCCTCTCTGTAAAGTTTATTAAATATCTATATTATTCATTATAATGCATTATCGAGATAAAAAAAAGAAGCTAAGTAATAACAAATTTTTATTAATATACCCTAACATTTTGTTTATTTTTTAGTAGTAATATGAAACCTATTTTTTGAATAAACTATATGGCGTAATTATACACGAATCAAAAGAGGTAGTTTATGACAGAAGGAAATTTTAGACATATGTTTCCGGGAGGAAATACACCACTAGGTTTTTATAGCTATTATAACTATATTATTGACAAAACCGTTGCAAATAGACTTTTTATTTTAAAGGGCGGCCCTGGCACGGGCAAAAGCACCTTAATGAAAAAAATAGGCTATGAGATGGCGTCACAGGGCTATGATGTTGAGTTTATGCATTGCTCAAGCGATAATGATAGTCTTGATGGCATTGTTGTTCCAAAGCTGTTAGTCGCCATTATTGACGGCACATCCCCTCATATGTCTGATCCAGTTTATCCCGGTGCGGTTGATGAGATAGTAGATCTTGGGCAATTCTGGGATCAAAACGGAATCATGAAGCATAAGGAAGAAATCATTATTGCAAGTGAGAGAAAGAAATCATGCTTTGAGAGGGGCTACAGATATTTAAACGCAGCATCTTTTCTTTTGGATGATACAGAAAAAATATATAGAAACGCCTTGGATAGCGGTGCAGAATTTATTTTTACCAATGAGATAAAAGAAATTCTTTTCGGACAAAAAAAACCATCTAAAACTCTAGGTGCGCAACGACGCCTTTTTGCAAGTGCAATCACCCCAAAGGGTTATGTGGACTATTTAGATAGTTTATGTACTAATCATACAATTATTAGATTGAGCGCGCCGTCAGGAATGAGTACAACCAATATAATGGAATGTTTAAAGGATGAGGCTTTAAATAAAGGCTTTAACATTGAATCCTATTGTTGTCCAATGGCACCTCAGAAAATCGAACATATAGTAATTCCCGATTTGAAGCTTTCTATAATTACGGCTAACGAGTATCATGATATAATTGAGATCAATAACGAAAATTGTACGACATATTTTATGAATCAATTTTACAATGATGAGATAGTTCATAACTATAGAAACCAGTTGAATTTCAACCGATTATATGCTGATACAATTATTCAAAAAGCCGTGGAATCCATTGCGTTGGCAAAAAGTTATCATAGTGAAATGGAGAAGTACTATATTAAAAATATGGATTTCAAAGGTCTATCTAATCAAAAAGATATAATAATGCAGCGTATACAGGCTTATTGCTAGGCAATTAACATTACTATTGTAAGATGGTAAAGGTTTTTATCTTTTCGAACTAATACATTGCCGTTATATTTTTTTACTGCCCTTTCTATGCTTTTTAGACCGAAGCCGTGAATCTGTGGGGTGAGCCCCGCTTTAGCTGATTTTTTGCGCCTGTTGGAGGCTTTTTTATTATATGAATTTGCTAAGGTCATCACTATATATGAATTTTTACAGTTCATTGATAGCATGATTGATTTATTTCTTTTATTATCAGTAATCCTTTCACATGCCTCAATAGCGTTATCTAAAGAATTTCCCAAAATAGCACAAAAGTCTATATATTCAATTTTGATGTCGGCAGGCAAACACAAATCCCATTTTATATCTATTCCCTTTTTTAGAGCTAAGCTAATTTTCTCACTTAAAAGTGCGTCAATAACAGGATTCCTGGTATCTATTATAGCTCCTGTTGTCGATATTTCGAGTAACTTTTCCATATATTCATTTAGCTCTTTACATTTATTCTTTTTGTATAGATAATACATGCAATGAAGATGATTTTTAAAATCATGAACTGCTTCAAAAAGTCTTGCACGCTTCTTTTCTAGCTTTTTGTAATGTTCTATCTGACAATCTAATTGTTTTTCAATAAATAAATATTTATTTTCAGTAACTAATAGCTTCATAGAAATGCAATACGTTACAATAGAAGTTGCTATTATAGAAATTAATCCTAAAAAAATAATAACAATTGAAACATTAATAGTAACCCTATAATCTACAATTACATTTATTAGAACGGCTCCAATAATAGTACTCATTATAGGAAGGCTTAGGAACAGTACAAAAGGCCTTTTGATTTTTCTTTCCATATTTAGCACCCCTCAAGAAAGCTTGTAAAGGAATCAAATGCCGCCTTTTTTCTGCGTTCGCTCAGCGGAATAATCTTATTATTTTTAAGCATAATATCTGATCTATTTATTCTTTCTATATATGCCATGTTTACCAGATAGCCCTTATGACTTCTTATGAAATTATGCTCCTTTAGCTTTTGCTCTTCCTCCTTTAAAGTCGCATAATATGTAAAACTTTGTGTATTAGTATAAAGGTTTATCTTTCTTAGGTAGCTTTCAAGATACATTATCTTATTTATTTCGAGGCTAATAATGCCTGCGTCTCTTGTATAAAACGAATGGTTCTTCCCCTTAGTTCCTATTATGTATGCTGCAGCCTTCATAATAACATGCATGAATCTTTCGTTGGCAACAGGCTTAATTAGGAACCAGAAAGGTTGATATTCAAAACAATTGTACATATAGTCCTTTAATGAAGTAATAAAAATTATCAGTGTATCGTTATGATGTTGTCTTATTATTTTGGCAACATCGAAACCGCTTAAGTCCCGCATTTTTATATCTAGGATAATAAGATCATATTCTTTTCCCGACGTATAAGCTTCAATCAGCTCTTCTCCCGAGGAATAGCAATCTATAATTACTTGGTAATTTTTATCCTGCATGGCAATAAGCCCTTTAATTTGGTTGAGGCAAAGATCTAAATAAATCTTTTCATCATCACAAACAGCTATCTGCATTATAGCCCCCAAATTACAGTTATTTAAAATATTAAGTAAGTAATAATTCTATTGTCTATTCCATCATACTAAAAAATGTATATAAATTCAATTTATATACTGCTAATTGTCCCATAATATACCATTAGTTTATGTATGCCAGTGTTAATAATCACCTTCACTTTTAATGTTTGATAATTAAGAGACTAAGACATAATTCACATACAATAACTGGGGGGAACTGTATATTTAATTAAGTCTTATCCCTTAATATCAAACAACCTTCGCTAAATTAGAAGAAATTACGAGTCCAATAATTTCCTTCTTGTATAAATATACTATATTATCAATACACTTGTTGATTAATGTAATAAACGACGCTTTAATTGTAATAAATGCATAAATAAGAGCTACCATAATATATGGTAGCCCTTTTAATTATCTAGATTTTAAACTAGTCATTTATTATAAATTGATCTATTCTCGTTCGCGACGCCTTATTCCTAGCCTTTCTTCTCGCCAAGTGTTAACTCTATGGTATGGTATTCACCCTCGCTAGGCAGACCTTCTTCTGGTATTCGGTAGAGTATTACCTTTACTTTGTCTCCTGCTTTATACTTATTCTTTTCTGTTTCTAACTCTTCAAAGCTCTTAATTTCAACATCATTAAACTTGGTAATAATGTCTCCATCCTCTATTCCAGCCATATAAGCAGCGCTTAAAGGTTCAACCTTGTAAACTAAAATCCCGATAGGAACCCCTTTCTCTTCTGCAATTTCAGGAGTAAAGTTTTTATTAACTATAATACCAATTTGGGGCCTACCAGGTACATATCCTGATTCAATAAGGCTTTCGGCGGTTTCTTTTGCACTGTTTGAGGGTAT
>CAYMAE010000018.1:36156-39335 GCA_964388375.1 uncultured Ruminiclostridium sp.
CATATCCTGATTCAATAAGGCTTTCGGCGGTTTCTTTTGCACTGTTTGAGGGTATAGCGAATCCTAATCCCTCATAAGCAACCCCGCCTATTTTTGATGTGTTTATCCCTATTACCTTGCCTTCGGAATTTAACAGTGCCCCTCCGCTGTTACCAGGATTTATTGCAGCGTCAGTTTGAACTAATCTTAAGGTTGTACCGTCTTCGAATACAATTTGTCTATTAAGGCCGCTTACATAACCGGAGGTTAGCGATCCCATCAATTCAAGCCCAGCAGGATTTCCTATTGCAATTGCCTTTTGTCCAACTTTAATACTGTCTGAATCAGCAAATTCAGCCGCTGGGAGCTGTGTAGCATTAATCTTTAATATTGCAATATCAGTTTCTACATCCCTGCCTATTACGGTCGCCTCATATGGTTCATCAACCTGATTTGGAAGGATAACCTCTATCTTTGCATTATGTGCCAATTTGTTAGCACTGGTCATTGCTGCTTCGATTACATGATTATTAGTAATGATATATCCATCGCTATCATATATAATCCCAGAACCAGATCCCTCGTTTTCTTGGTCCCCAAAAAGCCAGTCGCTATATACATATTTTACCCTAACGCCAACTATTGAAGGGCTTACCTTTTCAGCTACAGCAGTTTCAGCTGATGTGGTCTCGTCAATTATTTTGATATTCTTTATTCCGGTATTGTCTAGATTATTAGGATTGGATTTCCCTTGATTGATTAAATTATTAGGAAAACCAAAGGTAAAATATGATATTACAATTCCACCTGTTAATAGCGAGCTTATTAAGGCTACAATTATCATTGGTGCAATAATACTTTTAAATCTACCTTTAGAGGGCTTTTTATGGTTTTCATTTTTATGGCTTTCATTATAAAAAGATGATGTCTTCAAATCATCATACCCGCTTTGATTATTAGGGCTTTGATATGAATAATAGTTATCCGCTTGTGGATTATTATTATTTATAGCTTCATTATTACGGTCTAAATCTTTATCTACATTATTGTTGTACTCATCCATGAATAACGTCCCCTTTCTTATGCAATTATTTATCCTAACGAGTATATTCTAGCCATTAATTATGTCATAGGTATGAATAAAATGTTAACTTTAGTATTTCTCAGAATCAGGCACCCTACGCAGGGTAATAATGAATCTCGTGCCATGTCCTTCTTCGCTTTCCACTTTTATAGTTTCATCATGCTTATTAATAATGTTTTTTACAATTGCTAAACCAAGACCCATACCTGCCCGATCTTCGCTTCTAGATTTATCGGTTTTATAAAATCTTTCAAAAATATTGGGTAGATCCTCTTCTGGAATCCCTATACCAGTATCTTCTATAGATATAACAACCTTAGTCTTTTCATAATAAGTTTTTGCAGTGATAACTCCATTGTTTGGGGTAAATTTAATAGCATTATGAAGCAAATTAATGATTACCCTTTGAATAGAATCCAAATCAGCTCTTACAAACATTCTTTCCGTATCAAAGAGTGCATGAAACTCAAGATCCTTTTCTAAAATCATCTGCTGGAGGCTTATAACACTTCTTCTTATTAATTCATTAATATCAAAGTCGCTATACTCAAAGGTCGCCTCTCCTCCTTGCAATTTTGCAAGACTAAGCAAATCGTTGACTAAATCCTGCATCCTTGACGTTTCATCCTTTACAATCTTAAGATAATACTCATGCTTCTCAGGTGGGATAACGCCATCTATGATTCCATCAACGAATCCCTTAATAGTTGTAATAGGAGTTCTCAATTCATGACTTACATTTCCTATGAAGTCCCTACGCATTGTTTCAAGATTTCCAAGTGCTACAACCATTTCATTAAAGCTCTGCGAAAGCTCTGAGAGCTCATCCTTACCCTTTACATTTATTCTATCTGTAAACTCCCCTGATGCCACTTTTTTTGCGGCAACCTTCATTTGATTCATAGGTTTTGTAATATGTTTAGCTAATAAAGCCACAAATATTAGAGCAATTATTCCTCCTATTGCGCCCGCAACTACAAAAACTAAAATAATAGAGTGTTTAAGCTGATAAATGGAGGGAACTTGTGAATGAATGAGAATCATCCCTCTAGCCTCTAAATTATATGGGGGTACATTCCTAATTGTAAAGGGATGGTTGTAGGTAACCCAATCAACGTCTGTGTCTTTAAATAAACCAAAATAATTTCCCACCTCATATTCGGATGGATGTTTTATATATTGTCGTTCATCGGGGAGTTGAGGCAATCCATCTTCGGATTCTAATAGGTTCTGACGAATATCTTCTGGAATCTCCGAAAAATAGATTATGGTGCCTTCTTCGGATACTATCCATATAAGTGAGTCAGCATTAACTGCTAATGTTTGAATATAATTAATAAATAAAAAAGGATCTTTTATCATTTCATTTCTAACAACGTTAGCGAGGGCTGTAATAACCTTTTCGGAAACAGCCTCAAGTTGATTTGCAAGCTGATCTACTACCATTCTATTAAGAACGGCATCCATTATAATGCCCGTTAAGGTAAAACTTATGATGAGCAATACTATGACTAGTATAAGAACCTTGCCAAACATTGTTCTTACCATTATCCCACCTCAAACTTATAACCGACACCCCACACTGTTTTAATCTTCCACTTCTTTTCATCCGATTCGATTTTCTCTCTAATTCTTTTTATGTGGACATCAACTGTTCGGGTATCACCATAATAATCGAAACCCCAGACATTCTCTAAAAGCTGTTCTCTTGTAAAGACCTTATTAGGGTTTGCTGATAAGAAAAACAGTAATTCTAATTCCTTAGGAGGAATTTCTATATCATTTCCGTCTATTTTGACTGTATAATTTGATTTACTAATTACAAGCCCAGGAAGTACCACTTGCAAAGTGCCTTCCTCTTGTTTTTCATACCTTCTAAGAACAGCTCTAATTCTTGCAATGAGCTCTTTTGGTTCAAATGGTTTTACCATATAATCATCTGCTCCGAGTTCTAATCCTAAAACCTTGTTAAAGGTTTCGTCTTTTGCAGATAGCATGATGATGGGAATCGCACTTACTTTTCTAATTTCGCGGCAAACTTCCCAGCCATCCATCCCTGGTAGCATAATATCTAGTATAACAATATCAGGTGCAGTGGCTTTGAAAATCTCTACCG
>CAYMAE010000018.1:39435-42317 GCA_964388375.1 uncultured Ruminiclostridium sp.
AGCATAATATCTAGTATAACAATATCAGGTGCAGTGGCTTTGAAAATCTCTACCGCTTTTCTACCATTATGGCTTACCGTGACTTTAAAATTTTCTTTTTCTAAATAAAGTCTTTGAAGTTCACAGATATTAATATCGTCATCAACAACCATTACATGGGCTCTTGCACTCATCGTTACACCCTATCTTTCTTAAGTTGAAACATTGCTTGACACATTATTTTGCAGCCTACACTTCATTTTACCTTGTATTGTTATAAATAATCTACTTTTGACCTCTATTATCACTAAATACTTTAGAAAATTCAAGTCGTATATAATGAACTGACTGTAAACTTTTTATGAACATTAATTCGTTTTCAAAAAGGCTACCCTATATTGAGTAGCCTTTTTTTAGACTTTATATATATGTTAAGTCTCTTTTTAACTAAGCGCAGTAATAACAAAATTAGCGAGGAACAATAGAACAACAATATACATAATAGGGTGTACTTTCTTATATTCACCTTTAAATAATTTAACGAGAACATAGAATATAAATCCAAATGCTATACCATTTGTGATTCCGCCAGCAAAAGGCATAACAACTGCGGTGAAGAAAGCAGGAAGAGCTTCGTCGAAGTTATCCCAGTCTATCTTTCCGAAAGAACCCATCATAAGAACACCAACAACTATAAGTGCAGGAGCTGTAGCAGCGCCTGGAACTATACCTGCGATAGGCGCAAAAACAAGGCAGAGGAGAAATAGAATTGCTGTAAATACAGATGTTAGACCTGTTTTACCACCCGCACCAATTCCTGCAGCACTCTCTACATAAGTAGTTGTGTTAGATGTACCTAATAAAGCACCTATTGATGTAGCTGTAGCATCTGCGAAAAGGGCTTTATCCATTTTTGAGTTAAAACCTTTACTGCTAAATAGAGCTTCTTCGTCTTTATCATCGAAAATTCCGCTCTTTCTTCCTGTTCCAATAAAGGTTCCAATCGTATCAAATGTATCTGAAAGACTAAATGCAAAAATAGTAGTGATTACAAATAGAATTTTAGAAGGATCCTTAAAGAGTCCAGCAATATCCAATGCAAAAAATGTTTCCGAAATATCTGACACCTTATATGCCGAAGCCGCTCCCCAAGAAGTTAATCCCATAGGAATACCTATTAAGGTTGTTGCAATAATACCAATCAAAATGGCTCCCTTAACCTTTAGAACCATAAGAACTATAATAATTACCAAACCTATCAGTGCCAACTGTGAGTGAGGGTCTTTAAACGCGGTAAGAGTTTGTCCAAAAATGTTTCCATCTGGATAAAATGCAACAAATCCCGAGTTTTTAAAACCAATATAGGCTATAAAGAGACCTATACCGCCACCAATAGCATATTGAAGCGATTGAGGAATAGCCTTTATTATCGATTTTCTAATTTGGGTTACAGTAATAATGATATTAATAATTCCACAAATAAAGACCATTGCAAGAGTTTGCTGCCAAGTAAATCCACTTTCCATGGTTACAATAGAAACAAACAGTGCATTAAGACCCATGCCTGGAGCCTGAGCATAAGGCACATTGGCCACAAGACCCATAATTAGAGTACCAATAACAGCAGCTAAAATAGTAGCTACATAGACGCCACCGGCAGGCATGCCATTTGCGCCACTTAGTATTTGCGGATTAACAAAGATAATATAGGCCATAGTTACAAATGTCGTAATACCCGCAATAGCCTCTGTTCTTAGATTAGTCCCATTTTCTTTCAGATGAAATTTTTTTTCAAGAAATCCCATTTCATTTCCCTCCTGCAAATTTAATTAACCTTATTATCGCCCCTATTCTACAAAAATCGATGATACAACAATTTTCGTAATAATAAATTAAGTGCTGCGCACACCTAGTCTATCAGCTAAATATCGTCATCCGTATATCTTTTTTTACAAAGCTAACGGCGTAATAAGGAAATATCCAGAATTAAATCGAGAATTATAGGAATATTTTATCACACCAAGATATAGAATCAAGCTTTATTCGATATGATTAAGCATATTTATTATTTTATTGAATATTTAAATAGATAATGATATGACAATTTCCCATTTGGTTAATATTGACAATATGATATAAATAATGTTATTCTGTTAATATTAATAAAAAATAAAATATTTTTAGGAGATGAATGCAATGAAAAAACTTACATCATTTTCTTCACTTCTATTTCTCTTAATTGCCGCAATTTTATTTAATACAACTTATCAGGTATCTGCCTTAACTCCCCATGAGGAAATACAAGCTTTACGAAAAAACATACGCTACACAGAAGATATTGATTCAGAAATCTACAAACGCCTCGAAGCAGCTGTCCTTGAAAAATATACTGATGTAGATAAAGACGGCTGGTATATGAGCGTAATGATTAAGCTCGTGGGTCTAGGCGCTTTAGACGGCTCTTTAGAAAATACACTTGATCCAGAGGGCGTTGTAACAAAAGCCATGTTTATAAAACTATTAGTCCGTTCTATATATGGTCCTAATGGGCTTGATAATATAACACCTACTTTTGACCATTGGGCGGCTAAGGATGTTGAAAAGGCTGAATTGACTAACCTATTATACCGTGGTCAATTTACTATTGATAATTTATCAGAGCCAATTACAAGGGCCGAAATGGCTAAAATTATTGTTCGAGCGTACAGAGATCTTGAACTTCGTCCGCTTACTGCTGAAGATTGTGAGCATCTTGTTGATAAAATAGGGGATTACATGATAATGGATAATCCCGAAAAAGAAAGCGCCTTAATAGCATATGGCGCTGGCATTATTTCAGGATATACAAACGGAGAGTTTGGTCCCTATGACCAGGCCAATAGAGCTCAAGCATCAGCATTTAT
>CAYMAE010000019.1:0-28224 GCA_964388375.1 uncultured Ruminiclostridium sp.
TATTTGGTATGGCTTCTGTTTTAATTACTCAGATACTAATATTTAATATTAGGTCTACTAAGTCATATTCAGAGTATACTAAGCAGCAGTTTACCCTTCAAGATGCATACCACAGGCTTAATAAGGACATTAATGCCGCAACTAAAATATCATATAAGCTTTCTGATCTAACCACCATTAAATTAACTATTGATAATGTGGATGTTACTTGGAAGCTTGAGGATGGAAAGCTTATTTTAAATGGCACTACTATAACAGATCAATTAACAACAAATAGTAGGTTTGATTTTGCTACCAACTATCTAGTTGTTATTTTAGAAGCCAAGCCCTCTGATAATAAAATTGATGCTGTTAATATCGCCAAGCCAATTATTTCTCAATATAATATATTCCGCAAAATTGTACATCAAGTGATCTGATACATTTAATGATTATATAAATATAATTTATAATAATAGCTTGTATAATGATTAAATATATCATTTGCTAGTTAGACCTGATATATGAAATGGAGGTTTGATGGTCATGAGAGAAACCAAAGACATTAATTTTCTAATCAATGATTCAAACTATGATAATAATGAAGGAGAAAAGAAAAAACAGAGTATTTCGGCAGTTAATATTGCTATTTTTGTGGTTGTATTATTGTTTGCTTTGGCAACGCTACTTATGCCTAAAATTTATTTAGATAGACTTGAAAGCCAAGTTACTGCAATAGAGAATCAAATTGCTGATGCTAAATATGCAGAAATTAACGCTGTAAAGGCTGAATTAAGTAGTATAACCCAATTAGTACAAAATAAAAAGGTTATAATTACAGCAATAGACTACAGTGCTGTAAACGCTTCCCAGACATTGATGGCAATTAAGCAAGCCATGCCATATGGTTGTTATTTTACTAATCTTAGTTTTCTTACAGATAAATTAAGTATTTCTATAAAAACGGACAATAGCTTAATTGCTTCAGAATTTATGGGAAATTTAGATAGATTAAAGCTTATGACAAGAGAAACCGAACGTATTGAATATGAGACTTCAGATTCTAATGTTTTATTTAATATAGATTACAAAATTTCTGAAACAGAGGAGTGAGTTATTAATGAAATTTTCTAAAAAAGAAAAAACTATGTTAGTAGTTTTTTTAGCCCTTCTATATATATTTGTACTTTACAATTATGTATTAAAGCCCTCTATACCTAAAATACAGGATATGAAAGCTCAAATTTCTGATGCTCAAGCCAGGCTAGACCAATTAAATGAGGACTATAATAATTTACCTTCATATAAGCAGGAAATAGAAATAAATAAAGTAACAGATCAAAGACTGGGTGAATATCTAATGAATGATGCTAATTTAGCTGATTCTATAGAATTTGTTGATAGCCTTGCTAAAACCATGGATTCAAAATTTAGTGAAATAGTATTAAGTGCACCAAAAGAGGTAAAAGAAGATACATATACTTGCTATGTCTTTCCTGTTGAGTTCGAATTAGTTTGCACCTATGATGAATTAAACGAAATAATAAAATTTTGTGAGGGAGGCTCTAAAAAGGTTAAAGTAACCGGATTAGAAATTGCTGTTCCTGTTTCAGAAGATATGCAAAAAAGTCCAGACCAAGAGATGCAACAACTTGGCAATAACACTTCTAATAAACAAGATGATTTAAATATAAAAATGGGTATTTCTTTTTTCTCCTTAAATAAAGATGATGCTGATGGTATTTATAATTACAGCCGCTCACGATTTAAAGAATATAACAGCTATGATGGCAAGCCTATCTTTATAGAAGAAGATGCTTTACCTGAGAATATTGAAGAGCTTGACACTGATGAAGACTCTTCTGAGTTTACGCAAGATACGGCAGACTTTGTTGTTATGGCAAGAGGAATTCTCAATGCAGGAGATAATTTCCTTACTTATTCACATTTTAATTCCTCTAGAAGAATACAGCAGCCTTTAAGCCGTAAAATGAATGTAGAATTAAGTCTAAATGATCAAACCTATAAAATTACTACTACAGACGATAGAGGTATTGTTAAAACTGTTTCTGGCAATGTAGCCGATAGAGATTACACCTTTTACATGGAATCTTTAATTAATGATGATACTCCAGAGGATAAAGATATGTTTGTTGATGTTAAAATCATTAATGATTCATCACATAGTGTTTATGTTAAGGTTAATCAAACAGGAAACAGGTTAAAGCTCATGGATAGAAGTGGCAACATAATAAGTGTAAAAAGTGATGGGGAGAAAGTGGTTCGAATATGAAAAACCGCCTAAAAAGCTTATTTAAAAAGGAAAATGGAATAACGCTTGTAGAGGCAATTGTTTCTATTGCATTGATAGCTATTATATCTGCTGGTGTTACTACTTTGCTATTTTTTAATGTACGCACCACAAAGCTTTCAGAAAAGCAGAGCCATGATAAAGATATTGCAAGGATTGTAAAAGAAAATGTAGTTTATTCAGCCAGGACGGGTGATCCAATTCTAAACAATGAACCTACTGATATTGTAGCAAAGAATTATACTGGGACCGATTTAAATATACAAGATATGCAATTAAATAAGTATGATGATTATAAGTTTGATGTTAAATACATGAGAGAAATAAACTACACTAGTCCTAGCAAGAGGGTTCAACAATACAATATAAAAATATATGACAGCGAAGGTATCATAATGGATTTTAATATTGAGGTTTATAAGAATTAGGTGATTTTATGCTCTATAGCAGTAAAAAGGGTAAAACTCTTCTGAAAATTAAACGATTTTTATCAAACCCAAGGGGTAATTCAATCCCTATGGTTATGTTAGTTGCGCTTATTTTAGTTATCCTGGGTGGTGCTATTACGAATTCGGTGCTTCAAATGTTTAAAATATCAAGAGGTGATCAATTCGAATTTCTAGCCTATGTTGCTTCTGAATCAGCCATAGAAAGAAGTATATGTAATGTAGATAGTTGTATTCAAGACATTGCCGATGATATAGAATACATGGATAAAGATTCTTTTGTAGATAGCATTATCACTGAAATGAATAATCCTTTAAACTCATATGTATTACCTGGCTTTAGTGTTGATGTATTGCCTACGAATACGGCAGAAGCAACTCTCTCTTTTAGTGAAGGACCTGTAGCTCCCATAAAAGACGGTAATGAGATAACCTTTCAGGTGGTATTTGATGCTGTATCAAAATTGGAAAGCGATATATATAAGTTCTATGGAAAAAGAGTCGTTGCTAAAGAGGAGTTTACTGTAACAATTCCAGACTCATTCCAGCTAAATGGTGCTGTGTATTCTATTGGAGATGTATTTGCAAGAGGTAGTAGAGCCATTCAATCGACTGAAATTTTCGGCGATGTGTATGCATTTGGAACTGGATTAAATAAATCCAATAGTATGAAGCAACATTATAATGGTGGCATATGTTCAATAGAAGATGCCGAGATGAGGATAAGAGGAAATGCCTTTTCAAATGGATTAGTTCGTGCAGGAATGTTTGATGAGATAGAGGGGGATCCTAACCGAAGTTCTATTATCGTTCATAATGATATAGTTTCACAAGGTGTACAGGTATTTGGTAATAATGATTATATCGTATGTGATAGAGATGTATATACCTTTGATGATGTAGAACTAAATGGTCCTAATTCCTATATTGGAATAAGAGGTAACTATTTTGGTCTTAGCAAAGGCGATGGTTATTGGCATGATGCATCAAGTGCTATTCTAAATATGTCACCTCTATACTCTGATACAGAAGGATACAGAAAATCTCGCATTATTGTAAATGGTAGTGCTTATATTAATGGCGAGGTATTTAAAATAGCTGATGATGGCAAAGCAGACCACAAATTAGAAAATGCAGCTATGGCGTGGGATGGAGATAACCCTTTACAGGATACTATATCCTTTACTGTTAGTGAGAATACACCCGAGACTCGAACACAGAGGTATCAACAAGAATATAAAACCTCTATAAACCCACTTAATGGATTTTCGATACTTATTCAAGCTCAAGGCTGGGATAATCCTGGAGATCCGAAGGCTTGGATGGAAGCGGCTATAGCTAAATTAGGTACATCTTCGAATCCTATGACCAATTCGTCTATTGGCCTTACATTCCCCACTAAAATAGGTGGCTACTGTAAGTTTGCTATGTCTGCAAATGATCGTGTGTATATTTCTGATCCGTTGGATGCTCCAACTTCACAAATAGAGAAACCAGCTCAACCTGATGGCGATAATTTGAAATATGCAGGTGTAAACAATGAGTTTTGGACTAAATTTTTCATTAAATCCTGGAATGAGTATAATGATAGTTTTAGTGCTTACGGTATGGAAAGAGCATTAAGTAATTTGCATACTACTCTTCAGAATCATATAAGTGTTTTTGCCCGTAAAGTAATGTCATCAAACGCCTCGGATCCGGAGATGGTTTATGAGAGTGACTCCCTTGGCTTTCAAGAGCTATTTGGTAATGTTAAAGAGCTCTTTAACAAGCAAAATGTTGATAAAAGAAGGTATTTCTTATATTATCCCAATGATGCTGTCGCAGAGGTAATAGATATTTCAGCATATATAAATTCTTCGTCACCAAGTGATCCTTATAACCCTAATATAGCCTTTGCTGATGGTAACCCACTTGACCCTGCAGATCTTCCAGATGGTTTGAATGACAATTATTTCGTAGTTATAAATGACAATCCTGATAGAACTATTTATGTTAACCAGGAGATCAATGCCATTATAATTACTAAGGGGCAAGTAAAAATAAACACTAACGGCAAAGTCAATGGTTCCATTATAGCCGCTGGAAAAGGCTATGATGCATCAGGTGCATTAATCGGCTCCTCTGCTGATGGGTCTAATAGACTACCTAGGGTAGATGTAGATGATAATGTAAGTATTAACAATTTTAAAAACCTAGGGTATGCGGGCGTGATTTTTCAAAATGGTGGGTCTGTAATCTTCCCAGGCAGAGATGCTTTGCTCAATAAGTTCTACATTCAAGGAATTGATTTAACGAAAGTATTTTGAGGTGAATTTAATGAATCATCAGTTTAAAAGGATTCTATCAGTTGTCTTAGTTTTGATTCTATTTATTGTTTCTGCTACAGCGTGTAGTAATTCTAATGCACCCTTATCAGGGGAACCTGACGCGTCTGCGGCCCCTCCTGTTAAAGGTATGGCCATTAGTGCTGCAGAAGATAGTAATGCAAAGAATTTTATATCTGACTATTTTGATAAATTGTTGACCAATGCTGAGGTTGACTCTTTTATAGATAATGCTTCTAATGGCACAATTCCAGACAGTATAAGAAACTTTATTTCTGAAAAGACCATAAAGGAAGGCGAAGGGAATCCTGAGATTAGTATTCATCTTCCAAGGTTTGTTAGTATTAATAGATTAGTAATACTTAAATATGATATTGTAAAACCTGCTGCAAATGAAGGAAAACCAATAATATCTTCCGACTTTATTACTAAAGACGGCGATAATTATCTTTATTATTGTAAAGTAACATCGGATGCATTTGCTACGTATGAAGATGACTTTTTAAATGCTTATGAAAAGCTAGATAATTCTTATAGTAAGAAAGATGATGCGACACCACTCACCACTCAAAAAATGAGGGTCGAAATCAGATTTGATGTAGAAATAGAAAATAATGAAGGGAATCTTAAAATAGTAAGTGCAACCGAATCAAATATTAAGGCTGGCATAAGCAATAGATTATCTATCCAGAACAATGAAAGTGTTACTCGTCTTGACTTTCTAGATGTAAGATTAGCATCAGATGGCACATACATAAACAAAGAAGATGGTGAGACTTACGAGGCTGAAAAGGCTGCAATATCAACATTTTTTACTAATCTAATACTTCTGGATAAGGATCGTATGAATCTTCTTTCCCATAAATATAACCAAGGCGTAGATAGTGTACAAAGCTATTGGGATGACCTGGGTATAACAAAAAACAGTGAAACATCTAAGGTAGTAGTATCGCTTGATAGTAATTTTTCAAAGTACTTCCCGTATGATTCATTGCCATTACAAAACAATATGAGATATATCGATAATGTTGCTAATTTTGTAGTCACTCAGCATCCTTCCTACTCAGATATTAACAAGCTGTACTTTGTTAATTTTGACGCAGATGTCCAAAGGATGAACGGCATAGTAGATGAGCTTTTTGCTTATAAATATGACTATTTAGTTTTACTGGATAACGAAAGCACTGATCCTAAAGTAAATAGAATCAGATTAAATGAGTACTACAATATTAGGTAATTGAACAAAAATAAGTGGTATATATATTATTGATGCTATAGATTAATACACTATACCTACTTAATAATTAATACTTATGCCTAAAAGATTTATTTACTACTTGATACTAACTACTCTAATTACGTTCTACGATTAGAAGGGAGAGGTTATATGTTAAAGGTTGCAAAACGAATAATAATGCTATCATTAGTCGTATCATTATTACTAACTTCAATGGTTATTAGCTTCGCGACTACAGATACGCCCACCAGTTTTTTCCAAGAGGATATAAAGGATGCCATTGACAAAAATCTAGTCCCTGAGGAATTACAGGGAAGTTATCAATCAGATATAACAAGAGCTGAGTACACAATGCTAGCTCTAGCCGTGTATGATGCATCACCCACCCATTTTGACTTGAAAGAGAGTCAGCCATTTAATGATTGTATAGGTCATAAGTATGAACAGGGTATAGTTGCAGCTTATAATGCTGGCATCATAGCTGGTGACGGTAAAGGCACATTTAACCCCGATGAAAAAATCTCAAGACAACAGGTTGCCATAATGCTTGTTAATTTGTTAAAACAGATTTCACCGGAAAGAGATTTTGAAGTTAAAAATACATACACTTATCCAGACCAAGGCCATATTGCTACATGGGCACGCTATTCTGTAGATTATTGTTTTGAAAATGAAATCCTATACGGTGGAACAGGTAACACCATTGCTCCTTTAGGTAACGCTACAATAGAGCAATCAATAGTTCTCCTTTATAGAATTGCAAAAAAAGAGAATTTATTAGTAAGCCCCTATGGGAGTGTAGAAACGTTAGACGGCCCAGCTAGTGTAGGTAATATTAATGGGTTTGTGGGTACTTTTGGAGAAGAGACATATGCTTTAATAAACGACTTGTCAAAAGATGTTAATAATGATATAATCGTACTATCTAAAAGAGGTACAGTTATAGATACTGAAAAAAACACCTTAAACTTGTCAGATTATGATTATGAAATCAATCTTCTTGCATCTATACACGATATTAATGATGATAACTTTATTAACATCTACAAAAAACTGCTTACAACATCATTTGATAATACAGAAGAAGCTATAGAAAAACTTGATGAGTATATTGCAAAAATGAAATCAGGGCAAGACATATTGGCGTATGAAAACTTTGACCAAAACGGAACGCTCGCAATCAGAACATCTTTTGAAGAAGATGGGGTAGTTTATACAATTGATTTTAGGCAATAATATTATAAAGATTAAATAAGGAGTTGAATACTATGTATAAGTTGAAAAAGAAATCATCCATAGTCTCATCCCTAACAATTGCCCTCATATTAATAATTACTCTTTTATCTGGGGTGATTGCCACAGCAGATGAGCCACTACATGATGTGCAATTTGACCTTACAAGCACAATTGACAATAGTAGAGCACAATTACAGCAAGTCTTTACTGCTACATATACAATTATACCACGACCAATCCCTGCTGAAACTGTAGAAGAAAAGGATAAGGAAATTGTTCTTGTTCTTGACACTTCCACTAGTATGGATAAAAATATTGCCGGGGGTTGGGAATGGAATAATGCAAAAAAAAGAATAACCATAGCCAAAAATGCAGCTAGGAACTTTGTAGATAGTCTCAAAGATAAAGGAAATATTAAAATTTCACTCATTGATTATAATCATTTGGCTTATAATACAGTGAACTTTACCGAGAACTTTACATTAGTTAACAACAAAATTAATTCTTTAACCATAAGTCATGGTACTAATATAGGTGATGCTCTTAAAAAATCTTATTACCAACTAATTAATTCTGGTTCACCAGGCGCAGAGAAATATATTGTCTTTTTAACTGATGGTGAGCCATCATCCTTTAATATTAATAAGAAAAATGAAGGTTTTTACTTAGGTAATGGAACTGATTATAGACAACGTAATGAATGGGACAATCCTTGGTCATGGAGCGGTTTGGGTGAGAAGTATGCCGAAGCAGTAATTGATAATCTTTTGAATAAATCAAGTACTCCTATTAAGACATATATGGTTGCCTTTGCTGAAGGTGAAAATGCCATGGATAGATTGGCTAAAAGAGCAGGCGGCGAGTTCATGCATGCAGAAGATGCTAAGGCATTAAGCGATATATACGATGAAATACATAAGGAAATAACTCAAAGCATGACCATTAAAAATGGAAAATTTGAAGATGAATTCCCTGCTCAAGTTTCTATTGTTAAATCGGGCAGTTTAGAAGGCCTGGTAATTAACGGACAGAAAGTAACCAAGACCCTGCCTGATATAGTATATACCTTAAATGCGGCTAAGACTGAGTATACAGCACCTCCTATTGTGTTTACTATTCAATTAAGGGCTAATCAACCTGGCGACTATACCCTCGGCCTTGATGAATATGGAAACAAAACTTCTAAATTTATATATGAGGATTTAGATGGAACTACAAAGGTCGAGTATTTTGATCCTCTGCCCATTTCTATAGTTCCGTTTGATGCTCCAACAATAGAACTTGTTAGCAAAACAAAAGTCGGAGAAGAAATGAAAGCTAACATTCGTATCTATATTCCTGAGGGATCAAGCAAAGTTTATTTCTATAGAGTTTATTCTGACGGAAGTAAATATGACACTAAAACTTACACTAAATACCTTATCGGGGATGAAGATTACGTAACGTTTTCAGATATCAGCTTCTCAATGTATGAAGACTATTACATTAAAGCAGTAGCAGTTTCAAAGCACGATGAGGGTTTAACTTCCGAATCTGATATTGCTAAGATCCACAATAGAATAAACATCAACTGATTGATAAATAATATATGAATTAATTAAATCATTTGTAAAGATAATTGTAAAACCTTAGTAATTATGTACTAAGGTTTTACATGTTTTATAGATATATTTAACACTGATTATGTATTTCCATTAAAAATCGTATTTTTTGTGCTATTTTACCTATACAAAGTAACTAAAATCAATTATTTATTTTTAGCAATTTAATAGGTAGTTAAGACGCCCCTAATGATGATAGATTATATGTATTGAACTTATTTAATTCTATAAATCAGGAGGAAGATATGGCAAGTGTAGTATTAAAGAATGTATTTAAAAAATTCCCTGGCGGGGTAGTTGCAGTAAGTGATTTTACAATTGATATTCAAGATAAAGAGTTCATTATTCTAGTAGGCCCTTCAGGCTGTGGTAAAACAACAACTCTTAGAATGATTGCTGGTCTTGAGGATATTACATCTGGAGAATTGTATATAGGCGATAAGCTTTGTAACGATGTAGCTCCTAAAGATAGAGACATTGCTATGGTTTTCCAAAACTATGCGTTATACCCTCACATGACAGTTTTCGACAACATGGCTTTTGGATTAAAGCTAAGAAAGACTCCTCAAGATGAGATTAAGAGGAGAGTACATGAAGCAGCTAGAATTCTATCGATTGAACACCTTCTTGAAAGAAAGCCAAAGGCTTTATCTGGTGGACAAAGACAGCGTGTTGCTCTAGGTCGTGCAATTGTTCGTGAGCCTAAAGTGTTCCTCATGGACGAGCCTCTTTCCAATTTGGATGCTAAGCTCAGAGTTCAGATGAGAACTGAGATTTCTAAGCTTCACCATAACCTAAACACAACATTTATCTATGTTACCCATGATCAGACCGAGGCTCTTACAATGGGTACTCGAATCGTTGTTATGAAGGATGGATTTATTCAGCAAATTGATAATCCTCAAACTCTTTATGATGAGCCAATTAACCAGTTTGTAGCTGGCTTTATAGGTAGTCCACAAATGAACTTTGGTTCTGGTGTGCTACTTAAGGAAATGGATAAGATGTACCTTAAGTTTGGTGAGTACAGAATTCTTCTTCCTGAAAACAAAGCTATTGCAGTAGAGAAGTTAGGATATATAGGAAGAGATATTACATTTGGAATTCGTCCTGAAGATGTTCACGAAGTTGATGATAATAATCCTGAAGAAAATCCTCCAGAGCCAATATTTGCTAATGTTGAAGTAACTGAAAAACTAGGTTCTGAAACATTGCTATATGTTGTTATTAACGGTATCAACTTTACATCTCGCGTCAGCCCTAAGTCCACAACTCAGCCTGATGACGAGGTTAAATTATACTTTGATATGAATAAGATACACTTATTTGACAAAGATACCGAAATGGCTATCGTACACTAATGAATTTTATTAGCAGGGTCTTCCATATGGAAGGCCCTGTTTTGCATTATATGGAGTATTATGATATATACCATGTATGCGTTTTAAATAATAAACCCGGCCATAAATGCAAGTTTGGTTCTACTAAATGTACAAGTATAATTATGATATTGTTAAAATTTAACTAAGAATTAAACATTAACTAAAGCATAACTATTGACTTTTTTAAAAATTCCTGATTGAATAAAAAGCAAGCAAGTAAATAAAATAGTAATAAGCTTTCCATTAAAGACAAAGATAATCGAACAGAGCAAATGAGGCAAAATGAAGGATACTACTGATTATTCAGATTTGAAGTAAGAGGAATCATACATTTAGATAGAAATCTTTTAAACATACTGGAGGAAATAATGTCAAAATATCTTGTAATAGTTGAATCGCCGGCAAAAGCCAAAACAATAATGAAGTATTTGGGGCCGGACTATAAAGTAATAGCCTCTATGGGGCATATAAGAGATCTTCCCGAAAGCCATTTGGGAGTTGATGTTAAAGATGATTTCAAGCCCATGTATGTTATTAAATCAGGTAAAAGCACATTTATTAAAGAGATTAAAGCAGATTCTACAAAAGTAGATAAAATATTCTTAGCAACTGACCCTGACCGCGAAGGGGAAGCTATTTCATGGCATCTTTCTACTATATTGAATGTCGATCCTGAAAAAGATTGCAGAATAACCTTTAACGAAATCACTAAAAATGCCGTCTTTAATGCAGTTATGGAACCTAGACCCATAGATATGGACCTTGTTGATGCGCAACAAGCTAGGCGCATTTTAGACCGTGTTGTGGGCTATGAAATAAGCCCAGTCCTTTGGAAAAAGATTAGAAAGGGCTTAAGTGCAGGTAGAGTACAATCTGTTACAACAAGAATAATATGTGACAGAGAAACTGAAATAGAAAACTTTGTACCTGTCGAATACTGGTCTATAGACACAAAATTTAAAAAAGATGATGGAAAAATTTTTGCCGCGAAATACCATGGAAGAAATGGTAAAAAGGAACAGATTAACAACAAAAACGAATCTGACGAAATTCTAAATTTACTTAAGGATTCAGACTTTTTAGTATCCAATGTAAAGAAGAGCAAAAAGAAACGTAATCCCGCGCCACCTTTTATAACAAGTACTTTGCAGCAAGAATCATCACGTAAGCTTGGCTTTAGTGCTCAAAAGACTATGATGATAGCACAGCAGCTTTATGAAGGCGTAGATATTGGAAGTGAGGGCGCTGTTGGATTGATTACATACATGAGAACCGACTCTGTACGTATTTCAGATGACGCTCTTGACCAGGCTAGGAGCTATATTGTTGATAACTTCGGAAAAGAATACTTACCCTCAAAGCCTAGACATTATAAAACAAAATCTGCAGCCCAGGACGCCCACGAGGCTGTAAGGCCCTCGTATATTGAAAAATCTCCTGATAACATAAAGAGTTTTCTAAGTGCTGATCAATATAAGATTTATAAGCTTATTTGGGATAGATTTTTAGCTTGTCAAATGGAGCCAGCAGTATTTGACACCATTTCAGTGCAAATTGAGGGGACTCCCAAGTCAAAAAAGGGTGTAGTGCTTAATTTAAGAGCAAGTGGCTCTAAGCTTATTTTTAAGGGATTTATGACCTTATATTTAGAAAGTACTGATGTTGAAGAGGACGATGATACTCAGATTTTACCTGATATCAAAGAAAAGGAAAATCTCGCATTAGTAAATACAGTTCCAAATCAACATTTTACTGAACCTCCAGCTAGATATACCGAGGCTTCATTAGTTAAGGCATTAGAGGAGAATGGAATTGGAAGACCAAGTACTTATGCTCCAACAATCAATACCATCATAAACAGAGGTTATGTTGAAAGAAACAGAAAGCAACTAGTTCCTACAGAATTAGGCAAGATTGTTAATCAACTGATGGTAGCCAATTTTGCAAATATAGTGAATGTAAATTTTACGGCTGAAATGGAAAATAAGCTAGACAAGATAGAAGAAGGCAAGATTGAATGGAAATCTGTTTTAAGAGACTTCTACGGACCTTTTAAGGAGACGGTACTGAAGGCTGAGTCAATAGATAAAATCGAAATGCCTGTTGAGGAATCAGACGAAATCTGTGACAAATGTGGGAAACAGATGGTTATAAAAATGGGACGCTTTGGAAGGTTCTTAGCTTGCCCTGGATTTCCAGAGTGTAAGAATACCAAGCCATTTTTAGAGGAAGCAGGGGTTAAGTGTCCTAAATGTGAAGGAAGAGTCATATATCGCAAAACCAAGAGGAATAGAAAGTATCTGGGATGCGAAAATTATCCCAAATGTGATTTTATGACATGGGAAATGCCGTCGGATAAGGTTTGCCCAAAATGCTCAAATTTTGTTACTCAAAAGAAAAAGGCAAAAACTATAACCTATAAATGCTCAAATCCTGAGTGTGATTACACGGAAGAACATCTAAGTCAGGAAAAGGGGACTACTCAAGGTCAAAATCAGTGAAATTGCTTATTGTTCTGTCATATGATTCATAGGCTTTTTTCAGAAGTTCCTCAGATAAATCTCCATCCTTATAATAATCCTTAGAAGGCATTGGGAGTATTCGATGGACTATTTCTCCATCGATTTCCTCACGGCTTAGCCATGTTGGAATATGTGTTACCCTACTAATAATAGTTTTCTGAGTTACGAGATCTTTTGTGAATTCTATGTTAATAATTGAGCCATCTTCCTGAAGCCATTTTTCTTTCTTAGGGTCATCAAACCATTCATGCAACATATTTGTTAGAAAATTACCCATAGAATAGACTATATATTTTGTTTCGCCATTTACTGTACGGATTTCACTAGGCTGAATTACATGAGGATGGGAGCCTAAAATAACGTCAGCGCCCCACTCAAACATCTCGTTTGAAAGACTAATTTGCTGCTCATTTGGCTTTTTCCAATACTCGTGTCCCCAATGCATAGCGATGACAGTAACATCAGCCTTTTCTTCTAGCTCTTTAATCTCTTTTTCCATGCGAGGCTTATCAAATAAGGCTATATGTTTATACATTTCATCAGATGTAAGTCTTGCTTCATTGCCATTACACCCGTAGGTATAGGCCATAAAGCCTACTTTGATTCCGTTTATATCCTTTATCAGATATCTTGTTTCTTCACCATCGTAAGCTCCGATTATTTCTAATCCTGAATTTTTAGCATTTTCACGGGTTTCCAGCATACCTGAAACTCTACGGTCTAGCTGGTGATTGTTCGAGTTATTGACCAAATTAAACCCAGAATATTTAAAAGCATCGAAAAGCTCGGGGGGAGTGTTAAACAAAGGGTAGCTTGAATAGTCATTCCTATTATTTGTTGCGGCACCCTCATAGCTAATAATGGCATAATCGCCATTTTCAACAAAAGGCCTTATATCTTCGAACATGTGAGTGTAATCATAACGGTCCTCGCCATCAATTTTACCGGCTAGTCGAATAGTATCATGAATTACACAATCACCTGCTGAAACAATAGTGGCTGTAATTGTGGTAGGTGTAGGCTCAGGTGTAGGTACAGGCGTGTTAGTAGGTTCTTGTGTAGGAATAGCTGTAGGACTATTTATTGGAGTAGGCGATGTATTTGCCTGTCCATCGCCATATTTGTTCACACTATTACTAATAAGATAAGCTATTAAGAAAACAGCTATAAGAGATAAAATAATAAGCAAAATAAAGGATTTTGTTTTTATCTTTGAATTATTCATTTTATACACCTCAAATTATTATAGTTTTATTTTAGCATGTCCATAAGTAAATATCATCCTAAATCAATATCTCATGATTGAATATCATCCTAAAAATATATTAAACCAAATGCATATGATCCTTATTAATTTCAGACTAAAAGGGTATTTTCCAAAGTATATATCAAAAAAAATAGTTATTATTATATTATAACGAAGAATTATTAGAACTTTCTAATCAAGCATTTATGTTAAAACCCTGTTAAAGACAGCATAAAAATACTATAATAATAAAAGCCTATGGAAAAAGCATCTAAAAAAGGCATTCAAAATTAATGAGTACAAAAGAATGTACAATAAGGGTAATAGTTTCTTTATTAAGGAGTTAAGATGACAAATTATATCAATGTTATTGGTGCGGGCTTAGCCGGATGTGAAGCAGCTTGGCAGATTGCAAGCAGAGGGATCCCGGTTCACCTATATGAGATGAAGCCACACAAAAAATCACCAGCTCACCATAGCAATACTTTTGCGGAGCTAGTATGTAGCAATTCCTTTAGATCCGATATGCTGGAAAATGCCGTTGGTCTATTAAAAGAGGAGTTAAGACGATTTAACTCATTAATCATGCAATGTGCCGATAAAACCCGTGTCCCAGCCGGAGGGGCCTTGGCAGTGGATAGACATGGATTTTCTCAAGAGGTCACAAATAAAATACTTGGAAATCCTAATATTAAAGTATTCGATGAAGAAGTGACATCATTAAGTGATGATGTGATTACAATAATTGCAACAGGGCCATTAACATCTGAACCATTGACAGAATATATATCTAACCTAATCGGTGACAATAGTCTATATTTCTTTGACGCTGCGGCTCCCATAGTTCGTCTTGATACAATCAATATGGATATTGCCTTTAAGGCTTCAAGATATAATAAAGGGGATGCAGATTATTTAAACTGTCCTATGAACAAGGAACAATATCTATCATTCTATGAAGAGCTTATTAATGCTGAAACAGCGCAACTAAAAGAGTTTGAGAATAATAAGGTGTTTGAAGGATGTATGCCCATTGAAACAATGGCAAAAAGAGGTGTTGATACAATCCGCTTTGGACCGTTAAAGCCTGTTGGGTTAAATGACCCTATAACTGGTAAGGAGTTCTATGCAGTGGTTCAGCTAAGACAGGATGACGCAGCGGCTACATTATATAATCTTGTAGGCTTTCAAACTAATTTGAAATGGGGTGAGCAAAAGCGCGTATTTTCAATTATACCCGGTTTAGAAAAAGCTGAGTTTGAACGCTTTGGAGTTATGCATAGAAACACCTTCTTAAACTCGCCCAAATTATTAGACTGTGTTTATAGATTAAAAATGAATCCTAATATCTTCTTTGCAGGACAAATTACCGGCGTTGAGGGTTATGTAGAGTCTGTTTCCTCAGGCCTTGTAGCAGGTATTAATGCGGCCAGACAAATTAAACAAATAGACGATTTGGTTTTCCCGGGGAATACTGCTACAGGTGCCCTTGCTAGATATATTTCAAATCCTTTATCAGGTAAATTTCAGCCTATGAATGCTAATTTTGGTATAATGGATTCCTTACCTATGAAAATCAAAAACAAGAAGGAACGTTATGGCATAATTGCTAAAAATGCTTTAGATGAAATTATGAAAATATGATTTTATTCTTATAAAGAGACCAATTATCATGATCAAAAAAAAGGAGAGTATTACATGAAGAAAATTAAACTTAGATTGTTTATTCCCATCTTAATAATATTTGTGGGCTTGTGGTGCCTCACAGGTGTCTATACCCTTAAATCAGATGGGGGTGAAAGAGCTGTATTAACACAGTTTGGCCGTTATGTAGATACCATTGAGGAAGCGGGCTTACATTGGCATCTGCCTTATCCTATACAGGATGTGGTAATCGTGAAAACTGAAACTTTACGAACAATTGAGTTAGGGTTTAGGACTGAAAATGTTGGCGGTAATTCGGCTACTTCGTCATTTAGTGATATTCCTATAGAAGCACTTATGATTACGGGCGATGAAAGCCTTGTAAATGCTGAAACTGTTATACAGTATAGAATATCTAATGTAAAGGATTTTGTCTTCAATGTTAGTCAAGTGATGGAAACACTTAAAATGGCTGCTGAGTCATCGGTTCGCCGAGTTGTTGCAAATCATAAGCTAGATGATGTTCTCACAGATCAAAAGGATATTATTCAAAGTGAGATAAAAGAAGATTTACAGAATATATGTAACGAGTATCAAATAGGGATTTCTATCAAAAATGTAGCATTACAAGCGGTTTATGCTCCTATAGAGGTTGAAGAGGCTTTTAATGATGTTATCAAGGCTAGAGAGGACATGAATCGTTACATAAATGAAGCTAATAGAGAGGCTAACGAGATAGTGCCAGCTGCAGAAGCTACAGTTCAAGAGATTTTGAACGAAGCAAATGCTTATAAAGAAAAGCGTATCTCTGAGGCTAAGGGTGATGTAGAAAACTTCACACAGGTCTATAGAAATTATCAATTAGGGCCTGAAGTTACACGAATTCGTATGTATCTTGAAACCATGCAGGAAGTTCTTCCAAATG
Organism: uncultured Ruminiclostridium sp.; assembly: GCA_964388375.1. Lineage (GTDB taxonomy): Bacteria > Bacillota > Clostridia > DSM-8532 > DSM-8532 > DTU059. The sequence goes on from CAYMAE010000019.1 coordinate 16,857, forward strand.
CAAAGATTTACATAATGAATGATTCTGGAAACACCTTGCGATTCCTCCCATTAGAGGGCGGTCTTAGTGTTGACGAAAGGGAGGACTGAATTAGTTATGGATAATATGAATGATTTTAAACAGCAATTTAAAAGCCAACAGAAACAGACGACTCCCGTTAATCCCGATAAAATAAAAAACCTTTTAAAAGGTTTAGCAATAACTGTTGCAGCAATTGTAGTTGTCTTTATACTATTTGGGTCATTTACATTTACGGTTGACGAGACCCAACAGGCTGTTGTAACTCAGTTTGATAGGATTATAAGAATTATAGTTGATGATGTGAACGCCCCATCGATACAGGCATTAAAGGAAGACCCGAGATATGCAGATGTAAAAATTCAGCAGGGTAAGGGACTATTTTTAAAGGTTCCATTTATACAACAAGTTAAACATTTTTCTAATAAGTTAATTTCATATGATACATCAGCTGAAGAAGTTACAACATTGGATAAAAAGACTATATTCATTGATAATTTTGCTAAGTGGAAGATTACCAATCCGGCGACCTTCATGGTTAATATAGGTACCCAAGGTGTCGCACATCAGAGAATAGACGAAGTTATTTATTCAAAAATGAGGGAGGAAATCGGTAGAGTTGACGCTCATATATTGATTGCTGATAAGGAGTATATGTCCTCAATGCTTAAGAGTGTTGAGAATCATGTAAACGACCAACTTCAAAATTATGGTGTGGAAATAGTTGATATTCGTATTAAGAGAACAGAATTCCCTGATGAGACAAAACCAAGTATATATGAGCAAATGCGGTCTGAACGTGAGGCTGTTGCTACAAAGTATAGGGCAGACGGGCAAAAAAAGGCAAGGACAATTAGGGCTGAGGCTAATAATAAAGCTACTGTAATTGAAGCGCAGGCCTATGAACAAGCTCAGAAGCTAATGGGTGAGGGCGATGCTGAGGCATCAAGAATTTATTCTGATGCATATAATGTTGCTCCTGCTTTTTATGAATTCTGGAAGACTCTCCAGACATATAAGGAAGTCATAGACAAGGATACTACAATCATAATAAGCCCCGATTCACCATTTGCAAAGTATATTTATGGTGAATAAGCACAATCAAAAATTTAGCTAAGAAATAGGATTAATTTGACCCAAAAAAATCAATACTTAATGTAAGTACTTATTTTCTATACTTTATTTTGAGAGGACAGATAAGATGCTTACAAAAAAAGGCTTTGGGTATAGGTTAATCCTAAGTTCATTTTCACTTGTTCTGATTCTTTCCTTTTTGGGTTGTGCTGAATCGAAACAGAGAACCGAAGAAATCGCAAATAGTGTTCCAGTTATTGTTATGTCGGTTAAAAGAGGTAATCTTGAAAGCAGCACTCAGTATACGGGTATAGTTAAACCTAAAAAAATAGCTTATGTAGTATCAGCCATACCTGGACGAGTTACTACTGTTAATTTTGAATTGGGTCAAAAAGTTAAAAGTGGGGATACACTTTTTACTGTTGATAGTATAGAACTTAAGGCAAATATAGCACTGTTAGAAGAGCAGCTAAGGGTTGCAAAAGCAAATTGTTCTCTTGCTGAAACGCAAGTGGTTTCAGCGATGAGAAGTGGACATCAAAGTCAAAAGATTCAGCTTGAATCTGCTCTAACAAGTGCTGAACATAATTATACCGCGGCAAAAAGATTCTATGATGCTGCCACCTTGTTATATGAATTAGAGAGTATAACAAGTCTTAAATACTATGAAATAAAAAATCAGTTTGAACAGGCTAAGAACGCGCTTAATGCAGCTAATAATGCCTATAATCTATATGTAAATCAGCTTTCTATAGATGTCATAAGTTCTTCAAATCAACAGCTTGAACAAGCTAAGGCTTCTTATGACGCCATAAAAATTCAAATAGAAGGTGCCAAAGAACAGCTAAAATACACTAATGTGACATCTCCTATAGATGGAGTAATTGCTACAAAGGATATCCTAATAGGTGCTCTAATTTCCAATACAATGGTACCTTATGTAATTGCAGACATTGATACGGTTCAGGTTTCTGTATCTGTTACAGAACAGGTAATAAATAAAATCTCTCAAGGTCAAAGAATAGAAATTCTAATTCCGGCTGCAAGTAGCGGAACTTTTATAGGGGAAGTTTCTGACATTAGCCCTGTAATTGATCAAAACACATTCTCATATCAAGTGTTAATAGATGTGCCCAATCCAAAAAATCTGATAAAGCCTGGGATGACTGCTAAAGTTAAGATGCTTGATCAAAAGCATGAAAATGTCGTGCTAGCGCCAATTAGCTCAATTCTTAATAATGATTCTGGAAATTATGTGTTCATAGTCGAAAAAAACAAGGCGGTAAAAAGGTTTATAGATACCGGTATTAGTAATAATAATTTTATTGAAGTAACTAAAGGACTTGAAACAGGTGATCGCATAATAATAAAAGGGCAGCACTTTCTAAATCATAATGATCCTGTAACGATTACACAGGAGGCATTTGAATGAGCTTACCCAAAATGGCAATACGCCGGCCCATCGCAGTAATCATGATAGTATTATCAATTGCTCTTATAGGGGTAGTATCACTTAACAAGCTAAAACTTGATTTACTGCCTGACTTAAATATGCCTGTTGCTGTTGTTACAGCAAGATACGATGGTGCAGGGCCTAGGGAAATAGAACGGCTTATAACAAAACCATTTGAAGAGGTTCTAACTACAGTATCAGAGCTTAAATCAATAGAAACAGTTTCGACAAGTGAGAATAGTCTTTGTATACTTTATTTTGACCACTCTACCGATATGAATTTTGCCACTCTAGAGATACGAGAAAAGATTGATTTAGCTAAAACTTATTTGCCAGATGGCGTAAAAGACATTATGGTCTTGCGTATTGATCCTAATAATTTTCAATCCACCTTCGAATTAAGCATAGCCTCAGAGATGGATTTGGATAATTTGACCCGGATTGTTGAAGATCAGATTATAAACAGGTTTGAAAGAATTAGTGGTGTTGCAGCAGCGCAGCTATCAGGAGGAATTGAGTCTGAGGTTCTTATAGAGCTTATTCCTGAACGTCTTGCACTATATGGACTAAATCAAAACGATATATCACAGTATATCATGTACGAGAATCTTAATATTCCAGGAGGAAGCATAGACTCTGCTGGAATGAGCATATATATTAAGACAATCGGGCAATTTGAAAGCCTCGAGGAAATCAAAAACCTTTCTATTCCAACGAATAAGGGCACAATTGTATTTTTAAATGATATAGCAAAGGTAACACTTAAGCAGAAGGAAAAGGTGAATGAGAGCTTTGTAAACGGCGTGCCAGCCTTAAATCTATCCATACAGAAGCAAAGTAATGCAAATACCGTTCAGGTTTGCAAAGAGATGAGAAAAGAAGTCGAAAAGCTAAAAGAATCCTATGAAGATATTGACTTCGGTATTATTTATGATAGCTCAAAATATATTGAACAGGCTTTGAATACTGTAACAGAATCGGCGATACAAGGTGCTATTCTAGCCGTGCTTATTCTCTATTTGTTCTTAAGAAGTATACGCGCAACTTTTATTATAGCTGTCTCTATACCTGTTTCAATAATAACCTCTCTTGTATTGATGTACTTTTCAGGTATTAACATAAATCTTATTTCTCTTGCCGGATTTGCCCTAGGCGTGGGCATGATGGTAGATAATTCTATTGTTGTATTAGAAAATATATACAGATGGCGCCAAGAGGGCATGGATACTATTAGGGCTGCTGAGTTTGGAACAAAAGAGGTTATGCGTTCTATAACTGCATCAACCTTAACAACTTTAATTGTTTTTGTTCCAATTATTTTTGTTGAGGGAATGACTGGCGAAATTTTTAAAGAAATGGGATTAGTTATAACCTTTTCACTCATGGCTTCTCTACTTGTAGCAATAACATTTTTACCAATGATGGCATCAAAGCTACGCATCACAAAGCTAATACAAAAGCAAGATAAAAAGATAAGAAAAAAGCGAGCAAATCCAATTTCAAAGCTATTTGATATATGGGAATCTTTTTATAATGCCGTCTCCCGTGGATATGAGAGGATGTTACGAGCATCATTAAAAAAGCGAATACTAGTAATTATTATTGCAGCTGTTATACTCATCATTTCATTAATTACAGTACCGACAATAGGATTTGAGTACTTTCCTGCCATGGATGAAGGAATAGTGTCAGTCGATATTGAATTGCCTAAGGGAAATACTCTAGCAGAAACTCATGAAATAGCATTTAAGGCACAGGATATCATTAAAGATATTCCAGAGGTAGAAAGCATTAGCATGATAATTGGCAACTCAGGCTCTGTGCTAGACAGGTCAAAAACCGAAAAAGCCACATTATCAATAAACGTTGGAAGTGTTGATAATAGGAGTAAGCCTATTGTTCAAATTGCAAATGAAATAGAAAATAAGCTTAACAAATTTGCAGGTGCCAAAGCTAAGGTAAATGACGAAAGTAGGGTAATGGGCTTTTCAATAGGATATAGCGAGGTAGAAATAAGAATTTTAGGCGAGGATATAGAGGTCTTAAAAAAGATAAGCTCAGATTTGGTTGGAGTTCTAAAAGGCATAGAAGGTATAAAAGATCCTGAAAGCACCATAGATGAAGAAATAGAAGAGGTCTTAATTAAAATTGACAGGGACAAAGCCCTATTATATGGACTAACCACAGCTCAGGTTGGTCAGGCCATTCGTATAGGCGTTAATGGAATTGTATCAACCAGATATGAATATAGAGGCAACGATATAGATGTAGTAATCTCTAACTTGGGTAGCGAGCTTGCTAATTTAAAGGATATTGAGAATATTTCGATTCAAAGTCCAAGGGGCGTAACTGTTCCTTTAATGGAGTTAGCTGAGATTTCTATCGAAAAATCTACACCAGATATTCTTAGGAATGACCAAAAAAAAACAGTATCCATTACTGCTGATTTAAATGACAGAGCTATAAATAAGGTAACTTTAGATATTGACAAGGCTCTTGCTGATTATAAATTCCCTTCGGGCTACTCATATGCATACGCTGGTCAACAAAAGGATTTTATAGAATCCTTTGATGAGCTTTTTGATGCACTTATTTTATCTGTCGTAATTGTTTATATGCTATTAGCAGCACAATTTGAATCGCTCATTCATCCGTTTACCATATTACTAACTATACCATTAGCTCTTACTGGGGCCTTGACAGCTCTATTAATAACAGGAAACACATTAAGCATACCTGCATTCATTGGAATGATCCTATTAGTGGGTATTGTAGTTGATAATGCAATTGTACTTGTTGATAGCATTAACAGGTTTAAAAAGGAGGGCATGAGCACAAGCGATGCCATTATAAAATCAGGCCCATTAAGACTGAGGCCAATTCTGATGACAACACTTACCACAATTTTGGGCTTGCTCCCAATGGCACTTACAAACAAGGAGGGAAGTGAAATTCAGATACCGTTAGCCATAGTTGTCATAGGCGGTCTGACAGTTTCTACACTTGTCACATTGATTGTAATACCATCGCTATACATGACATTTGATAAAATGTTTACAAAAGCTGAACTGAAATAAGTAGATGCCTTTCCACATCTATTTGACACATTGCTAAACAACAAGTAGAATAGTTCAGTACACAAAATGACTAATCTTGGGGATGGTTTTAAGTAACATCACGTCCCCTTGACACTATAGAAACAGCGGGTGATATAAAATTGAATACAACAAGAAATAACTTACGAAACGTAGCAATAATCGCACATGTAGACCATGGAAAAACGACCTTAGTTGACGCAATGCTAAGACAAAGCGGTATTTTTAGAAGCAATGAGAAACTAGTAGAAAGGGTAATGGATTCAGGCGATTTAGAGCGTGAAAAGGGCATTACCATTATGTCTAAGAACACATCTTTACTATACAAGGATTGTAAAATTAATGTTGTTGACACACCTGGCCACGCCGATTTTGGCGGCGAGGTTGAGCGTGTACTTAAAATGGTAGATGGTGTACTTTTATTAGTTGATGCCTATGAAGGGGCCATGCCTCAGACCAGATTTGTGCTAGGAAAGGCTCTAAGCCTTCATTTGAAGCCCATTGTGGTAGTAAATAAGATTGACAGGAAGGAAGCAAGACCTGCCGAGGTTATAGATGAGGTATTAGACCTCTTTATAGAATTAGGTGCAGATGATGATTTGCTTGACTTTCCAGTTGTTTACACATCAGCTAAGGACCATTTCGCAAAACTCGACCTTAATGACGAGTCAGATAATATGGATCCACTTTTTGAAACAATACTTAAGAATGTTCCAGCGCCAGTGGGCGATATGGAGGCACCCTTGCAGTTTCTCGTCTCGAGTCTTGACTATGACGAGTATATTGGAAGGATTGCAGTTGGCCGTGTAGAAAGAGGAACAATAAGCAAGGATCAACAGGCTGTAATCTGTAAAAAAGATGGAGTTGTTGAGCTAGTTAAAGTATCCTCGTTACAGAATTTCAGCGGCCTTAAGAGAAGCGACACTGAAAGTGCTACAATAGGAGATATTATTGCTATATCTGGTATTTCTGATATTACTATTGGGGATACTATTTGTGATAAGGATTTTCCTGAGCCAATTCCTTTTGTGGATATTGACGAGCCAACTATATCAATGTACTTTTTGGTTAATAACAGTCCGTTTGCTGGTAGAGAGGGAACCTATGTTACTTCGCGCCATATTAGAAACAGACTTTTCCGTGAGGTAGAAACCAATGTGAGCATGAGGGTTGAAGAGACTGAATCTCCAGATGCATATAAGGTTTCAGGTCGTGGAGAGCTCCATTTATCCATCCTAATTGAAACCATGAGAAGACAGGGCTATGAGTTCCAGGTTTCTAAACCAGAGGTCATAAACATCGAAAAAGATGGGGAAATATATGAACCTATTGAGAACTTGGTAGTAGACGTACCCGAGGAATATTTGGGCAACGTAATGGAAAAGCTTGGTCAGAGAAAAGCTGAGATGGTTAACATGTCAAACAATGCTCAGGGCTATGTTCGCCTTGACTATAGAATACCGGCAAGAAGTCTTATCGGATATCGTTCGGAGTTTTTGACTGATACACGGGGAAATGGTATAATGAATCATGTTTTTTATGGCTATGAACCCTTTAAAGGCGAGATTAAGAACCGTAACCGAGGCGTATTAGTTGCATGGGAAGATGGGGAGACAGTAACCTACGGTTTATTCAATGCACAGGATAGGGGTAACTTGTTTTTAGGCCCTGGTGTTCCAGTGTACGAGGGAATGATTGTTGGCATAGCTGCTCGAAATGAAGATGTTATAATTAATGTTTGCAAGAAAAAACATGTTACGAATATGCGAGCATCGGGTGCTGATGAAGCATTGAAGTTGGTTCCTTATATTAATATGAGCCTAGAGCAGTGTCTTGAGTTTATTGAGGATGATGAACTGGTGGAAATAACGCCAACATCTATCCGTGTAAGAAAGAAGATTCTGAATTCAGATAAGAGAGCTAAGGTGAGGAATAGTGCAAAAAAATGATACCTTCATAAAGCCTGTTGAAAAGGATAATTTAAAAAAACCTTTAAAAACAAAGAAAACAAAAAAGCCTAGGAAGAAGCGCTATTTGTTTTTGAAATTTTTGATTCTGGTATTGATTTGCGTTATTGTGTTCATGTCGTGTGCCCTTTATGGGTATCGTTATGTTATGGAAGGAACGGCCCAATCAGATGTGCCCCTAACAGAGCAGTCTGGGATAGTGTTTAAGGTGTCATCAGGATCAAGTGCTATAAACATTGCTGAGAACCTTAAAGAGCAGGGCTTTATTGAAAACACACAAATATTTAAGTTATTATCTAAGTTTATGGGTTTTGATAGTGCATATAAGGCAGGTAACTTCATCATATCTCATGACATGAACTATTATGCCCTTATGATTGTATTAAGTGGAAGTCCACTAAAGAATCCTACAAAGGATATTCAGATTCCTGAGGGGAAAACATTAATAGAAACTGTTGCTATTTTGTCAGCCCAAGGATATATAGATGAAGGTAAATTCATAAGAATAGCTAAAAAAGAAACAGAGGTTTTTAATTTTTTAAAGGATGTAAAGGCTACCAACAATAGAGAATATCCTTTAGAGGGTTATTTATATCCTGATACCTATAGGATGGATGAAGGCTGGACTGAACAGGATCTTGTTGATAGAATGCTCAATGAGTTTCATAGGATATTTAAACAAGATTTCTATGATAGAGCAGAGGAGCTGGGAATGACAATTGATGAGGTTGTAACCTTAGCATCCTTAATTGAAATGGAAGCGGTTCACCCTGCCGACTATAAGAAAATATCAAGTGTCTTCCATAATCGTCTTAAGAGCCAAGATTTGACCCTGCTTCAATGTGATGCCACAATTCAATATGCTAGGATATATGAGGGTTTAGGAAGAACTAGTGCCGTTCTTAATAAGGATTTAGAAATCAATCATCCTTACAACACATATAAATTTAAGGGATTGCCCCCAGGACCAATTTGCTCACCTAGAATAGACGCTATAGAGGCAGCCCTATACCCTGAAAAGACAAATTATTATTTCTTCTTCGCCACACCTGAAGGAGAGAATATATACAACGAAACCTTTGACGGTCATAATAGAGACCAACAAAAATATGGTGTAAGCGGATTTAACTAAGATTAATCATAGTAAATCCGTCAGATAATCAACAGTACTGTGCGCTATACTCAGGAGTTACTCTTATGGAAGATAGAATTAACTACCCCGAAATAGTCACCTTTCTGCGTGATACAATCAAGCAAGAAGATGGGTATCTTAAGGAGCTTGAGAATTTCGCACTCATTAATCATATTCCGATTATTCAGCCTGAATCGGCTGCATTACTGAAAACTCTTGTTAATATACATAATCCTCAAAGGATTCTTGAGGCTGGTACTGCAATAGGATTTTCGGCATGTATTATGTTAGATTCTATGGATAAATCAGGAGTCATTGATACAATTGAAATAGACGAAGAAATGGCCAGCTTGGCTAAAATAAATATTGAAAGAATGGGCTATAGTGAGCGTATAAGAATAATTGTAGGCGATGCACTCGAGGTTATGTCGTGTATTAATTCTACCTATGATATGATTTTTATCGATGCTGCTAAAGGTCAATATGGTGAGTATTTAGAGCATGCCATAAGGCTCTTGAGGCCTAATGGGCTTTTATTATCAGACAATGTCTTATACAAGGGTCTTGTGGTTCAAGGAGAGAACGCACCTCATAAACATCGTACCATAGCAGTTAACCTTAAGAAATACTTATATGATATTTGCCATGATGATAGGCTTGAAACATCAGTAATACCAATAGGTGATGGAATGGCAATTAGCCTTAAGAAAGGTGAACACAATGAAAAAAATTGAGCTTCTTGCTCCTGCAGGAAACATGGAGAAGCTTAAAATGGCTGTGCTTTATGGTGCAGATGCTGTATATCTAGCCGGAGAAAAATTTGGTCTTCGAACGGCTTCAGACAATTTTTCTTTTGATGAGATGAAAGAAGCAGTGGACTTTGCTCATAGCAATGGAGTAGAAGTCTTTCTTACCATGAATATAATACCGCATAATGATGATTTGAAAGACGTATCGTCATTTGTTGAAAAGGCAGCTACTACAGGCATTGATGCTGTTATAGTATCAGATCCGGGTATGCTTTCTATTATTAAGAAAACTGCCCCTGAACTCAGTATCCATGTCAGTACTCAGGCTAATATTACAAACATCGAGTCTGTGAACTTTTGGCATTCGGTGAAGGCTTCTAGAGTTGTATTGGCAAGGGAGCTTTCATTAAAAGAAATTAAGCAGATAAGAGATGGTTGCCCAAAAGAGATGGAGCTAGAGGCATTTGTACATGGGGCTATGTGCATCTCATATTCAGGCCGCTGTCTATTAAGCAATTATATGGCAGGTAGAGATGCCAATAAAGGCGATTGTGCTCAACCCTGCCGCTGGAAATACCATTTGGTGGAAGAAAAGCGTCCTGGAGAATATTTCCCTATACAAGAAGATAGCAGGGGCGCTTTTATTTTTAATTCAAAGGATTTATGTATGATAAGGCATATTCCGGAGCTTATTTCGAGCGGTATTACTAGCTTTAAGATTGAAGGGCGAGTAAAGAGCTCATTCTATGTTGCTACTGTAGTAAAAGCATATAGAGATGCAATTGATGCATACTATTCTAATAAAGATTCATATACTTTTGATGAAAGATGGTACGATGAAATAGCCAAGGTAAGTAATCGTGATTTCACAACTGGTTTCTTTTTTAAAAAACCTGGTCCTGAGGATCACAATTATGGAACCAGCTCATATATACGAAATTATGATTTTGTCGGTGTTGTAAAAGGGTATGATAATGATAATAAAATGGTAATAATTGAGCAGCGAAATAGATTTATGGTTGGGGATACTATAGAAGTAATGCCGCCTAAGGGGCCGGTTTTCGAATTTATCGTTAACGAAATGTTTAATGATGAGGGAAATATTATCCAAGTAGCACCACACCCACAAATGGTAGTAAAAATCCCTATGGAGCCTCTTCCTATAGATGCGATACTCCGCATTAACAAATGAAGAGAATGCTCGAAGGGGGCTTAAGTATTGTTATCTATAACCCTTTAATTCCGCAGTTTCATTAGAAATTTCTTATTAGATTCTAATGTTATTACTAATTAAGCTGTGGTATTATAGTAATAGGAAAGAGAGCTAGGCTGTATTATTAATACAGAGTAAAGCAAATAAATTATCTTTCAATAAGGAGGTCTTTGCACATGGCATTTTTAGATGACGTAAAAAGATTTGGAAAGAATATTTCTGAAAAAGGTAAGGATGCAATCGAAATTACTAAGCTTAATTCTCAAATAGGTTCAGAAAAAGACAAAATTAGAGCTGTTTATTATTCAATTGGTGAAGCTGTTTATAAAGCATATGCAGCTGGCGAAAATTCTGACTTTGAGGAGCTGTGCATCCAAGTTAAGGAAAGTGAAAACATTATCAATGACCTTAACGCAAAGGTTCTTGAACTTAAGAATGCTACCAAATGCCCTAGCTGTGGAAATGAAGTAGCTAAGGACACCGCTTTCTGCTCAAAATGCGGAACTAAAGTTGGCGAATAGTATTCAATTGCAAGATGAGCTGTCTATTATAGATGGCTCTTTTTTCTTTTTCAATCTTTGCAGCCACGTTGGAGCCAAGCTGCAGCCACGTTGGAGCCAAGCTGCAGCCACGCCGCAGCCATGCCGCAGTCACGCCGCAGCCACGT
>CAYMAE010000019.1:28324-40900 GCA_964388375.1 uncultured Ruminiclostridium sp.
TGGAGCCAAGCTGCAGCCACGCCGCAGCCATGCCGCAGTCACGCCGCAGCCACGTCGCGTTATGAGATTTAAGACTGCTTATTATTAAAATATGGAACTAGTGCTATTAGAAGCATGATGGCACGTAGTGTAGCTTAAGGATAAAACTATGGAAAAGAATCAATTACGAAAAGATATAATAAAAAAGAGAAATAACCTGGATGAAAAGTATATTAATAAAGCATCAATGCAAATTTTTAATAATATATTAAGCCAACCTAAATTTCATGATGCCAAAGTAGTCTTTTCCTACATGCCATTTGGAAATGAAGCCGATATAATGCCCTTAAATCAATGGCTTTTAGATAATGATAAATGTTTATGTATTCCACGGACTAAAAATGGTTTCCAGATGGATGCGGTGATAGTTGAAAACCTTAATGATAGACTTATTAAAAATAATTACGGCATTATGGAGCCAGCATCCTCTGTACAGGCAATAGAAATAGAGAAAATAGATTTGGTGCTTGTACCGGGTGTAGCCTTCGACAAGCAAGGCAACCGTTTGGGGCATGGTAAGGGTTATTATGACAGGTTTTTAGCACTTTGTGATGAACATACTGACTTTTGGGGCATTGCTTATTCATTTCAGCTACTTGATTACATTCCGTGTACGCCCTATGATATTATGATGCATAAGGTAATTACAGAATTAGAGTAGCAAATTTGCCTAATTATTTACATCATGATAGAATAATTTAGAAAAATAATAGTGATTACGGGGTGTTGGATTGTGGGAAAACTGTTCTTCATCGACAAGGATACTATCGGAATTCTAAATGGACAAACCTTGGATAAAATTGAAAGCCAATATATCCAAAATTACCGAAAAAATGCAGCGGAAATACTAAAAAAGAATGAATGGAAAAGCCAGGGAGTAAACGCTGCTTTTCGTGAGGAAAAATCAAAGTCAACAAATTTGGAGGATATCCGGGGTAATATTAATGGAATTACATTACTACCAGGTGGAAAAGACCTATTATATTCCGTATCTGTGGAAGATTTCTCTGGTGTTTTTATTAAACATCTAGATAATGAAAAGACTCCTGATAGCCATATTCTACACAATAGCAAGGCATCTTTTTCTGGTATAGACTGTCACGAGGAAACAGGAGAGGTTGTCCTGTCTGTCAGACAGATGACCATTGAGAAGAATCTTGCATTACTTGATATAAACAATTCGCAGTTTAGTCTTGTGACAGAAGGTGATACGCAGGATGACAACCCGACTTGGAGTAAGAGCCAAAAAAGGACTATACTCTATGATTCGGCGGGAATCGGGCGTGATTACCAAGGTAATTTCGTAGCAATTGGACCTAAATCCATAAACAAATTAGATTTAGATCGCTGTACCGTTGATGAAATTGTAGAAATACCGGAGTATGACTGTTTTAAACCACAAACAGATATACATAATAATCTCTATTTTATTAAAAAGCCCTATCAAAGCGGTGATAAGAAAAAAGCAACCTTCATAGAAATTATAACTATTCCTTTTAAGATTTTGAAGGCTATAGGCAAAGCTATTGAGTTTTTTACCGTGCGTCATACGGGCGAATCATTTACATCCAAGGGTTTTAATCCATCAAAAACCAAGACTATGGATCCTAAAGAAATAATGATAAATGAAAATATTATTAATGTTGAAAAAACATACCAGGAGAATAAACTTAATGGACAGGCCTACCCGGGCATTGCTCCAAAGAATTGGGAACTCATGTGTCTGGATAACAAGGGGAATATGCGTTCTATTAAACAAGGTGTCTTGGGATATGCAATTAGCAGTAATGGCCAAGTTGTCTATTCTAATGGCAAATACATAATTCTTATTAGCGAGGATGGAAAAGAAGAGGTTTTACAGAAAATCGACTTCATAGATAGAATTGTGACGGCTTAAAAGTAGATAATGTCTAACATATTAAAAAGAACCCCACCCATCAATGCAATCAAAGATTGCATATGGGTCTTGGGAATCTTGTTATACCACAATTATTGCTATAATCATGATATAATAGAGAAAAAGTAATTGTTTTCGAGGTATGCATTGAAAGATTTTGTTCATCTCCATCTTCATAGTGAATATAGCTTGCTTGACGGTGCTTGCCGTATTAAACCTCTTGTTAAGAGGGCAAAAGAGCTAAACATGCACAGCCTTGCTATAACCGATCACGGATCAATGTATGGAGTAATTGATTTTTATAAAGAATGTAGAAAAGAGGGCATAAAGCCTATTTTGGGCTGTGAAGTTTATACTGCTCAAAGAACTTTATGTGATAAAGATCCTAAATTAGATGCTGATCAAGGGCATCTAATACTTTTAGCAAAGAATAATGATGGATACAAAAATCTTATGAGGATTGTATCTGCTGCTTACATAGACGGCTTCTATTACAAGCCTAGAATTGATTATAACATCTTAGAAAAACATAGTGAGGGTCTTATTTGTTTAAGCGCTTGTATTGGCGGAGACATTCCTCAGAAGCTCTTAAATAGAGATTATAACGGAGCAAAGGAGCTAGCTCTAAATATTAATCGTATTATGGGGCAGGGTAATTTCTATTTAGAGCTACAATATAATAACCTACAAGATCAAATTGAAGTAAACGCTGGATTAATAAAGCTTTCAGAGGATACAGGAATTCCTCTTGTTGCAACAAATGATATACATTATATTAACAGAGAGGATGCTAAGGCACAGGAGATTCTAATATGTATTCAAACAGGTAAAACAATTAATGATGGTGATAGATTAAAGTTTGAGACCGACGAGTTTTTCCTTAAGAGTAAGGACCAGATGTGGGAGCATTTCAAGGCATATCCACAGGCTCTAGAGAACACTGTGAACATTGCAGATGCCTGCAATGTTGAAATTGAGTTTAGCCATCTTCATCTTCCTAAATTTGAGCTACCACAAGGAATAACCTCTTTTGAATATTTAAGTCAGCAATGTCTCGAAGGCTTTAATTTGCGTTATCCAAATAATAAAGATCTTTTGGAGCGCTTGGAATATGAGCTCTCTGTTATTGAACAAATGGGCTTTGTCGACTATTTTCTTATTGTCTGGGATTTTATTAAGTATGCCAAGGATAATCATATTATGGTCGGCCCGGGAAGAGGATCGGCTGCTGGTAGTATGGTATCGTACTGTCTTGGAATAACCAATGTCGATCCTATAAAGCATAACCTTATTTTTGAGCGTTTTTTAAATCCTGAGCGTGTTTCCATGCCTGATATTGATATAGACTTCTGCTATGAGAGAAGGCAGGAAGTTATTGACTATGTAGTTCGTAAATATGGTGAGGACCATGTAGCTCAGATAATTACATTTGGTACTATGCTGGCAAGAGGTGCCGTTAGAGATGTCGGAAGAGCTCTTGCCGTACCATATAATGAGGTTGACAAGATTGCAAAGCTTATTCCAATGGCGCCTGGAAAGCATGTTACTATTGAAGATGCTATCAATATGAATCCTGAACTTAAGAATTTATACAATTCAGAGCCACAAATGAAAGAGCTTTTGGATACAGCCAAGACGCTGGAGGGTATGCCAAGGCATGCTTCTACTCATGCTGCAGGCGTTGTTATATCAAGTGAGCCATTAACCGAATTTGTCCCATTATACTGCAATGATGGCCAAATATCTACACAATTTCCAATGACCACCCTAGAAGAGCTTGGCCTTTTAAAGATGGATTTTTTAGCCCTTAGAACCATAACAGTTATTAGAGATGCCATTGACCTTATAAAAAAGGATACAGGAAAAGATATAGATATAGATAAAATTGAATATGAGGACAAAAAAGTATATGAGATGATTGGAAGCGGTGATACCTCGGGAGTATTTCAGCTTGAAAGCCAGGGCATGACAAACTTTATGAAGGAGCTTATGCCAAATTCTCTTGAGGATATAATTGCAGGTATATCATTATATAGACCAGGTCCTATGGACCAGATTCCAAGGTATATTCGTAACAAAAACAATCCTGAGAACGTAACATATCTATCGCCTAAATTAGAGCCAATTTTAAATGTAACCTATGGATGCATGGTTTACCAAGAGCAGGTTATGCAGGTATTTAGAGAGCTTGCAGGATATTCACTTGGCAGAAGTGACTTGGTGCGTCGTGCTATGTCAAAAAAGAAAAAAGATGTAATGGATGCAGAACGCCAAAATTTTGTACATGGTAGTGTTGATGAGAATGGCAATGTGCTAATTACCGGGGCTATGCGAAATGGAGTTTCAGAAGCTGTTGCAAATATTATATTTGATGAAATGATTGACTTTGCAAGCTATGCCTTTAACAAGTCCCATGCTGCGGCTTATGCATATGTTGGATATCAAACTGCATGGTTGAAATATTATTATCCTGTTGAATATATGGCGGCACTTTTAAACAGCTTTATGGGAAGCTTAGGAAAGGTGAGCCAGTATGTAATGGAATGCCGTAAGATGCGCATTCAAGTTCTTGCTCCAGATATTAATGAAAGCGAAAGCTCATTCACTGTAAAAAATGGTGCAATTAGATTTGGCCTTTTTGCAGTTAAGAATGTGGGGGGCAATGTTGTTAATAATATTATTGAAGAGCGAAATAAGAATGGTCCTTTTAAACACTTTATAGACTTTTGCGAGAGAATGGAAGGCAAAGAACTTAATAAAAGAACTGTTGAAAGCCTTATAAAATGTGGAGCATTCGATATTTTTGAGGTTTATCGTTCGAGGCTTATTGCAAATTTCGAAAAAATTCTTGATAGGGTCAGCCAAAAACGTAAGACTTTATTATCGGGCCAAATGTCTTTATTTGATGCTGTTCCTGACGCTGATAATGTTACGAACCTTGAGTGGCCCAATATTCCTGAATATGATACCAGGCTTATTTTGTCTATGGAAAAGGAAATGCTGGGCTTATATATATCAGGTCATCCCTTAGATGAGTATTCTGATATTATTAAAAACAATGTTACTGTATACTCATATGAGTTTGAAATCTCTGAGGAGGGAGAAGCAAATCAGGAGCAATTTTCTGATGGAAGATTTGTTCGTATAGCAGGTATTGTTGATAGTATTAAATCCATCAGCACAAAAAACAATAGGATGATGGCATTTGTGACTGTCGAAGATCTTTACGGACAGATGGAGGTCATTGTTTTCCCTAATATTTATGAAAGATTTGCGAAGTATTTATCAAAAGAAAGCCAGATAATTGTAGAGGGAAAAATTTCAATTAAGGAGGATGAACAACCAAAGATTTTAGCTGATAAGATTAGATTATTAGAAACAACTAAGAGTAGCAATAATGTTACTGTACCTGAAAGTCAATCTAAATCAGTTAAAATTAATGATAAAATTGATAATCAAAAGGACTATCATAATGATTATCAAAATGGAAATTTGGGAAATGATTTTACTAATGAAAGCAATTTAAATTATGGTTATAAAGCAAATGAATCTGCTAACACAAGTAGAGTACCAACCAAATCTAGGACATTAAAGGTCTTATTTGATACGGGTACTAAAGAGTCTAAAAGAAACGCTGCACTAGCTATGCTTAAATATTTTGGGGGAATAGACCGGGCTTTAGTTTATATTGATGAAGCAACGAAACCCAAGCTAAAGCTTAATGTGCAAATCAATGACTTGTTAATTTCTGAGCTAACAGGCCTATTAGGCCCTGATAAAGTGAAGTATTAAGATGTATTTCTTATTAGAGTATTTTTAGCTAACCACACTAATACTTGCACTTTACTAGAAAATAATATAATATATTTTTGAGGAGATTCCTTGAAAAAAGATGAGTCAGCTATAATGTTATTCAGATTATATTGTCGTTGAGGTAGAATAGAACACTGCTAATGTAATATTACTTACACGCGATGCGAAGCTTCATCATACGGAGATTCTGGATAAGGGAGAATTACTCATAGTTTCGTTTACTGAACAAACATCTGTCATTAACATAAGGTGAAGAGTGAAGATTCATTGGAATTATGGCGTTGTTCGGTCGGGAAGCAGACAAGGAGGCATATGTAATATGTGGACGGTAGTTTACATGGCACAGAATAAGGAAATAGCCGAGAATCTAAAATCTGTTTTAGAAGAGGCTGGAATCTTAGTAAGGATTAACCCGATAAATAGGAAAGAAAAAGAAGATGATTATTTTGAAGTATCCGTTCCGGAAGCCGAAGTGGAAGAAGCGCACGGCATAATCATTGAAAAAGGTTTTTAAAGATACCCGTGTCAAATCTACACGGGTATTTTATGATGTATCAATCATAAAATTCTGAGAATCTAATCATGTGATATAATCTTGTATATGGAGGAATAAGATGCAGTCAATTAAAAATATAGCTGTTCTTACGAGTGGAGGCGACGCGCCAGGAATGAATGCTGCCGTTCGAGCTGTAGTTAGAACAGGAATTTATAACGATTTAAACGTTTACGGTATATATAAAGGATATGAAGGCTTATTAAATGGTGATATAGAACAGTTACAATTGCGCTCTGTAGGAGATATTATTCAAAGGGGTGGAACTGTCCTACAAACTGCAAGATCTCAAGAATTTGCAACTGAGGCAGGTTTAAAAAAAGCCATGTCTATGGCTAAGGTTTTTAACATCGATGCCTTGATTGTAATTGGGGGAGATGGCTCTTATAGAGGGGCCAAGGACCTAGCTGAGCTTGGTATGAATTGTATTGGTATTCCAGGTACAATTGATAATGATATTGCCTCTACAGACTATACTATAGGCTATGATACTGCTATGAATACGGTATTGGACGCTATAGATAAGATAAGAGACACATCATATTCCCATGAACGTTGTAGTGTATTAGAGGTTATGGGACGCAATGCAGGCTGGATTGCTGTAAATTGCGGAATTGCAGGTGGTGCTGAGGCCATTATCCTACCTGAAGAAGAATTTAATATAGACGAGGATATTATTCTTCCCATAGTAGAAGGAAGAAATCGTGGAAAGAAGCATTATCTTGTTATTGTAGCTGAAGGGGTAGGCGGAGCTGTCGATATAGCCAAATATATAGAAGAAAAAACTAAAATTGTTACACGCGCCACAATTCTTGGGTATATTCAAAGAGGTGGCACACCAACTGTATCAGACAGAGTAATGGCTAGCCGTATGGGAGCTCATGCAGTAAATTGCCTGTTAGGAGGAAAACAAAATCGTATAGTCTCTTTAAAGGATAATAGGCTAGTAGATATTGATTTAGTTGAAGCATTAAACATGAAAAAAACAATGGATAAGGAACTAATTAATCTAAGTAAAATTTTAGCCTTGTGAGATGACAAGATAGATTAACACAATCACGGGAGAAAAATAATTTATGAACATTATATT
Source organism: uncultured Ruminiclostridium sp. (assembly GCA_964388375.1). Taxonomy (GTDB): domain Bacteria; phylum Bacillota; class Clostridia; order DSM-8532; family DSM-8532; genus DTU059. The sequence continues at coordinate 35,717 of CAYMAE010000019.1, forward strand.
TAAAAATATACCTAATATTCTTACAGTTTTAAGAATACTTGCGGTACCAGTATTTATTTACTTTATGCTAGAGAATCAGATTACTTTAGCTATAATTATTTTTATATTTGCAGCTCTCACAGATATAGTGGATGGCTTTGTTGCGAGAAAATATGATCTTATTACCACTTTTGGGAAGATAGCTGACCCTCTTGCCGATAAACTAATGCAGCTGGCTGCGTTATTTACGCTTTCTTCAAAAGGATGGATTCCTAGTATTATCTTTTGGGTTGTATTAGGAAAAGAACTATCTATGATAATTGCAAGCATTTATCTTATAAAGAAGAAATATGACACCTCAAGTAAGTGGTTTGGTAAGCTCACATCCTTTTTATTATTTGTTGCAATTATACTTACATTATTTAGGGCGCCACAACAAATTACGAATATATTATTCTGGGGATGTGTTCTTATGGCCATATTCACACTATTAATGTATGGAAGAAATTATTTTAAGGCTATTAAGGATAAAGAAACCGAAGAAGACTTAATAGATATCTAGTCTAGCAATAAGATAAGGCCCAGAGTTCTGTCCGAAAGTTATAGAATGAAACAAGAAATATATTCATTTAATGGTCTAAATAGATTAAATGATAATAAGATATAAAAGAGAGCGGGGGAGCCAATACCCCCGCTTTTTAACATTAGTCACAGCAGCCGTTATCTTTATCAAAGAATAAGCAGAGGAAAATGAGAATAAAGAATAAGATTGTGCAGTCGTTATCTTTTCCACAGTTCCGCATAAACGGCACCTCCTTTCGAGCCGTAATTAAAACTCATACCGTTAGTCGCAGCATTTGTTGTCATTATCGCTTCCATTGCAGAAAAGGAGAAGGAACAGGATAATGAACATTAAAACTTCACAATTGCCACCAAAAAAGTTTCGTCCTCTTAATCCGAACATATAAAAAACCTCCCATGCCTTTTGAACTCAATATATTCTATTCAAAATAGCAATAAGTGGTTACTGCCTATCTTGCTTAGAATACAGTTCTATGTTTTGATTAAACTGAATAGTATTAATCAGTACAAGACTATTGGGGGAATTGGTGTGGGGGATAATTACCGTACCAAGGTTTCCACGGGATATTTATCAGGAATCTTAAAAGCCGTAGGAATATCTATGCTCATTACATTCATAATATTATTATTAGCATCTCTTCTACTTTGTTTTACTGATTTTCCTGAGAACTACACTTTTCCATCAGCAATAGCATCCACTATTTTAGGTGTATTTTCCGGAAGTTATATTGCAGCTAAAACAAATCCCGATAAAAGGCTCCTGTCCAGCCTATTTACAACATTTATATATATTATTATTTGTTTTATAATAGGTTGTATATTAGGGGGCAAAATAAGCTTTACATTGAACACCCTATTATTTGCAGCAATCGCGTTAACAACCGGTGCCATAGCGAGTATTCTTGCTAATAGAACCAAAAGCCATAAGAATTATAATAAAGGATCTTCTAAATTAGCAGACAGGTTTTCTAAAAAAAGTACAAATAAGTATAAATTTAACCGTAATTAGAAGTAAAACTGTGTTGTTTTTGAGTATCTCGTATACTATAATAGAAGTGGCAAGGGACGATAGGCCTCCTTGTCATTTTTGTTTATATTTTTGATAAATAATTAAAACAATATATGAAAGGCGATATAAAATGCAAAAGAGAAAACTAAACAAGAAAAGATTTATAACAGTTTTATTAGTGTTGATTATAACTGTGATAATAGTAGTATTAGCTTTAAATAACGATAAGCTTGGTTTAATTAAAGAAACACCTACCCCAACACCGGTAGAATTAAATACATCCGAGCCACCGGTTCAGAGTATTGAGCCCACACAACCCACAACTGAGTCGCCAAAGCCTACCGAAGAACCTAAAACACCTGATCAATCCGAGAATAACCTTGTTATTAGAACGGATTATGAAGAGTTTCTACCAAATGAATCAGGAGAAATACCTGTTGTTATGTTCCATACCCTCATAGAAGCATATTCGGAAAACACTGAAAAGGATTATACTACAACCTTTGCAGAGTTTGAAGCTCTATTGCAGACTTTGTATGATTCTGGTTTCAGGCTCATCAGTATGTCAGATTTTATTGAGTGCAATATATCTGTGCCTGCTGGTACAATGCCTATGGTATTCACATTTGACGATGGAACTCCAGGCCAGTTCAACCTTATTGAAGAAAATGGGGAGCTTATAGTAAATCCTAAGTCTGCAGCGGGAATTCTGATGGACTTTAATAAAAAGCACCCTGATTTTGGACTTAATGCTATGTTCTATGTGAATATGGATATAGAAAATAAGACTTTTGAAGGCGCAGGTACCCTAAAGGAACGTTTTGAGATTCTTCAAGCTCAAGGGTTTGAATTAGGGAATCACACTTGGGGGCATGTAAAATATTCCGAACAAGAATTTAATTCTGCTGATAGAGTTCAAGAGAGCCTTGGTAAAAACCAGGAAAAGGCTTATGAAATATTGCCAGAACTAAAATTTTATTCTTTAGCTTTACCATATGGTAAATTACCAACGAATAAAAATTTAACCACCTTCTTAGAAAAAGGTGTCTATAATAACATCGAGTATGAAAATAGAAGCATTATGGCCGTAGGCGCTAACCCTACGCCGCCATCTATAAATAAGAAGTATAATAATCAATACGTGGCTAGGATAAGAGCACAGGGAAGGGTTGCGGTAGATTGTGACCTTACCTGGTGGATTCCTAAAATGACTCAATCGCGCATGTTTATTAGTGATGGAGATCCGAAGACAATTGTTGTTCCATCTGCTAAGGCCGAGAATGTCTTGGAAGAAAGACTGAACGGGAAAGCTTTAATCACATATTAATTTAGAAATATGAAACAATTTTAGAATAAATATTAAGCATATGAATGCATGAATCAAATTAAGATTTAGGTATAAGATAAGCTTTATTTCCATATCATTAATTAAACGAACAATGGGAAACATTGATTTATGTGGTGAAATGATGTAAAATAGAATTACAGTTTCCAATTGCAATAAGAAGATGGGCATTATTCTATTCCAAAGCCGGCAGTTTATTTTTTTTATTAATTATTAATTGTATCGGTTTATGGTCTATTGGAATGGTGTCATTTTGTATTATAGTAATTGTAAAAACATATACGCTTAAATTATTTTATTTTATTTGAAGGGAGGGAGCTTTATGTCATTAGCAAAGGATATTAATACGCCGACTGAAGAAGAATTAGTCAAGAAAAAGGCTGCTAAACTTGTAGTTGCTCATTTAAGAAAAAAGATTACTAGTGATTATATGGGAAAGCAGTATCTTGTAGGTTGGCTAGATGAAATGGAAGAACTCCTACAAAAAGAAGAGTTTGATATCAAAGAGTATTATGCAATGAGGAAACGATTGAATAGTGTCGTCGAGACCACCTTTGACCGAGATATGAGGGAGAAGATTAGAAACTCCTGGCATAGCTTAGGCAAAGCACTAGATAAGAAGGTAAAACGCTACTAAAAAGCCTCGATAATTAAATCGAGGCTTTAATTTTAGATTTTAGAAGTAGAAGGTTCATTCTTTTAGACTTTTAATAAAATCCCGGCCGTTGACGATTTGGGCCATTACGCTAACTTTCGAAGGTCCGCCGGGAGTTTTCCTTTCATTAACACAGGTTTCTAAGCTAATTTCTGTGTAAACATCATCTTCAACAAGTGAAGAGAAGGATTTAAATTCATCTATGGACAGATCATCAATGCTTATGCTCTTATCTAAGCAATAAGAAACCATTCGTCCAATAATTTCATGGGCATCTCTAAAAGGGATGCCTTTTTTCACTAGATAATCGGCCATATCAGTAGCATTTGTAAAACCACCTTTAGCCGAGTTTTGCATATTAGCTTTCTTGATTTTCATTGTATCAAGCATTTTTATAAATATAGATAAACAAAGATTTACTGTATCAATTGCATTAAATATGGCTTCTTTGTCTTCCTGCATATCTTTGTTATAGGCAAGGGGAAGACCTTTCATCATAGTTAAGAGTGAAATAAGACTACCATAAACGCGTCCAGTTTTCCCACGAACTAGCTCAGCTACATCAGGATTTTTCTTTTGAGGCATAATAGATGATCCAGTACTATAAGCATCGTCAAGTTCGATGAATGAGAACTCGCTTGTACACCAAAGAATAATCTCTTCACTAAAGCGTGATAGATGCATCATAACAATTGAGAGACAGGATGCAAGTTCAATTACAAAATCTCTGTCACTTACTGAATCCAAACTGTTCTCGGTAATAGCATCAAAATTGAGCTCTGAGGCAACCATTTGCCTATCTAAGGGATAAGTGGTACCTGCCAAGGCACCAGACCCCAGGGGCATGATATTTATACGTTTAACACAATCGTCAAGGCGTTCAATATCCCTTTTAAACATTTGAAAATATGCCATCATATGATGTGCAAGAGTAATAGGTTGAGCCCTTTGTAGGTGTGTATAGCCGGGCATTATTGTATCAAGATTATCCTCAGAAAGCTTAATTAAGGTTATAAGTAGACTTTTTAGCATTTTCTTGATTTTTGAGGATTCATCTTTTAGATACATTCGGGTGTCGAGAGCTACCTGATCGTTTCTACTTCTTCCTGTGTGCAGTCGCTTTCCAACATCACCAATTCTAGAGATTAGAATGGTCTCTATATTCATATGGATGTCCTCAGCAGAAACTTCAAACTCAATCTTACCATTCTCAATATCATCAAGAATTTCAAATAAGGTTTTATAAATTAAGTCAGCGTCGTTTTGGGGGATGATACCGCTTGCCCCAAGCATTTTAACGTGGGCAGCACTTCCGAATACATCTTGTCTATACATCCTGCTGTCAAAATGTATTGATGAGTTGAAATCATCCATTAGTTCATCTGTGTTCTTCGAAAAACGGCCTCCCCAAAGCTTCATAATTACGCCTCCATCGTTTATTATTATTAGTATTATTATATATCTAAAAATCTGTTATTTACACATTTTTTAACCAGCTGATTATTACATCAGCTGGTTTTTTAGATAATATTTGCTTAACACAGATTTTGAGTTCTGTAGCCTCGTAGCAATAGAACTCAAAATCACCTATTTCTTAGTCTTTAATATTATTAA
>CAYMAE010000020.1:0-7702 GCA_964388375.1 uncultured Ruminiclostridium sp.
GACCACGTGGGAAACGAAGACTTCATAATGATTAGAGACTTGAGGTAAAATACAGCATCACCTAGCAATTGAAATGAGTTCGACAAACTCTACAATAAATGAAGATAAGCAATTCTATATAAAAAGAGCCTGCAGGCTCTTTTTTGTTAAAATACGGTTTAGATATAGATTGTTACTAATATGTGCTATTGAGTTTGGTAAAAGTAGAAATAATCATAGAACATTTTTACCTCATAGACAATTCATAACAATTTGAAACAGAAACTAATAAATTTGTATATTATGTATACACGGTTAGTACTGCTGTAGTTAACATAACTAAAAATTGCTAAAACCCTGAAAATCAGCTTGACTTATTAATTTAGGGCATATAATATGTAAATTATGGCACAGCATATAATTGGGACATAATATACTGCATCGGGGTGATTTTAAATTATTACTTGTATAGGCATAAGCAGATTTAACATCTTTACTAAAGAAATAGCAAAAACACAGTATTTATTATTTGAAGCAATTCTTTTATTCTCTTCTAAATTATTGGTACTATATAAACTAAATCACAAAAGAATGAGTGAAATTAATTTATTTATTCATAATATTTGCTCTGTCATTTATTGTTGTTTTAAATTGAATAATAAAAAAACGATTACACTATTGCTCTAAATATATCTGAGTATTAGTGTTTTTTTGATTTTATCTTGGTTGTTTTTAGTAATTATTATTACATAATGGAAGGTGTCAAATTGAAAAGAGTGCTTGTTGTTGATGATGCAAATTTTATGAGATTTAAAATTAGTAACGTCCTTACAAATAATGGGTTTATTGTTGCTGGTGAAGCATCGAACGGAAGAGATGCTATTACCAAATATATTGAGATTAAACCTGATATCGTTACCATGGATATAACAATGCCTGAAATGTCGGGGATAGACGCTTTAAAAGCAATAAGGCAATTTGATGACAAGGCAAATGTTTTGATGATTTCTGCTATGGGACAGGAAAGATTAGTGTTTGAAGCAGTGCAAAATGGAGCGAAATCGTTTATTGTAAAACCTTTTAAAGATGAGCAGATAGTAGATGCGATTAACAAAATATTAGGTTAATAAAAAGATGCAATACTAAAAGAGGTGCTTAAAATGTCTATACAAAATACAAATGATCCGATGCTAGATATGTTTATATTTGAAACGATGCAGCTTATTGAACAGCTTGAGCAATCGGTGCTTCATAATGAAGAAGGCGGTGGTTATTCACAAGAATCGATTAATGAAATTTTTAGAATAATGCATACAATTAAAGGATCTGCCGCGATGATGGAGTATAACGGTATTTCAACAGTTGCCCATTCTATGGAAGACATATTCTTTTTTATGCGGGAAGAAAAACCGCATATATCTGATTACTCTTCGCTTACAGATATTATATTTGAAGGTATTGACTTTATAAAACAAGAAATGGAAAAAATAAAGAATGGTGGAAGTGCAGAAGGGGAATATGAAAGCTTAACAGAAAAGTTAAAAAGCTTTTTATCAATATTAATGAAGGCTGATTTTGTAGATCACCCAAATAAGAATGAGGAATACAAGCAAGCAGAGATAAGCCAAAGACAATATGATGCAAAACTTGAGAAAGACAATTTTTTTGCGGTGTCGATGTTTTTTGAGGATGGCTGCGAAATGGAAAATATCCGTGCATACGGTGTCATAAATAGTTTGGAGGAATATTCCTATAATCTTCATAACATACCGGAGAATCTTTTTGATGACGACGCTAGTGCCCAGATTATTAAGCAAGCCGGTTTTACAATCTATTTTAATTCAAAATCTTCATATAAAGAAATATATGATTTATTGATGGAAACTTTATTCTTAAAGAGCTTAGATTTAAGACAGATTAGAAACACGGAAGAATTAGAACAATTCAAAGATATAAAGCAAAACCATGAAAATGATATAGTGGATGAGTTATCTAATGAAGACTCCAAGCCAATTGTAATTAGAAATAATATTTCCACAAGAGATTCTGTTTCACAAAATAGTGTAAAAGATAAGACGGTGAGCATAACTACAAATGCATCAAATCATTCTGACTTAAGTCATCAGTACATGATAAGCGTAAGTATTGAAAAACTAGATAAGCTGATGGATCTAGTAGGAGAAATGGTAATATCTGAGGCTATGGTCGTTCAGAATCCCGATTTAAATGGATTACAACTTGATAATTTTCACAAGGCAGCCAGACAGCATCATAAGATAACTAGTGAGTTGCAGGATACAGTCATGTCTATGCGGATGGTTCCAATTTCAGCAACTTTTCTTAAAATGCACCGAATGGTTAGGGATATTTCCAGAAAACAGCAAAAAGAAATGCGACTTAAAATAATTGGTGAAGAAACTGAGGTAGATAAAAATCTAATTGAGCATATATCGGATCCCCTTATGCACCTAGTGCGCAATGCTATGGACCATGGTATAGAATCACCTGATGAGAGGCTTGCCTTAGGAAAACCAAAATCAGGCACTATATTGTTGGAAGCAAAAAATTCAGGCAGTGATGTTCTGATTATAGTAAAAGATGATGGGAAGGGGTTAAATAAAGAAGAAATCTTAACGAAAGCTAAGGAACTAAACCTTCTTTATAAGCCTGAAGCAGATATGACAGATGATGAGATATTCAATTTGGTGTTGTTACCTGGTTTTTCGACGAAAGATGATATAACTGAGTTATCAGGTCGTGGCGTAGGTATGGATGTTGTTTCGAAGAATATTGCAACAATTGGTGGATCTATAGAAATAGAGAGTATGCAAGATATTGGCACAACGATAACTCTAAAAATTCCTCTTACACTTGCAATAATTGATGGAATGAATATCAGAGTAGGCACAGAGAGCTACACTATTCCAACCATGTCAATAATTGAATCATTCAGAGCCAAGGATGAAGATGTTCTTACCGATCCTGAGGGGAATGAAATGATAATGGTAAGAGGACAATGCTATTCGATTCTACGGTTACATAAAATATTCAATAACAAAACAGATAGAATTAATATCTCTGAAGGTATTATCATAATGACTAGCCAAGATAAGAGGACGGTATGTATTTTCGCTGATGAGTTAATTGGCCAGCAGCCTGTGGTTGTAAAATCGTTACCTGAATACATACGCAGATTTAAAAAAGTAAAAGGCCTTGTAGGCTGTACGCTGTTGGGAGATGGCACAATAAGTCTCATTTTAGATATAGCGCGGCTTACTCAGCTTGAAGGGATTTTATTTTAAATAGATTTTTGTAAGAAAAGCACATAGGAAAGGGATGAGAAAATGGCGGAAATCATTAAAAATACATTGGAGATGGAGGAAGATATATTAAAGGATAGGTACTTAATCTTTTATCTTGCCAAGGAGAGCTATGGAATTGAAGTCAGACATGTAACTGAAATCGTTGGAATGCAGGCAATAACTGATATACCTGAAATTCCTGAGTACGTAAGAGGAATTATAAATCTTAGAGGCAAGATTATTCCTGTAATGGATGTAAGACTTCGTTTTAAAAAAGAGCCTAAGGAGTATACTGACAGGACCTGTATTATTGTTGTTGATATAGGTAGTATCTCATTAGGCTTAGTAGTTGATGGGGTATCAGAGGTTATTACCATACCTGAGCCGGATATTGTTCCACCACCAAATATCAATAAGGACTATAAGAATAGATACATAAAAAATATTGGGAAAGTTGGAAACGAGGTAAGATTACTTTTAGACTGCAAGAGGCTGCTTACGGAGGATGAGTTGGAAGATATAAGCCAGGCCTTATAAGAGCATGATTTAGACAGAATTATTACTTGTAAATTTAGGGGGAGACTGAAATGAAAAAAATCTTTTCAAACTTAAAAATAGGCACCAAAATTCTTATCGGGTATTTAGTTGTTGTTATAATCACACTTTTTATAGGTGGCATTGGGGGTTTCAACCTATATAGTGTAAATGATACTTATTCAAAAGAATATAAAAATAGTGCAGATGCATTAGAATTTACAGAAAGAGTAAGTAACTCTTTTCAGAAAATTCGATCAAATTTAAACGGGTTTTTAATGGCAAATACCCAGGGTAAGAACTACTATAAGGATAGGATAAACGAACATAAAAATGTTATAGATAAAAATATAGCCGATTATAAGAAGATGTTGAGTACAAATTATCAAGCTTCAGAGGTAGTAAATGAATTAGAATTAATTGATGCAGTACAAGATGGTTTAATAAAATTCGGTGAGAAAAGGAATCAAACAATAGATGCCTTTAGTGTTAACAGAGGTGATGGCTATGATCAAATAAAAAACGGCAGTGAATTATATATTCTTGCTACAGAAGTTGATAATGCGATTACTGAATTAATTAATTATAATAATGAGTATGCTGAAAATCAGATTGTTAACCTTGGAGCACAGGCAACATCTTCATTAATTATGATGTTATTAGTTATGGTGATAGGGATCGTAATTGCAATACTATTGGGCATTGTTATTACCCGGAATATTACAAAACCAATAAAATTCCTTGTGAACACAGCCGATGCTATGGCACTAGGAGATGTAGGAGTTGAAATTAATAATCCCTCCAAAGACGAGGTCGGTCAACTAGCAAGTTCGTTCAAAAGGATGATTGAGAGCAGCCGTGAACAGGCTGGAGTAATAGGTAAGATTGCAGATGGAGACCTCACTGTTGAATTTATACCTAGATCTGAAAAGGATCTTGTCGGACATGATTTGCAGAAGTTGCTTAGTTCACTTAATTATATGATTAAAGAAATTGCGGCCGCCTCAGAACAAGTATCAACAGGAGCCACTCAGGTATCAGATTCTAGTATGATGCTATCACAAGGTACAACCGAACAAGCTAGCTCTATTGAAGAATTGACAGCTTCTATAGAAGAAATTGCTTCGCAGACAAAATTGAATACACAAAATGCAAATCAAGCAAACGAAATTGCAGAAAAAACTAAGCAGGATGCTATACAGGGCAACGAACAGATGAACAACATGTTAAAGGCCATGGAAGATATAAGTGAGTCTTCGAACAATATCTATAAGATTAATAAAGTAATAGATGATATTGCCTTCCAGACCAATATGCTCGCTTTAAATGCCGCTGTGGAAGCTGCAAGAGCAGGACAGCACGGAAAGGGATTTGCCGTGGTAGCTGAGGAAGTAAAGACCCTTGCTGCTCGTTCTGCTGATGCTGCCAAGGAAACAACTGAAATGATTGAAAACTCAATTAGTAAATCTGAAGGTGGTTCAAAAATTGCTAAGGATACGGCTGAGGCATTAAGTAGTATAGTTGTTAATGTTGAAAGGGTATCTAATTTGGTAAACGATATATCTGTCGCATCAAATGAACAGGATATAGGTATCTCTCAGATTAATCAGGGAATTATGCAAGTATCCGAGGTGGTTCAGAATAATTCAGCAACATCAGAGGAAAGTGCAGCTGCCAGTGAAGAACTCTCAAGCCAAGCTGAGGTATTGAACGATATGGTTTCTAAGTTTAAGGTTAAAAAGGATGCTAAGACCAATGAAACTTCTTTGGGGAACTTAACCCCTGAGGTCTTAAAAATGTTGAAGGAGTTATCTGAAAAGCGCTCAAAAAACTTAGCTAAAGGCTGGCATGCGCAAAATGTAAATTCTGATGATGAAAATATAAGTATTTCTCTAAGTGATAAGGAATTTGGAAAGTATTAATCATGGCTGGAACTCATGACATAGGTCTTTCAAATAAAAGTTTAAATATAGCAGCTACAATGAGAGGGGAGCCTAAAGGCAAACCCTCTTATTGTAGCGGGCGCTATTTTGTACCCCCTATATACAAATTAACAATTAGTGAATTTGAGCAATTGGCAAAATATATTAAATCTAATTACGGCATAAATTTAAAAGAAGAGAAAAAAGCCTTGGTAGTAAGCAGGCTAAGCAAGGTTCTCGCAAAAAAAGGTTGTGCGAGCTTTTCAGAATACTATGAATATCTAACTTCTGATAAGACGGGAAAGGAAACTGCAACATTAATAGATGCAATTACAACAAATCATACTTATTTTATGAGGGAGAAGGACCATTTTGTTTTTTTTCGTGATCAAATACTTCCTTATCTAAAGAATACTGTAAAAGAAAATGACCTTCGAATTTGGAGTGCTGGTTGCTCAACAGGGGAAGAGCCATACACTTTAGCAATGATACTTGATGAATTTTATGGCAAAGAAAAAGTCTTTTGGAATACAAAAGTTTTGGCTACAGATATATCAAGTAAAATTCTAGACATTGCAAAGGGAGGTAAGTACGATAATAAAAGATTAGTTGACTTGCCAAACAAATGGAAACTCGATTATTTTAGAAAATATGATGAAGATAATTTGATTATTTCTGATAAGATAAAAGATGAAGTGATTTTTAGAAAATTTAATTTGATGGATACGGTTTTTCCCTTTAAACAGGGGTTTCATGTTATTTTTTGTAGGAATGTCATGATTTATTTCGATATGGCAACAAAGGACAGGCTTATTGATAAGTTTTACGACTGTTTAGAACCAGGTGGCTATCTATTTATAGGCCATTCAGAAGCTATAAACAGAAAAAAGTCAAGGTTCAAATATGTTATGCCTGCTACTTACAGAAAAGAATAGAGGAATCATATGGATTTACTCAGAAAAAAAATAAGGGTTCTGGTAGTTGATGACAGTATGCTATTTCGAGAAGTAATATCAAGAGGTATTTCTTCAGACCCTAGAATTGAAGTTGTTGCAACTGCAAATGACCCCTTTAATGCAAGAGATAAAATAATAGAATATAAGCCGGATGTGATGACCTGTGATGTAAACATGCCTAAAATGGATGGAATAGAATTTATACGCAGGCTATTACCTCAATATCCCATACCAGTTGTTGTAGTGAGCTCGGTAAATAAAGCTGTATTTGATGCCATAAATGCCGGTGCTGTTGACTTTATAGCAAAGCCCGACATGAGCTCAGCACGCAGTGTTGGCGATTTCATATACGAAATGATTGAAAAAATAAAAATTGCTTATGTTGCGAAAATTAGACATAGAAGCAAAGAGTCTATTAACAATAAAATATATGGTTCCAGGCAATATAACAAAAATAAAATAATAGCAATAGGTGCTTCAACCGGTGGTACTGAAGCGATAAGCACAATTATTAAAGCTTTGCCGCTTAACATTCCCGGTATTGTTATTGTACAACATATACCTCCTGTGTTTTCTCGCATGTTTGCAGAAAGGCTTAATGATACAGTTGGTTTATGTGTAAAAGAAGCACAAACAGGTGATTTTATAAAAGAAGGGCAAGTACTGATAGCTCCTGGAGACAAGCATATGAAAATAATAAAAGTAGGTGGCAAATACAAAGTAAGCTGCTTTGAAGGTAAAAAAGAAAATGGCCATTGCCCATCGGTGGATATTCTTTTTGAATCTGTAGCAAAAGAAGTGGGAGAAAACGCAATAGGCGTTATTCTTACCGGTATGGGATATGATGGAGCTAAAGGGCTAATGTCCATGAGAAAAAAGAGTGCACGTACAATAGGACAGGATGAGAAATCTTCTGTTGTATATGGTATGCCCAAGGCAGCTTTTAATATTGGGGCTGTTGAAATGCAGTCACCTTTAGACGAAATTGCGGGACTTATATATAAACTGT
>CAYMAE010000020.1:7802-37229 GCA_964388375.1 uncultured Ruminiclostridium sp.
GCTGTTGAAATGCAGTCACCTTTAGACGAAATTGCGGGACTTATATATAAACTGTTGTGATATATTACAATTTCATCTATAATCATCTGTTCTATTATTAAAGCGTATTCAGATGACCCAATACCCTTATCAGAGGCTGACAGAATCATTATGTGTTCCGCTATGCCTATTCTTACCTGCTTGTCAATTATTCGCAGTAGCACGTTATCGAAGAAATTTCATAATTATTGACCTTGCAAAAAACGGAAATAATAATTGAAGACTTGTTTGATATTAAACTAAGAGGTCTATATAATATATATAAGAATACGAAAGTGAAAAGGATTAAATTTGTGGATAAAAAATCTATACCAGATACAATGGTGGAAATGCGGGAATTAGTACTTCCTAACGACGCTAATATATTGGGTAACCTATTAGGCGGAAGACTTATGCATTGGGTAGATATAGCTGGAGCTATGGCAGCATCCAGACATGCGAATACAGTTGTTGTTACCGCCGCAATAGATAGTGTGGAATTTGAAAAGGCAGTTAGTCTTGGGGAAATGATAATTCTAAAAGCTAAGCTTACATGGGTTGGAAGAACCTCTATGGAGGTTTTAGTTGAGGCATATTCGGAAAATTATCTGACAGGAGAGACTCACTTTACCAATAGAGCGTATCTTACCTTTGTGTCTGTTGATACTAATGGTAAGCCCCAACCTGTTCCTAGCCTTATATTGGAGACAGAGGCAGATAAAAAGGAATATCAACAAGCTATAATACGCCGTGAACAGCGCTTATTAAATAGGAAAAAGTCCAAAGGGTGAAGCAACTAAATTAGAGCAGCAATTATTGACAATAGATAACGCGATGGATACAATTACATCTATGGATATCTGGAATAATGCTTTTCTGATATTTTGTTAAATCAGATGGGAGTGACGATTGATGGCGATACAAACACCTAAAGGTACAAGAGATATTCTGCCTGACGAAATTAATAAATGGAATTATGTTGAGAGAGAATTTGCAATAATATGTAAGAGATTTGGCTATCAAGAAATTAGAATTCCTGTATTTGAATATACGGAGCTATTTCAACGAGGTGTTGGTGATAGTACTGATATTGTGCAAAAAGAAATGTATACCTTTAATGACAAAGGTGGGCGAAGTATTACACTAAGACCTGAGGGGACTGCAGGTGTTGTCAGAAGTTATATTGAGAACGGGATGTCCTCGTTGCCTCAGCCTGTAAAGCTATTCTATCAGATAACTGCATATAGGTATGAACAGGTGCAACAGGGAAGATACAGGGAGTTTCATCAATTTGGAGCTGAGTTATTAGGAGCGGCAGACGCTGCGGCTGATGTAGAAATAATATCAATATTAGCTTTATTCTTTGAAAAAATAGGAGTTAAGAACCTTAATCTTAATTTAAATAGCATTGGATGCCCTGAATGTAGAAAGGCATATAATTTACTACTAAAGGAATATTTGTCGGATAAGATTTCTGATATGTGCGACACATGCAAGACTCGCATAGATCGGAATCCTATGCGAATTCTTGATTGTAAAGAGGATGGATGTAAGAAACATCTTATCAATGCTCCGGCGTTACTAGACCATATCTGTGATGATTGCCGGACCCACTTTGAACAAGTTACTCATAAGCTTGAGACAATAGGAATTTCGTATAGTATTGATAGAAATATAGTTAGAGGCTTAGACTATTATTCAAAAACTGTTTTTGAATTTGTATCTGAAAATATTGGGACAAAGGGTACAGTATGTGGTGGTGGGCGCTATGATGGCCTTGTAGAGGAAATTGGAGGACAGCCTACACCTGGAATAGGATTTGCACTTGGTGTAGAACGCCTTCTATTAGAGCTGGAGAGCCAGGGAATCGAATTTCCTAAAGGTGATTCTCCTGATATTTATATAGGGGCTATTGGAGAAAAAGCAGAGCAAGTGGCAGAAAAATTAACTTGGCAACTTCGCTCAAAGAATATATACTGCATAAAAGATATTATGGGCAGAAGTGTAAGAGCCCAAATGAAGTATGCAAATAAACTAAATGTACGTTATTCTCTTATACTGGGAGACAATGAGATTGAAAGCAATAAAGCTCAGCTTAGGGATATGGTGACCGGCGAAGTTAAGGATATAAGCCTTGACACCTTGATAGATAGACTTGTAAAGAACAAAGGTTAGACCTAAATTACCTATTTGGAGGAAATCTGATGGAAAACATAAACGACTTTAAGCGCAATAGTATGTGTGCAGAACTTTCAATTGCTGATGACGGCAAAGAAGTTACATTAATGGGATGGGTTCAAAGAAGGCGTGATTTAGGCGCTTTGGTTTTTGTAACATTAAGAGATAGAACAGGTATTGTTCAGATAGTATTTAACAGTGAAACTGACCCTGAGCTCCATGAAAAGGCTCTTGGAGTAAGAAGTGAGTATGTATTGGCAGTTAAGGGTACGCTCAAGCGTAGAAGTCCCGATGCCATTAATAAGAATATGCCAACAGGGGAGATAGAGGTAATAGCCAACGAGCTAAGAATATTAAGTAAAAGCGAGACTCCCCCATTTCATATAGAGGAAAACTCTGATGCTAACGAGGCTTTGAGATTAAAACATAGATATTTGGATTTGAGAAGACCCGATCTTCAAAGAACTCTTATGCTTCGTCACAGGGTTGCCAAGGTAGCCAGAGATTATTATGATGAAAATGGATTTTGCGAGATTGAAACTCCTATTTTAGGCAGAAGCACTCCCGAAGGAGCCCGCGATTACTTGGTTCCAAGCCGCGTTCATCCGGGAAAATTCTATGCTCTTCCGCAATCTCCTCAGCTGTTCAAACAACTATTAATGGTTTCAGGCTTTGACCGTTATATGCAAATTACAAAATGCTTCAGAGATGAGGATTTAAGGGCTGACCGTCAACCTGAGTTTACTCAGATTGACCTTGAGATGAGCTTTGTTGATGTGGAGGATGTTATAAGTATTAACGAAGGCTTTGTTAGTAGGGTTTTTAAAGAGAGTATAGGCATTGATATTCCCGCACCCTTTAAAAGATTAACCTATAATGAGGCCATGACACGCTTTGGGTCTGACAAGCCTGATATCCGTTTTGGTTTAGAACTTGTAGATGTATCCGATATAGTGAAAACCTCAGGGTTTAAAGTGTTTGCAGATGCTATAACAAATGGTGGCAGCGTTAGGGCTATAAATGCTAAGACAGCTGGCGGATCATTCTCAAGAAAAGAGATTGATGCTTTAGCTAATGTCGTAAAAACATATAAGGCAAAAGGCTTGGCGTGGATAGTTATAGAAGAAAGCGGCGTAAGATCACCAATAGCCAAATTCTTAACTCAAGACGAGACCTCAGCAATTATTAATAGGCTAGACGGGGAATCAGGAGACTTATTGCTCTTTGTAGCCGACAAGGATGAGGTTGTGTGTGACTCTTTAGGTCATCTTCGCCTTGCCTTAGGAGAAAAACTTAATTTAATTGATAAGAATCGCTACGATATTTTATGGATAACAGAATTCCCTCTTCTTGAGAGAGATGAGGAAGAGAATCGTTGGGTTGCTAAGCATCATCCGTTTACATCACCAATGGACGAAGATATAGATTTTCTTGAGTCCGATCCTGGAAGAGTAAGAGCAAAAGCTTATGATATAGTGTTAAACGGTTATGAACTAGGTGGAGGAAGCATCAGAATCCACGACCAAGATCTTCAAAATAAGATGTTTAATTTAATAGGCTTTTCAGATGAAGAGGCTAAAAACCGCTTTGGCTTTTTATTAGAAGCATTTAAATATGGGACACCTCCTCACGGGGGCTTAGCCTTTGGCCTTGACAGGCTGGTAATGCTATTAGCCAAGACTGACAACATAAGAGACGTTATTGCTTTTCCGAAGGTACAAACTGCAGCAGATCTTATGACAAATGCTCCGGATGTAGTTGATGAAAAGCAGATTGAAGAGCTCAGTATAAAGACGGTGACAAAAAGTGAGTAAAAAAACAAAAAAGGAGATCTTGGATTGGGCCATTCATCTTGTATCGGCCGTTGCTCTAGGGATATGCATTATTGTATTTGTAGGACGCCTTACAGTTGTTGAAGGAAATTCCATGTCTCCTACCTTAAAAAATCATAATATTCTTATTATTGAGAGTATTACTCAAAGAATTGGGACTATCGAGCAGGGGGACATCGTTGTTTTAAGGATTCCGGAGTTATTGTCAGGCAAAGGAAATTATGCTATTAAGCGAGTAATTGCAAAAGAAAACCAACGCGTTAATATTAGTGACGGTAAGGTTTATGTTGATGGGATACCTTTACAAGAAGACTATATAAATAATGAAGAAACTCTTTCCACCAACTCTCCTTATGCAGATTTTGTCGTTCCGCCGGGCTGCATCTATGTACTCGGTGACAATAGAATGCCCGGAAAAAGTAGTGACAGTAGGTATTTTGGTCCCGTTAAAGAAGAGAGAATAGTGGGCAAAACATGGGTAAGAATTTACCCCTTTACTGACGCAGGTGTAGTAAAATAGAAATACAATACCGGCGTTTTGCTTACTTCATATAAGAGCAGTACAGATGAAATCGTAGTTGTGTATATTGATTATAGACAAAAGGAGAGTACATGATGGATAAAGACGTTCTCAAAAAAGCCCCGCTTTTAGAGGCGTTTAAAAATATTAGCGAAAATGAAAAGCTAAGGGCCGTATTTTCCGAGGCTTATGTTACGAATCTTTGTTATTATAAATCCGATAAAAAGATAGAGCTAAATATAGAATGTCATAATTGTGTAAAACCAGAGCAAATAAAGGGTCTTGAAAAAGAAATATCCAATGATCTTAATCTTAGGGTAAAAGTTCGACCAAGCTTTTCACCCGATATTACAAGTCAATTTGAACCTTGGCAGATGGATTTAGTTTTAAGCAAGGTAAAAACCAAGAAAGAGCAATTATTTCATTTCTTAGAATGTGCTAAATTTAGCCTTTCTGGTAGATTTCTGAAGGTGAATCTTAATGATCATTCATCGTCCATTTTATTAGCTGCCGGTATAGATAACTGTATTGAAGACGCAGTTCTGAACCTTTTCCAAAAGGAGATTTCAGTTAAATTTTATGATTCTGACGAAGATGAGAGTACAGTTGATTATATGGCTAAGAAGCAAGAGATGGAGGCTAAGGCGGTTGCTGAAATGATGGCCGCTATTAGCGAGAGCAATGCTAATAATTATAATAAACCAAAAGCTGTAGCACCCTCACCAGATAACAAAATGGCATATAAAAGAAGGGCCAAGGCCAATAAAAAGGACCCTAATATCTTTTATGGAAGATGCATAAAAGGACAAGTTATGAAAATGAATTTGGTAAACACCAATTCAGGTACCATAACAATTGAAGGCAAAATATTGAAGGCCGAACCGAAGAGCCTCAAATCAGGGAGATTTTTGTATACCTTTGATATTACTGATCTTTCTTCATCCTTAACATGTAAGCTGTTTACAGATGAAGAGGAACTGGTACTTATATCAGAAAAGCTAGTAAAAGGACAGTATATAAGACTAAGTGGGGAAGCTCAGTATGATATGTATTCCAAAGAGCTTGTAGTTTTAGTGAGGGATATCCTTCTAATCGATGTTAAGACCGAAAGCCGAATGGATAATGCTCCTGTAAAGAGGGTGGAGCTACATCTACATACACAGATGAGCCAATTAGATGCAGTGTGCCCGACTACCGATATCATTAACAGGGCTGCGAAATGGGGACATAATGCCGTTGCAATTACTGACCATGGTATAGTTCAGGCTTTTCCCGATGCCCAGAATACTGTACATAGCCTTAAAAAGAAAAACAAGGATATTAAAGTTCTATATGGTGTAGAAGCTTATTTTATTGCTGATGAGAAGTATAATAGCAAAGGTGAATTAGATTATAAGAACAGTGAAAGTTATCATGCTGTAATCTTAGTGAAAAACCATCAGGGCTTAAAAAATCTATATAAGATAGTATCAGAAAGTCATCTGAAATATTTCTATAAACGACCACGCATTCCTAAGTCCCTTTTTGAAAAGCATAGAGAAGGGCTTATTATAGGTAGCGCATGTGAGGCAGGAGAACTTTTTCAGGCAATTTATAATCAACTTCCTGAAGAGGAGATTATGAAGATAGCCTCTTACTATGACTATCTTGAGATTCAACCCATAGGCAACAATCAATTTATGATAAGGCGTGGCGATGTGCCTAATGATGAAGCTCTTATGGACTTTAACAGAAAAATTATTGAACTTGGCAACAAGCTTAATAAGCTTGTTATAGCTACATGTGATGTTCACTTTTTAGATCCAGAGGATTATATATATCGTGAAATCCTCCAAGCTGGACAGGGCTATAAGGATGTACAACAGGCACCATTGTTTTTTAGAACAACCGAAGAGATGTTAAGTGAGTTTCAATATCTAGGTAAAGAAAAGGCTTATGAGGTAGTTGTTACAAACACCAATCTTATAGCCGAATCCATAGATGTAATTGAGCCTATACCAAGTGGTACCTTCCCCCCTCATATGGATGGGGCAGAGGAGGAAATTAAAAAGCTATGCGATAAAAAGGCGCGAGAGTTATATGGAGAATCATTACCCGCACTTGTTTCTGCAAGGGTGGAAAAAGAGTTGAATTCTATAATTAAGAATGGCTTCTCGGTTATGTATATGATTGCCCAAAAGCTAGTAAAAAAATCGCTTGATGACGGCTATTTAGTTGGTTCTAGGGGGTCTGTAGGCTCTAGCTTCGTGGCTTATCTAATAGGTATAACAGAGGTAAATTCTTTACCTTCACATTACAGATGTGAGAAGTGCAAGCACTCGGAGTTCTTAGAAAAAGACGAAAGTATTGCTTGCGGCTTTGACCTACCAGAAAAAAGCTGCCCCGAATGTGGGCAACCACTTATAAAGGATGGTTATGATATCCCATTTGAAACATTCTTAGGCTTTGATGGCGATAAGGAGCCTGATATTGACTTGAATTTCTCAGGAGAGTATCAGCCAAGGGCACATAAGTATACCGAGGAGCTTTTTGGAGAAGGATATACGTTTAGGGCAGGTACTATTGGCACAATTGCAGATAAAACGGCCTATGGCTATGTTAAAAAGTATATGGATGAGCGAGATATTATTAGTACAAGGGCCGAGACAGAACGTCTTGCGTCTGGTTGTACCGGCGTAAAAAGGACTACCGGCCAGCATCCAGGGGGTGTAATGATTGTGCCCCATTACAAGGATATATACGACTTTACTCCTATTCAAAGGCCTGCTGACCACACTAGTTCAAATATCATTACAACGCACTTTGACTATCATTCAATAAGTGGTAGAATTTTGAAACTAGATATACTGGGTCATGATGACCCAACCGTTATTCGAATGCTCGAAGACTTAACCGGGGTTGACGCAACCACCATACCTATTGGCGAAAAAAAGACCATGGAAATATTTTCGAGCACTGAGCCTTTGGGTGTCTCGCCCAAAGATTTGGGAAGCCAAGTAGGAACCTATGGTGTTCCTGAGTTTGGAACAAAATTTGTCCGCCAGATGCTTGTGGATACAATGCCGACTACATTCGCCGAGTTAATCCGTATTTCAGGGTTGTCACACGGCACCGATGTTTGGTTAAATAATGCACAGGAATTAGTAAGAAACAATGTGACTACATTATCCAAGGTTATTTGTACCCGCGATGATATCATGATCTATCTAATGCAGAATTCTCTGCCACCTTTAGAATCATTTAAGATTATGGAGGGAGTTAGAAAAGGTAGGGGGCTAACTGCCGAGCAGGAAAGCTTAATGATGGAAAAGAATGTTCCTCAATGGTACATTGATTCCTGTAAAAAAATAAAATATATGTTCCCTAAAGCGCATGCTGCTGCATATGTAATGATGGCTTTTCGTATTGCATGGTTTAAAGTCTACCATCCCAAAGCATTTTATGCCGCATATTTTTCTGTAAGAGCAGATAGCTTTGATGCAACTATTGTGTCTAAGGGTCTTGAAACTATTAACCAGAGAATATCTGATATTGATATAAAGGGAAAAGATGCTAGCAATACCGAAAAGGATGAGGTTATTATCTTAGAGGTGGCTAGAGAAATGTACCTTCGAGGAATAGAATGTTTACCTGTAGATTTGTATAAATCTCATGCCACACGCTTTTTGATAACTGACGAAGGACTATTGCCACCATTTAATTCTTTGCCCGGATTAGGCGATGCCGCAGCCAACAATATAGTTAAGGCTAGAAAAGAAGCTCGAGAATTTATTTCTATTGAGGAATTAAAGATAAAATCAGGTGTTTCCAAGGCAGTGATTGAAATTCTTCAAAGTCATGGTTGTCTTTGCGGACTTAATCAAAGCAGCCAATTATCGCTTTTCTCAATGTAATACACAATAAATGTTCTGCTACTTATACAAGTATGAAGATTCTGTTGAAAGGATAAAAAGGGGTAAGAAAAATGAATGATATGATGAAGAAGCTAGAGAATACTGTTAATTATCTTAAGGATAAGATTGCTTTCATTCCTGAAATCGCAATTATTCTCGGATCGGGGCTAGGAAACCTGGCAAATTATATTGAGGATAAAACTGAGATATCATATGATCTAATTCCGAATTTTCCGCAAACAACAGTTGTAGGCCATGATGGAAAGCTCATCTTCGGGACATTAAATAACCGTAAGGTGGTAGCTATGAAAGGCCGCTTCCATTACTATGAAGGAAATGATATGAAAAAGGTTGTATACCCCATTCGTGTATTTAAGCTTATGGGCATACAAAATCTTGTTGTAACAAATGCTGCAGGTGGTATTAATACTGATTTTATTCCTGGAGACTTAATGCTTATTACAGATCATTTAAGCTTTTTCTGCGATAATCCACTTAGAGGAGAGAACTTTGATCAGTTAGGGCCGAGATTTCCTGATATGTCGGTAGCATATGATAAAAAGCTAAGGGATGTTGCACGCAAATCTGCCCAAAGTCTTGGTATTGAATTAAAATCAGGTGTTTATTGCTACTGTAAAGGTCCCTCGTTTGAAGCTCCTGCCGAAATAAAAGCTCTAAGGGCTATGGGAGCCGATGCAGTAGGTATGTCCACTGTCCCAGAAACAATAACTGCAAGACACATGGGGATGAGGGTTTTAGGGATTTCCTGTATAACTAATATGGCTTCAGGAATTTTAGAGCAGCCCTTGAATCATGAAGAGGTAATGCAAACAGGAAAACAAGTTAGTCAAAAGTTTTCCTCCCTTGTTAGCGATATAGTAAAGAACTGGGAGTAATGATTATGTAATTAAAAGAACTGTCAACATGATTAAAAGGGGGAGAATAAATGAATTCAATTCGTGATATAAAACTAGCGGAGCAAGGTCGGCAGAAAATTGAATGGGTTAAGAAGTACATGCCAATTTTATCGGGTCTAGAAGAGCAGTTTATTAAGACTAGGCCATTCGAAGGAGTAAAGATTTCACTTTCTGTTCATCTTGAGGCCAAAACTGCATACTTATCAAAGGTATTTGCTGCAGGTGGAGCAAAAATGTCTGTAACAGGTAGTAATCCACTTTCAACCCAGGATGATGTAGCAGCAGGTCTCGCCGCTGATGGAATTGATGTTTTTGCTTGGTATAATTCAACGCCTGAGGAGTATGAAAAGCATATTCAAATGACCTTGGCTCATGGCCCTAATATAATTATTGATGATGGTGGAGATTTAATCTCAGCTCTTCATACGAAGCTAAACAATCTTATACCTGAGGTTTGGGGTGGATGTGAGGAAACAACCACAGGAATCTTAAGACTTAAAGCCATGGAAAAGGACCAAGTTTTAAAGGTGCCGATGATGGCAGTAAACGATGCTATGTGCAAGCATCTATTTGATAACCGCTATGGTACAGGACAGTCAGTATGGGACGGGATTAATAGAACTACTAATCTTATCATCGCAGGCAAGACTGTTGTGGTAGCAGGTTACGGATGGTGTGGAAAAGGCGTTGCCATGAGGGCAAAAGGACTTGGCGCCAATGTCATTGTAACCGAGATTGATCATGTCAAGGCCATTGAAGCGGTTATGGATGGATTCCATGTTATGACCATGGATAAAGCCGCCAGCATAGGTGATGTATTCATTACCGTTACGGGTTGTGAGGATGTCATTACAAAGGAACACTTCAAAGTTATGAAGAACGGAGCTATCCTATGTAATGCCGGTCACTTTAATGTAGAAATCTCCATACCTGATTTGGAGAGTCTTTCAAATGACATAAAAGAATACAGGAAAAATATTATGGGCTACACTATGGATGATGGGCGAATTGTTTATCTTTTAGGCGAGGGAAGGCTTGTGAATTTGGCCTGTGGCGATGGTCACCCTGCCGAAATTATGGATATGAGCTTTGCGGTTCAAGCCATGAGTGCCCTATATATTCTAGAAAACAAGGGCAAGCTTGAACCAAGGGTGTTTAATATTCCGGCAGAGATAGATGAGAAGATTGCAAAGATGAAGCTAAAAAGCTTAGGGACCACAATAGATACCCTGACAAAAGAACAAGCGAAGTACCTAGATAGTTGGTCGTTCTAGTCCTCTTTTATATTAATATCTCCAGAAGTTACACTTATGCTTATGTCAACCTCACCGTTACCGTAAACCCCGCTAAGGCTGTGTTTTCCTGTCTTCATATTGGTTAAGCTAAATTCGCAGTCTATATCACCCGAGGTAGTTTTGCTGTTTAGAGTGAAACCTAAGTTATCAGGCAGGATAATATCTACATTACCGCTTAGAGACTTTACATAGATATTATCATTCGCATTAGAAAATGAGAGCTTGGTATACCCGGAGGTAGTCTCTATTTGAGTACCACCATCTAAGTCCTCTACATTTATAGTCCCTGACCTTGATCCTATTATTAGGAGGTCTAACTTGGTATCACCAATGTTTATATCACCAGAGGTGCTATCTATACTGAGCTGATTACATGTAATATCATATAATTGAGTTCTACCAGAGGTGCTGTTAATATCAATATCCTCTTTAATAGTAATATTTCTAAAATTCCTATCGCCTGAGGTAGATTGGTATGACATACTATTTGCATTTAGTTTACTGATATTACTATTTCCAGATGTAGAGGACAAATCAAATTTATTTTTTAAATCTATATCTTGGATATTTATATCGCCAGAAGTCAGCTTTATGGTAAGATTATCAAGAGTTGCATCAGAAATTTCAAGATTGCCAGAAGAACTCACATACTCAATATTCCCGTCATATTTTTCTGGGATAGATACGTAGAAATCTATATTGCTAGAATAGAAGAATACATGATTTTGTTTGCGCTTTACTTCGATAAGTAATGTATCTCCTGAGGTTTCCATACTCAGATAAGGTATAGAGTCTTGGTCTGAGGTTCTAACATCTCCTTTTAAATGGCTAGTAACCTTGTCAGAGGATGTAGTCTCTATATAAGTATCAGAACTAGTAGTGTTAACAATTATATTTTTTACTGAGCCGAGATTAACTTCTTTATAGTCATCAATATCCGTTTTGTTAGGGATTCCAAAATTTAATTTATTCATGCCTTTAAAAAATTGACTAGAAAAGCTTGTACCCATAATTGTAAAAACCCCCAGAAGTAAAAGAATAACTCCTATTTTTGACCCTGAAGATCTCCTTCGTCGCCTCGGCATTTTAAAATCTTTATGATTATCTTGCCCGTACCCTCGCCTTTGCTTTGCTGCATACGCTAATGTAATAGGGTCACCTAATGACATTATAATTTCTTCTTCGGTTTTTCCTTTTTCAAGTTCACTATTAAAGTATTCTCGATATTCACTAACGATAGCAGTTCTAACGTCTGATGGAAGATCGTTTAATGTATCGTATACAGTCATGAGATATTCTGATTTATTCATATTTACACCACCTGCCTTATTATGCCTACCTAATAATTAATTCTTATACATAGGATGACATTTTGAATATATCAAAATGATATGCTTCAAACAAGGGTTTGAGGCGTAGTTTAATACACTTCTAATTCATTTCTAATATTAGCAAACACTAGATATCTGAATAAAGAGTTGAACAGTTACGCCCTTTTTCCTTAGAGGCATAGAGCGCTTTGTCGGCGGCTTCTATTACTTGGTCGGGAGTTTTGGCGTCTTGTGGGTAAGTTGAGATTCCAATTGAAATTGTAACAGAAGGCTTTGACTTCTCAAGGATAGTTTCTCTAAATCTTTCTGCAATAGTAAAAGTTCTTACAGAAGGAGTGTTAGGAAGTAGAACAATGAACTCATCGCCGCCGTATCTGCCCGATAAATCATCCTGTCTAAAAGAGGTGCGCATAAAACTAGCAATATTTCTAATTGATAAATCGCCTGTCTGATGGCCATGCTTATCATTTACTTGTTTAAAGTAATCTATATCAAACATAATAACTGACAATGTTTCTTTAGGGGAACGTTCAATTAAATGATTGAGATTATCAATGATGGCTGACTTTGTCATAAGGCCAGTCATGCTATCTGTTTTGGACTTTTCCAAAAGCTTTCTGTTGGAGCGTTCAATCTCCTCTACACGTCTTATAACCTCTGCTTGGATAGATAAATTCATCTTTTTTAGCGAATCAGTTTTACGCTCGTAATCCTTAAAAAATACTCTTAAGGAATTATTATATAAGTATATAAAACAGCTGGCATAGCCTATAAAGAGTAATAGAAGTACTTCAATGCTAATTTGGGAAGAAAAAGTCCATGGAATCATAGCAAAAGCTATTATAAATAACCCTGCATATCCGGGAGCTTGACTCTTATCTTTATGGAACATAGTATTTATAAGAAGCACAAGATTAATAACTAAAAAAGTAATTATAAAAACAGCAAAAACCCAGAATAGATTATGGTAATTTGCGGGAGTAGATAGGTAAAGACCTAACCCTAAAAATAGAAAAGGTGAAACATAAAAAAGTCCCAATGACGATGCTTCGAGTTTTTGAAGCATTACCAAGGAGCAGTTTATTAAAAGCATAACATGGGATATAATTAATAAAATAAACGAATCCTGATTATTATAGGTTGCTGTTATAAACGCCATGATGGTTATAACTAAAGGGATAATAAACGTCATAGCAAATGCTCTTGTTTTTTTGGGCTGATGTCTTATTGCTAATGCCCCAGTAAAAAACAAGAAAGAAAAGGCTATTATTAATAAAAGGAAAATTTGATTTTCAAGATTAAGAAATAGCAATACTGTACCCCCAATAAAGCTTGCTCAATTTTTTATATTTTACCATATATAGACTGGAAAGAGAAGAAAAGATTACCTAAGATATTATTAGAATAATTATATATCTTAAAAAATTATTTATATGCTTATCTATTATTGTATAGTATCTTCGTTAATATGAGAAAATATCATAAACAGTGAATGGGAGGACTTTAAATGGAAAACAGTGCCATTAAGACACCGGCTGAAAAAATAGCCGAGAAAAACGGTATTAATTTTTACCATATAAACTCTAATAAGTTTAAGACATCAAGGGCCGACGTTTTTTTTGTAGATAATCTTTCAAAGGATAGAGCTAGTGGGAATGCACTTGTTCCTTTGATGATGAAAAGAGGCTGTGAAAGCTATCCGGAATTCATAGAGATGGAACGTAAATTGGAAGAGCTCTATGGAGCTGATATCAATGCAGGTGCAGTAAAAAAGGGTGAGAACCAAATAATTGGATTTCACATGTCACATATATCAGACCGCTATGCAAATGATGAGAGGCTTTTTGATTCATGCAGCGATCTTTTGATGTGTATGCTTGAAAAACCATTGATTGATGAAACTGGCTTTAAGAACTCTCTTTTTAAGCAAGAGCGGGATAATTTAATTGATTTCATTAGAAGTAGAATTAATGATAAAATCAATTTTTCTCTTAACCGTTGTATTGAAGAGATGTGTGAAGGTGAGCCCTATGCTATACCTGATGACGGGACTGAAGAAGGAGCTCTTTTACTAGACCCTAAAAAATCTATGGACATTTATAATGAAATGATAAAAACCTATCCTGCATATGTTTATTTCTCAGGTGATATTGATGACAAAAGTATAAAAAGGTTTATTGATAGGTTCTTATCGGGCAGTAGAGACAGTATAAGAAAGATAGATCCGACTGGCGTAAAAAAGAGTATTACTAATGTAAAGAAAATCAACGAGAAGATGGATGTTAACCAAGGAAAGCTATGCATGGGCTTTAGGACACATATTGAACCGTCATCGGAGGATTATTATCCCCTAGTTGTATATAATGCTATATTAGGCGGAAGCACCCATTCTAAACTATTTAGAAATGTTAGAGAAAAGGCGAGCTTAGCCTACTACGCTCAATCAGTTCTAGAGAAATATAAAGGATTAATGATAATTATGAGTGGAATTGAGGCAGAAAATCGTATCAAGGCCGAGGATATCACACTTGCCCAGGTTGAGGAAATGAAAAAAGGTAATATTTCAAAGGATGACATGAATGCATCCTTGAAATCCCTTGAAACAGGAATGAAATCCATACAAGATAGTCAAGGAGCTATAGTGGATTTTTATTTAAGCCAGAATCTTACTCAAACTGATGATGATTTTGACTCATTAATTAATAAATTTAATAGTGTAAAAATTGATGATGTAGTTAGAGTAGCTCAGAATGTACAATTAGACACTATTTACTTTTTAGAGCCCGACGGCATTAAGGAGGGGCAGATATGAACTATAATACAATAAATAATAAGAAGTTAGGGGAGACCATTTTTGAATATAACCATAAATCAGGCTTGAAAGTCTTTTTCGTGAAAAAGGCGGGATATAATAAAAAGACAGCAATGTTCGGAACTAATTATGGTTCTATGGACAATATCTTCAAAGTAGCAGAAAGTGATGAAGAAATTCATGTTCCTGACGGAATAGCCCATTTTCTCGAGCATAAGCTTTTTGAGCAAAAGGATGGAAATATGCTCGAAAAGTTCTCTAAATTAGGGTCATCTCCGAATGCATTTACGTCTTTTAATCAAACAGTTTACTATTTTTCGTGCACCGATTTATTTGAGGAAAATTTTCGTATGCTCTTAGACTATGTTCAAAATCCATGGCTTACTGACGAAAATGTTGAAAAGGAAAAGGGCATTATAGGTCAGGAAATTCGCATGTACCAGGACAATGCCGGGTGGCGTGTGTTTTTCAACTTGCTTGAGTGCTTATATATAAATAATCCTGTTAAGCTAGAAATTTCAGGAACAATAGACAGTATATCTAAAATTAACAAAGAGCTACTTTACCAGTGCTATAACACATTTTACACTCCTTCAAACATGGTAGTGACAGTAGCAGGTGATTGTGAGCCAGAAACAATATTTGCAATTGTTGATGAGATGATAAAATTTGTAGACAAGGGCAAGGTCGAGAAAAAATATCCCGTTGAGCCTAATGAGATAAGCAAAGGATATATACAACAAAAGCTTGCGGTGTCTATGCCACTATTTAATATGGGAATTAAGGATAATGTGCTGGTTACAGGATATGACCTAGTAAAAAGACGCACTGCTTTAAATATAGCCACACAATATGCTGCGGGAAGAAGCTCACGGCTTTTTAATGATTTATATTCTCAGGGGCTTATTAACGAATCCTTTAGTTCTGAAGCGTCAATTAATGCGAATTATAGCTATTTGGCGTGGGGAGGGCAGTCTGTAGACCCTAAGAAAACTTGTGAGACTATTTCGACGTATATAAAGAAAATGGCCGAAGAGGGTATGGGGAAAGATGCTTTCGATAGAATTAAAAAATCGCAGAAGGGTGCATTTATAAGGAGCCTTAATTCTATGGATAGTATTACACGGGTGATAATGGACTCATATTTTAACAATTCAAGCTTTTTTGATATAGCGAGGGCATATGAAGAATTGGATATAGATTATATGAACGAGGTAATAAAGGAGGTTTTCAATAACCCTTGGGCATTATCGGTGATAAATCCGCAATAATAAATGTAAAAAAAATAAATACATGATAGAATATAGTTATAAAAAATCATGTTTAATTGATTGGGGGTATTGCCTTGGATTATATTGAGTTTCCCAAACTAGGGATTCACATGGAAATTGGCCCTATTGCTGTTGAAAACTTATTTGGAACACAAATAGATATTCGCTGGTATGGCATATTTATCGCATTTGCAATTATGCTTTCGTTAATGATAGGAATGAAGCAGAGTAAGAAGTTCAATATCAAAGAGGACGATCTCATTGATATGTTCCTACTTGTACTACCTGTTTCTATTGTTTTTGCGAGATTGTTTTTCGTTGTGTTTACTTGGCAGAATTTTAAAAATGATTTGTTGGGTGTCTTTAGAATTTGGGAAGGTGGCCTAGCAATATATGGAGCTCTGATAGGCGGGGCGCTTTCATTAATTCTGTTTTGCAAAAAACGAAAAGTTGATGTATTAAACTTCTTTGATTTTGCATGTGTTTACTTACCATTTGCACAGGCAATAGGAAGATGGGGAAACTTCACAAACCAAGAGCTATATGGATTCCCCACCAATTTACCCTGGGGAATGACAGGCTCACGCATAGGTGATATACCGGTTCACCCTACTTTTCTATATGAATCTGTTTTGAATTTAATTATTTTTGTAGTCCTCTTAAAACTTCGTCAGAATAAAAAAGTTAAGGGAAGTGTTTTTGCTGCATATTTGATGTCATATAGCCTAATACGCTTTATGCTTGAATTTGTTAGAACCGATGAGTTTGGTTCTGGAAATATTAGATATAATCAGATTGTAGCAGCTATTGTATTCATGGCCGCGTTTATTTGGCTCATTTACCTTATTAAGCGCTCTAATAGGATTGCGCTAAAGGAAAATAACGAGAATGTAGAATTGGAGCAAGAAGAGGCTCCGTCGATAGTATCTGAAGACAATAACACTACTATTATGGCTTCTGAGGAAATTCTTGAAGAGCCAACAGTAGAGTCTATGGAAGAACCAAAAATATCACATGATGACATTAACGGTCAGGAATAAAGGATTGATTCAATGGTATCTATAGAAAAGAATAGAAGACCGTCAATTTTTAAAAATATTGACTGGTTATTAATTATTACCGTGTTTATTCTCAATATTATTGGTCTGTTGGCTATAAAAAATGTATCTGACCTATTACATCAACCTACATTATTCTATAAGCAGCTGATAGCCTCAATTATTGGGATAGTAGCTATGATAATAATAATGATGCTTGATTATAAGGACTTTAGATTCCTGAGTATCCCCGCATTAATAGGCACCGTTATCTTGCTAGTGTATGTGCTTATTGCAGGGGTAGGCTTAGAGGAGACCGGGACACAGGGTTGGATTGATTTAGGCTTTATATCATTCCAACCTTCAGAGTTAGGCAAAATTACTTTAACCATTGTTTCAGCTTATTTCTTTGAAAAGATAAGACAGGGCGAAGGCGGAATATATTATTTGTGGTTATTTGGTTCGGCGGGCATTCTTATAGGGCTTGTTTTGTTGCAACCTGATTTTGGGACCTCTGTAGTATATGTTTTTATGCTGCTCTGCATGATATTTGTATTTGGAATAAAGTACCGTGTTATTTTTATAACTTTAGGCATTGCAATTGTCTCGCTACCTATTCTATGGTTCAGTGTTCTTGAAAAGGTGTTTGATCAGTATCAAATAAATAGGATTTTGTCTTTTTTTAACCCCGATGCTTACGCGATGGATGGGGATTGGCAGGTGCGTATGGCTATTCGTTACATAGGTTCAGGAATGCTGTCGGGCGTGGAACACGGAACAGGAAAGGCAGCACTGTATGTTCCAACACCTTCTACTGACTCCATTATTGCTATAATAGGAGAAAAGTGGGGCTTTGTAGGTACCGTTATAATAGTAATACTATTTGTAGTACTTTTATTAAGATGCTTATATGTATCAAGATTTGCAAAGGATAAATTCGGTTCTTATATGGTAATAGGTCTCATGGCCATGTTTTTATTCCACTTTGTAGAGAATATTGGAATGAATCTGCGTATGCTCCCGGTTACAGGAATTCCTCTTCCATTTATTAGCTATGGAGGAACGGCCGTAATCACAAACTATATTGCGATTGGTATAATAATATGTGTTTCTATGCGCCGAGAAAAGCAGATGTTTGAGGCATAAAAAGAAATATTAAAGTTATATTACAATAAAATATTATTAGAGATAATAAAAACAACTACAAAGATATAATCCGCGCACATTTTGTAGTTGTTTTTTTTTTGACCACAACATCTTGTGCTTGTGGTCAAAAAAGTAAAGGGAAGTTTCGAAGGAGACATCTCTTTTTTTATATAATTAGGACTTTAGGCGGGGTTGACGAGTGCAGAACCTTGGAGTAAAATACAAGTAAAGTGGAGTGAAATGGAGCGAAGTGGTGGGGGTGAGAGAATGTTTATAGGTAAGTACACAAACGCCTTAGATCAAAAGGGTCGTGTGTTTGTACCTGCAGCATTCCGTTGTGACCTTGGTGAACGCTTCGTTTTAACACGAGGCTCTGAGGAAAAAAGCCTTTACATTTATCCAGAAGATGAATGGAAAGAATTCGTTGAAAAACTTCAGAAGCTCCCCGGTTCAAAGAAAAAGAACCGAATTGTTATACGACATTTTTGTGCAAATGCCACCAATTGCACTATGGACAGTCAAGGACGCTTTCTAATCCCACAAGAATTAAGAGACAAGGCCGAACTTGGAAGAGATATAACCTTTATTGGTACAGTAAACCGAATTGAGGTTTGGGCCGCTGAGAATGTATACGAAACCGAAGTAGGGGACATTGAAGAACTGCTTGAATCATTGGACATTGATTTTTAAAACCAGAAGAAAGAGGAGAGCACTATGGAGTTCGAACACAAACCTGTTTTGCTGGACGAGTGCATAGAATTCCTAAATGTCCGGCCAGACGGAATTTATGTCGATGGAACCTTAGGTGGAGGAGGCCATTCATCGGAAATAATTAAGAATCTTGGTCCTGATGGACTTTTTATAGGAATTGACCAAGATAAAAATGCGATTGAAGCTGCTAAAATGAAGTTTTCGAGCATTGACATCAAGGCAAAAGTAATTATTGAACATACGAACTTTGAAAACATAAGAGAAGTTTTACAGGCACATAAGATAGACTCAGTTGACGGTGTACTGCTAGATTTAGGTGTTTCATCCCATCAATTAGATGAAGGGGATAGAGGTTTTTCCTACCAGCATGATGCACCACTTGACATGAGAATGAATCAAAAATCCACATTCGATGCCTACCAACTAGTAAATACCTGGAGTAAGAATCAAATAGCCCAGGTAATACGCGACTATAGCGAAGAAAAGTGGGCTTCAAGAATCGCAGAATTCATTGTCAAGAGTCGTGAAACACAAAAGATAAAAACAACAGGAGATCTGACTAATATCATTAAGGCTGCAATACCTGCAGCTGCAAGAAGAGAAGGTCCGCATCCTGCTAAGCGCACATTTCAGGCCATAAGGATTGCAGTAAATCGTGAATTAGAGGTTTTGGAAAACTTTCTTAATTCAATAACAGAGATACTAAATCCTGAAGGTAGAGTAGCGATTATAACATTTCATTCGCTTGAAGATAGAATTGTTAAGCAGGCTTTCCGAGAACAGGCAAAAGGGTGTATTTGCCCAAGGGATTTCCCCCAATGCGTTTGTGGAGTCAAGCCAAAGCTTAAGATCATTACTCGCAAGCCTATCTCATCAAGTGAGGCCGAGTTGGACATTAATCCTCGGGCAAGAAGCGCAAAGCTTAGGGTTGCACAAAAAATTTGACAACACTTTTATAAGCTCATAATAATTCTACAAAAGAAAAATGATTACAAAAAATAGTTACTGAATACTAAAGAAAAAGTCCACTATGTGGAGAATTTACAAAAGATTAATTAAATACAAAAGCGAAGACCCATTTAATTTCCAAATGATAACCATTAATAAGCTACGACTTTGAAACATTCCATAAAGGATTACTAAAGAAAAAATGTTTGCGAACGCAACCACAAAATGTACAAAAGATTATTTTTACGAAAGAAAAAGCCACAAAGGCCAAATACAAAAGAAAAGAATTAATTAACCTGATGGGAGGGAGCCTTGTTTGAGGCTCCCATAGCCCATTCAGGATTTTTGATTCTTATAATGAGAATGAATCTTTGATTTCGGTAATATTCTTATTTCATCAGGTGAAGGTAGTCATAGATTACAAAAGATAAAGGAGGCGAAAACATGGCAAGAAATAATAACTATATTTACGGCAGTACAGCTCCAAAGCTCCCAAGACAACCTGAAAATTCTGAAGAGCAACGACAAGCTGTCAAACAATTGCCTAGGGCTACTCCTAAAAAAGCCCGAAGATCCAAATCAAAACTATTATTTTGTCTTGTGTTTGTTGTAAGCGTGTGCTTTGTTATTCTTTATCGGTTTTGTGCTATCTCTGAGATGAATACACAAATGGGTAAATTAAAAACGAAATATGATGAGCTTAGGGATGAAAACAGGATGCTAAATGTTGCAATTGAGACGAGCATAGATTTAGACCGAGTTAAGGAAATTGCTGAGGTTAACCTTAATATGCACGCTCCAGACCAAAACCAACTTGTATTAGTGAATGTTCCCAAAAGTGATTATAGTGTTGTAATGGATTATAATTACATTGATGAGAATGCCAAAAAAACTTCTGCTTTGGAAAAATTAATAAGTGCTGCAAGGGAAATGTTACCTTAAAGCCATTCGAATTAAATATGACATATTATTATGAAGAAAATAGACAAGAAATATCGTGTATGCTAATATATTTAATTAGAAATAAGAGGGGACTAATAGATTGATATTTATATTTATAAAAGATCAGTCTGTTGCCCCTTTTTTGTAGGAGACTGATTAATGAAACGCAAAAGAGCTAACTATAGGAAAAGCAGCACGAAAATAACTGAAAAGAAAAAATCAATAAGAGAGAGCGAAAAGAAAAACCCGCAGGAAAAGCAAAGTGGTATCAAACTAAAGAGACGAGAATTTGCCATGCTATTGCTTTTTTCAGCCATGTTTTTATTCTTAATATACCGTGTAGCGCATATACAATTCGTAAAGGGCGAGGAGTATCAGAAACTCGCATATCTAAACCAAACTCAAAAAAGACCAATAAACCCCAAGAGAGGCACTGTTTATGACCGAAACGGCAAAGGGCTCGCAATAAGTGCATCTGTCGATACTATTGCGGTTAATCCAAAAGAACTTCGAGATGAACTAAAAGGTGATGAGACAAAGCTTATGGATATAGCTAACAATCTTGCCTCCTTATTAGGTATGGATTCTGAAAAAATAATGAAGAAATTTCAGGCTAATTCCCGATATGAGTCTATTAAAAAGAGGATAGACCGGGAAGTGGGTACCCAGGTAAAAGCATATGTTGCCGACAAAGGTATTAAAAGCATTTACATAGATGAAGACTCAAAAAGATATTATCCCAAAGGAAAGTTGGCCTCACATATACTAGGTTTCGTCGGAGATGACCATCAGGGGCTAAATGGTATTGAATCAGTATTAGAAAGTACTCTTAAAGGTGTCGATGGGAAAATCATGAATGAGGTAGATGTATTAGGACGTCAAATTAGTTTTTCTAAGGAGAGGTATATAGATGCCATAGATGGGTATGATGTATACCTTACTATTGATGAAACGATTCAATACCTTGCTGAAAAAGCAATGGACCAAGCAGTATTAGACTATAACCTTAAGCGTGGAGCTACATGTATCGTTATGGATCCTCACACAGCTGAGGTCTTGGCAATGGTTTCGAAGCCTGATTTTAATCCAAATGCCCCAGATTCTTTGCCTGTAGGCATAGCAGATGACAATTGGAAGGGCTTTAATGACTCTGAAGATAGTCAGCTGCTCTGGCAGACTGTATTTAGAAATAAGGCCGTTATGGATACCTACGAGCCTGGATCAGTTTTCAAGGCTATAACAACTGCAGCGGCAATTGAAGAAAATGTAGTTGATGTTTCCACGCCGGAATATTGTAAGCCTATATTGATTGCAGGCCATACAATTAATTGCTGGCGTAAAGGAGGCCATGGTGCTGAGGACTTTTTACATGCAGTATATAATTCATGCAACCCCGTTTTTGTCGATGTTGCAATGGATTTAGGAATTGAGAAGTTCTATAATTACTTTAGGCTATTTGGATTTAAAGAAAAAACTGGCATTGAGCTTCAAGGAGAGCTAACGAATGAGGAGTTCGCAAAGGTTCAACATAGTGATCCAAAGGAAATTGATTTAGCTGTTACTTCGTTTGGACAACGCTTTCAAATTTCTCCCCTTCAGATGATTACAGCCTATAGCGCAATTGCCAATGGTGGTACTTTATTAGAGCCTACAATAATAAAGCAAATTAGCGACAATGACGGAAATATAGTTAAAAAGTTTGAACCGACGGTGGTAAGAAAGGTCATTTCTGAGCAAACCGCTTCAACAGTGTGCCAGATACTAGAGGGTGTTGTTGCCGAAGGAACAGGTAAAAATGCCTATATACCCGGATATCGAATAGCCGGTAAAACGGGTACATCACAGACATTGCAGACCGATTCGGAAGGACGATATATTGTATCTTTCAGTGCAATAGCCCCTGCGGATAATCCCAAGGTTTGTGTTTTGATTGTGCTTGACCATCCTCAAAACGAAATGCACTTAAGATCAGGAGGTATTATAGCTGCTCCAATAGCTGGAAAGCTAACAGAGGAAATATTAGAATATTTGCAGGTTGAAAGAGAATACACTGAGAAAGATAAGATTGAAATGGCACAAGAGGTATATGTTCCAAATGTTACTGGACTAACTATTGCCGATGCTGAGAAGAAACTAGAGGCATTTGGGCTAAAATTTGAAATCCAGGGAAGTCAAACTGACCCTGATGCTGTTGTATATAATCAAACACCGAAATCAGATTTCTCCATACCTCAAAACTCGACTGTGATTATATACACGGATGAGAATCAATCTGAAGTCACTGTTGCCATGCCTAATCTGAAGGATAATACAGTTTCACAGGTTATAGATGTTATGAACAGATTAGGTCTTAACCTACGAATTAGAGGAAGTGGACTTGTTCAAAAGCAGGAATATCCTGCCGGAACTCAGCTGAAGAAGGGCCAACTTGTTGAGGTAAGCTTTGTAGAATTGATAGGAGACTAGTTACTTCATTAACCATTATGTTCTACAGGCGCAAAAGTTGAGATAATAATATTCAGAGGTGAAATTTATATGTTGCTAAATGAGTTTATTCAATCTATAGATGTAATAGAGGTAAAGGGTAGAGATGATGTTGATATCACTGGAGTAACCTATGATTCAAGAAAGTCTTTGCCAGGATATCTTTTCGTGTGTATAGAAGGTTATTCCACTGACGGACATAAGTTTGCACAGCAAGCCGTTGATAACGGGGCTATTGCCCTTGTTGTAGAAAAGGACATATCAATAATTGGTGATGTCACAATAATCAAGGTTTCAAACAGCAGAGAGGCTTTAGCGGCTCTCTCTGCGGTGTGGTTTGCAAATCCATCTTCGGAATTAAAACTTATAGGTATTACTGGAACAAAGGGTAAAACCACCACAACGTATATGATTAGCTCTATACTTGAGAAAGCTGGTCAAACAGTAGGCTTAATAGGGACAGTGGCCAATTGTATAGGCAGTGAGAAAATTCCCTCAAGGAGAACCACCCCTGAATCCTATGATCTTCAGGAAATATTTGAAAAGATGAGGGATAAAGGGGCTCAAACAATCGTTATGGAGGTTTCATCTCAAGGACTAAAGCTACACAGAGTATCTTCCTGTCATTTTGATATAGGTGTTTTCACAAATTTCTCAAAAGACCATATAGGGGGATTCGAGCATCCTGATATGGAGGACTATCTCAATTCTAAGAAAATGCTGTTTAGTATGTGTAAAACGGGAATAGTAAATATTGATTCACCTTTTGCACAAAGAATTATCGAAGATTCGTCCTGTGAAATATTAACATTTGCAATTGAGAATAATGCTCATGTTAAAGCTCAGAATATTATCACACATTCGGACTCAGTTGAGTTTGACTGCATATCACCCTGGTTCATTAGACGATTTAAGGTATCTGCCCCTGGGCTATTTAGTGTATATAACGCATTAGCTGCCATCTCAGTATGTGGATTTGCGGGCATTGATTCTGATTTTATAGCAGAAGGACTTGAAAATGTTCAAATACCAGGAAGAGCCGAGGTTGTACCCACACCAGGAAAACCATATACCATCATGATAGATTATGCACACAGCCCTGATAGCCTTGAGAACATTCTTTCAACTGTTAGAAGTTTTGTTAAAGGGCGACTTATAAGCGTTTTTGGTTGTGGGGGCGATAGGGATAAATCAAAGCGTCCAGCCATGGGCCAAATATCAGGGCAAATAGCAGATTTTACTATTATCACATCCGACAATCCTAGAACCGAGGAGCCTCTAAAAATTATATCCGATATTGAAAAAGGTATTTTACGCACAAGTGGTAAGTATATAATGATAGAGGATAGAACTGAGGCAATACGATATGCTATGAAAATGGCAGAGAAAGACGACATAATAGTTTTAGCCGGAAAAGGACATGAAACATATCAAATATTTAGGGATAAAACAATCCATTACGATGAAAGAGAAATAGTAGAAAATATCTTGCGAGAAGTGGGTGATTAGGTTTGAAAATATTAAGTGCTAAAGATATTTCGAGCATGGTAAAAGGAAGGCTTTTAGCGCCTCCCGAGATTACCATAAATCAAGTATCCACAGACACTCGAACCCTGAAAGAAGGGGCTTTGTTTATTGCTATAAAGGGTGATAGATTCGATGGGCACCATTATATTGATCAGGCTATTTCCAAAGGAGCCACCCTTGTTATGGTACAGGATGGTACGAAGCTTTCAAAAGATATCCCTACTATAGTTGTAAGCGATACCTTAGAGGCTTTAGCTAAGTTTGCGGCTGAGTATAGGAAGCTATTTGATATTCCTATAGTTGCCGTAACAGGCAGCGTGGGAAAAACAAGTACCAAGGAAATGATAGCAACAATATTGTCTGCAAGATATAATGTTCATAAGAGTAAAGGAAATTTTAACAATGAAATTGGGCTTCCGCTTTCAGTGCTGGAATTAGACGATATGCATGAGGTTGCGGTATTCGAGATGGGAATGAGAGGATTTGACCAAATCAATCTCCTGTCAAAAATCGTTAAACCCCAAATTGCCATAATAACTAATATAGGCATTTCCCATATTGAAAAATTAGGCTCTAGGCAGAATATACTAAAGGCAAAGCTAGAAATATTAGAAGGATTGCACGAAGATGGAGTTGTCATCCTAAATGGTGATGATGAGTTACTATCAGGTCTAAAGGGATTGTTAAGATTTAAAACCTTGTTTTACGGAATAAACGAGGACCTAAACATATGGGCTTATGATTTAATATCAAAGGGTGAATCGGGCGTTGAATTTCATGTGAAGACTCCTAAGAGTGACATGTCCCTTTTCATTGCAGCACCAGGGATACACAATGTTCACAACGCTCTTGCTGGTATAGCAGTGGCACAAACTCTAAACATGAGCGAAAACGAGATTAAAAAAGGTCTTGAGGGACTTACGGGCACCGAGATGCGCCTTAGTATTGAAGATAAAAATGGAATAAAATATATAAATGACTCCTATAACGCCGCGCCGGATTCTGTTATGGCTGCTATTGATGTTTTATGTGAGATAGCAGGGAAAAGTAGAAAATGGGCAGTACTAGGGGATATGCTCGAATTGGGGGATTGGGCAGAGGAAGCTCATAAGAAAATAGGAAGACTCATTTCGCAGCTTGGAATAGAATATATGGTGGGCATAGGTAGCTTAGCAAAGTGGTATATTGAGGGAATACAAGAGGATCCCCATTCACAAACTGTTGCAAAGCTATTTGATAAGATGTCCAACGCAAAACCCTATATTCAAACTCTTACGCAGAAAGGAGATGTCCTTCTTTTCAAGGGTTCACGCATAATGAAACTAGATGTTCTAGTGGATGAACTATTAAATGAAGGATAGAATAATATGCTAGCAGTACTTAAGAACATACCATCCCAGGTTAGTGCATATTTTATATGCTTTATTATTTCAGTGGTCCTTGGGATAATACTAATTCCGTTGTTGCGGCGACTTAAATGTGGACAAATTGAAAGGGAAGATGGACCTCAAAGTCATAAATCTAAGCAGGGTACACCTACCATCGGGGGACTTATTTTTCTATTGCCCATTTTTATAGTTGGTGCGATATACAGCTTTTTTGATATAAGAATTCTACCACTTGTGTTAGTCACCTTCGGCTTTTCTTTAGTTGGCTTTCTTGATGACTTTCTTAAGATAAAACGGAAGAATAGTAATGGCCTTTCGCCCCGGCATAAAATGCTTGGGCTTCTAATTGTTTCAGGTGTTTTTACATGGTATGCGGTGTCAAATGTTGAAGAGGCAAGGACGCTTGTTATACCGTTTTTAGGATACAATAAACCATGGGTATTACCTGTGGTAATTGCCATACCACTTTGTGTATTTTTCCTTGTAGGATTTTCGAATGCCGTAAATCTCACTGATGGCCTTGATGGTCTTACTGGGTCAGTTACAACTATAGTGCTATTGTTTTTTACACTAGTTACTACTCTTAATAGTCAGTGGGATTATATTAGAATTTTCTGCTCCATGCTGGCTGGTGGATTGTTGGGCTTTTTGGTATTTAATCTTCATCCTGCTAAAGTATTTATGGGAGATACAGGCTCACTGGCTCTAGGTGGAGCCTTAGCGGCCGTTTCTATATTGACTGGTACGCCACTATTTCTAGCGATTGCAGGAATAATCTATGTAGCTGAAACATTATCTGTAATAATACAGGTTATATATTTTAAGAGAACAGGAAAAAGATTTTTTTTGATGGCACCTTTACACCATCATTACGAGCATAAGGGATGGAATGAGACGAAGATAGTAATAATATTTACTATAGTGACTATATTTAGCGGCACTTTAGCATTTTTTCTATTGAGGTGATTGAGGTTGAGAAAAAACGAGTACGATTATTGGATATTATTTACTGTCCTTGTGTTGCTGGCCATAGGAATTGTTATGGTTTTTAGTGCTAGCTCATATAGTGCTGAGTTTTATCATAACAATAAATATCACTTCCTTTTTAGGCAGATGCTTTGGGGTTCCTTAGGTGTTATAAGCATGTTTATTTTCTCTAATCTCGATTATCACAGGATTGCAGCAAGTTCTCCAATGCTTATAATTATTAGTACAGTAATGCTTGCTTTAGTAATAGTTCCCGGTATAGGTTACGTATCTAATGATGCACGGAGATGGTTTAATCTTGGATTTACAACCTTTCAACCATCGGAATTTACCAAAATAGCCATGATATTATTTTTGGCGTTTAGTCTTTCGAAAAACAGCGAGAAGCTAAAATCTTTTACAAAGGGACTGTTACCCTATCTACTTATAATCGGCATAACAGACGCCCTATTATATTTTGAACCACATATGAGTGCAATTATTCTAATTACCTTAGTTTCTGCAATCATACTATTTTGTGCAGGTGCAAGAGTACGTCACTTCTTCGCTATTGGTATTCCAGCTATTGTTGGAGGTTGGCTGCTAATAGTGAAGATGGAATACAGGGTAGATCGTATAGTATCATTTTTAGATCCTTTTAAATATGCACAGGATGAAGGTTTCCAAGTGGTAAACTCGTTATATGCCATTGCATCAGGTTCTTTGTTTGGGCGTGGTTTAGGCAGAAGTCTTCAAAAAAACCTATACCTTCCTGAGCCGCAAAATGATTTTATTTTCGCAATTTTATGTGAGGAGTTGGGGTTCGTTGGAGCGATAACAGTTATACTACTTTTTATGCTCTTAATCTGGAGGGGGATAAAGGTCGCAATGAACGCTCGAGATATGTTAGGAAGCCTCATAGCCGCGGGAATTACTTCGTTGATTGCGTTAGAGACAATTATTAACATAGCAGTTGTAACATCCACCATTCCGACAACAGGAATGCCATTACCTTTTATCAGTAGTGGAGGTACATCAACTGTATTCCTACTAATCTCTATAGGTATTTTATTAAATATATCAAAGGCCTCGGCTGCCCCGGAGCTAAGATTAGTAGCAAATGACCGAAAACAGTCTAGCAATATTTCGCATAAAGGAAGCCGGTGATAAGATGAGATATATAATTTCAGGTGGGGGAACTGGGGGACATATTAATCCAGGCCTAGCCATTGCAAAGGAAATATTAAAAAATGAACCGGATTCACAAATACTATTTGTAGGAACAAAAAATGGCCTAGAAGGAAAATTAGTACCAAGAGAGGGATTTGAGATTCAGTTTATTGATGTAAAGGGATTTAAAAGAAAACTATCTCTTGATACTTTAAAAACTATTACTAAGCTATTTAAAAGTTTCGGTTCAACAAATAAAATATTCAAGGAATTCAAGCCCGATGCAGTAATAGGTACAGGCGGATATGTTTGTGGTCCGGTAGTTTTTACAGCAGCCATGAAGAATATTCCCACAGTAATCCACGAGCAGAATGCTTTTCCAGGTGTCACAAACAAGATCCTTTCAAAATATGTTGACCAAGTCGCCATAAGCTTTGAGGAGGCTCGCTCAAGATT
This sequence comes from uncultured Ruminiclostridium sp., assembly GCA_964388375.1. Classification (GTDB taxonomy): domain Bacteria; phylum Bacillota; class Clostridia; order DSM-8532; family DSM-8532; genus DTU059. The sequence continues at coordinate 36,645 of CAYMAE010000020.1, forward strand.
TAAGGGTAAAGCTACTATTACTCTTACTGGTAACCCCATTCGAGAAGAGCTTTTTTCAATTAACCGTGAAACTGCAAGAGAGAAGCTGGGACTTTCAAAGGAAACACCCTTAGTTGTCATCTTTGGCGGAAGCTTAGGTGCTGATCACATAAATGAATGTGTAAAGGGCATGATAAATAACCATGGGAAAGATATTTCCTACCACCTTATTTTGGCCACTGGGATGAAGCATTATGAAAAGTTCATGCAAGAGATAAATGGCATAGTTCCCGAGAATATTGAGGTAGTGCCTTACATATATAATATGGGAGAAGTGCTAGCAGCCTCTGATTTAGCTGTAACAAGAGGAGGAGCCATAACTATTAGTGAGTTATCGGCTCTGGGTATACCTTCGATTCTTGTTCCCTCCCCGTATGTTGCAGAAAATCACCAGGAATACAATGCCCGTGCCCTAGAGTATAGAGGTGCGGCGGTAGTTATACTGCAGGATCAGCTAAATTCAGATATTTTATATGGACAGGTACAAAAGCTCATAAATGATAAAGAACTGCGAATAAAGATGTCTTCTGCTGCCAAAAAGAATGG
>CAYMAE010000020.1:37329-39103 GCA_964388375.1 uncultured Ruminiclostridium sp.
AAGGTGATATAGAGTATGGTTTTGTTTATAAAAAAATATTAGAAAAGGAGATTGAAATTATGTTGTGGAAATGTAGCGTTTGCGGTTTTATTCATGAGGGCGAAGAAGCTCCTGAAAAATGTCCTAAATGTGGAGCACCAAAGGAAAAATTTAATGGCTTAACTGAGGAAGAATCAAAGAAAATAATTGATTCAGAAAGAACAAATGACATTCATATGGAAATTATAAATTTAACAGATAAAATGCAAGCATTAGCATTGGAGGGCATAGAAATAGATCTTGACCCACCATGCGTTGCTTTGTTTAAACAAGCTTATGCTGAAGCACGAGTTATCAAGCAAAGATGCAAGGCTGAAATTGAAGGGCATGTAAGCAGAGGAAAGTGGTAATTTAAACCCGAGCAAGCTATTAATAAAAAGCAACAAGATATTTACATCTTGTTGCTTTTTTTATGCAGACTAATTAATAGTACAAGAAATTGATCTGCAAGAAGTTGATTACTCAGGATGTGGTTGATGTTTTATTTGAAAAATTGTTGAGGATGTGGAAACTTATTGAATTATAATGTATAATAAAAAAGGTCATCTATGAGTCGACAACGTTTGCTTTAGACTTTCAGTTTTATGAACACAGCATTACCGGACATCCAGAAATTTTGATAAGATTTCGCATACGGGATTAGAGGGTTGGTTAGTCACGGATTTTTTCGTGTTTATACCATAAATAAAATGTTGGAGAGGTAGAAAAATATGGAAAATACTAGCAACAAGTTTCTTAAGGTGACGGGAATTCTAATGATTATTGGCGGTATTCTTGGAGTTCTAGTGGGTCTTATCGCGGTATTAGGTCTTGGCGCTCTGATAGCAGCATTAGGCGGGACGATAAATGCGGCCCTATTGACTGTAGCGACCATACTTACATTAGGTGGTTCAGCAATCCAGCTGATTGCAGGCATTTTAGGCGTATCAAACGCGGCAAAGCCTGAAAAAGCAAACATTTGTATCATATTTGGAATTCTTACCGCAGCGCTATCAGTATTAGGAAATATACTTACTGTAGCTTCTGGTGGCAATTTCAACTTTTTAAGTATGCTTCTTGGCCTTGTAATACCAGTGCTTTATCTGGTTGGGGCGTTCCAAAACAAGAAACTTGACGTAGCGTAAAGTTACATAGGCGTCAGATGACCGAAAACTAACACTGGCGCCTTTTTTGATTTAAAAAATTCACAAGGGAAATTTCATATAGTGTCTTAGCAAAGATAGAAGTTTTACTAATTATTAGAGGGCATGTTCGTTCTAATAATATCAAGGAAAGCTTCTTTTTCTTGGTCATTACCAAAAACTCTAGTAGGAACAATATATGCCATTATTGAAGCAGTATAAATATATATATAGTCATCTGTAATAGCAAGTCTTTCGACTATACTCCAGTTATTCTTTGATTCGCCGGATGAACGAACTTGGAAAATTCCCTCATCTGAAATTTCAAAAGTACGTACACCTAGAAAGCCGTCATTTTTACCTTCATCAAGCATCTTAGTCACAGATTTAATCAATCTTTTTTTGTACTTTTTTGGAAATAGTATAAGCCATAATAATGCAATAGCTACGAAAACCACAAGGAGTATCAAGAAAGCTAATTGCAATTCTGAATATAATTTAAAAAGAAACGGTATGGTTAAGAATAAAATTGGGGGAGCAAATCTTATAAACCTTAATGATTTAATGTTAGTTTTTGAATTATATATGTGGAATAAATTAAATTCAATGTAATC
>CAYMAE010000021.1:0-34196 GCA_964388375.1 uncultured Ruminiclostridium sp.
GCTTAAATAAAGTAAAAGAAGGAATAATAACGGATAAAACATGATTCACACTGCTGTCGAAGCCGAAATCATGCTATAATAATTTGGGGAATGACATTACTTAAAACCTACGATGTGATACATCTAAATACTCTTTATAAAAATATGTGTAATATGGAAGGAACGATTTATATGAAACATCAAGTAAGAACACGCTTTGCCCCTAGTCCTACAGGATATATGCATATAGGAAACCTAAGAACTGCTCTATATGAATATCTAGTGGCAAAATCAATGGACGGGAAATTTATACTCAGAATTGAGGATACTGACCAGGAGCGTCTAGTTGAAGGGTCAGTTGATGTTATTTATAATACTTTAAAACTATGTGGTATGAACCACGATGAAGGCCCTGATATCGGTGGCCCCTGCACCCCATATGTTCAAAGCGAACGAAAATCTACCTATAAACCTTTTGCTGAAGAATTGGTGGAAAAAGGCCATGCCTATTACTGTTTTTGTACCAAGGAAAGATTAGATGATCTTCGTTCTAGTTGTGAAGAAAAAAATGAAACATTTATGTATGATAGACATTGTCTAACACTCTCAAAGAATGAAATTGATGAAAAGCTAAAGTCTGGTGTACCCTATGTTATTCGTCAGAAGATGCCTCGGGAAGGAATTACATCCTTTGAAGACGCTGTATACGGTACAATTACAATTGAAAACAATATGTTGGAAGATCAGATTTTATTAAAGAGCGATGGCCTTCCTACCTATAACTTTGCCAACGTTATTGATGATCATCTAATGGATATAACCCATGTGGTAAGAGGTAGCGAATACCTTTCCTCCACCCCAAAATATAATCTTTTATATAATGCATTTGGATGGGATATCCCGGTTTATATTCATCTTCCCCTTATAATTAAACCCGATGGTTCAAAAATCTCAAAACGCAAAGGTGATGCTGGATTCGAAGATCTACTTAAAATCGGTTACTTACCTGAAGCAATTATCAACTACATTGCTTTACTAGGCTGGTCCCCTGATTCCAATCAGGAGATGTTTTCATTAGAGGAATTAGAAAGAGCATTCGATATTTCTCATATTAGCAAGTCACCAGCGGCCTTTGATATGGACAAATTAACATGGTTTAATGCTCAATATATCCGTGCCATAAGCCCGGATAAATTTCACGAGCTTGCGCTTCCCTTTTTAGCTGAAGCAATAACAAACAAAGATATAGATTTAAAAAAGATAAGCAAAATATTACAAGCAAGGACAGAAGTATTAACAGAAATCCCCTCTAAAGTAGGCTTTTTAAACGAATTATGCGATTATGATTTGAATATCTATGTTCATAAAAAGATGAAAACCACTTTTGAGATTGCTCTTAGCAGCTTAAAATCGGCTTTATCAGTATTAGAGAACATTGAATGGACCGAACAGATTCTTCATGACAGCCTCATTAATTTAGCTGCGCAATTAGGAATCAAAAATGGTCAAATGCTCTGGCCTGTTCGAACAGCATTATCAGGCTGGGCTGTAACTCCCGGTGGAGCTATTGAATTAGCAGACATTTTAGGAAAAGACGAGTCTATAAGAAGAATTAAAATTGGTATAGAGAGATTAGAAGAAATCGTAGAAAAATAACATTGCAAACCAAAACATGGCATAACTATAAGACTTATGCTTCATAACACAATTTCAATCCGTTAATAAACTCAATAAAGCATTTTATAAAGCCAGCGCCATTTGGCGCTGGCTTAGAATCTTTCCTCATATTCATTAATAGAAAAAATCGAATCATTTATGTCTTAATACTGTTAGATGAACTTATTTTAAATATATGTTCATTAGTGATTACACCAAGAAATATCCAAAAGATATATGCGACCGAGACTACACTAATGTTAAAGAATGCTTGTGCAAGATATGCCGTTACAGCTGCTAGATACGGCATATATTCCAAATTCAGTTTTACATGCTTGATAGCTTTTAACAGGCATAAGCCTATAAAAGCAAGGTAGGCTATAAATGTTTTCGCTTCATTAGCTATACTAACAAACCTACCAAATAATCTCCCGTTACTTTGTATATCCACTAAAACTGTAATCAAACCTAACACAACAATTAATGTCATAATTAGGTATATTATAACACATATAGAGGCGTTATTAACAGGATTTATTGATGTCTGAATAATTATCGGACCACGGGATAATATGAATCAAATGCATAGCAGATTATACGATATATTTGAACTATTTACCCTTATTCCCTCTTCGCTTTTCAAGCCAATCTTTTATTCTTGCTTCGTATCCATTTGCTGAGGGCTGATAATAATATGTTCCACGCATCTCCACGGGCATATATTCCATGTCATCGACTATATTTCCAGGGTAATCATGAGCATACTTGTAACCTATGCCATAGCCTAGGCTTTCCATGCCCCTTGCCGGAGCGTTTCTAAGGTGCATAGGGGCTTCACCAGTATTCTTATGTTCGACATCATTAAGAGCATTTTTTATGGCCTTATAAGTGGAATTAGATTTCGGGCTAGTTGCAACCATTACAGCAGCATGTCCTAATATTATTCTTGCTTCAGGCATACCAATCATATGAATTGCTTGTGCTGCGGCAACTGTTACTGCTAAGGCATTGGGATTAGCCATACCCACATCCTCTGAGGCGCAAATCATTATACGCCTTGCTAAGAATTCGGGATCCTCGCCTGCATAAAGGGCTTTGGCCAGATAAAGGATTGTTGCATCAGGGTCACTTCCACGCATGGATTTAATAAAAGCACTTATATTGTCATAATGTTGTTCTGACGACTTATCAAATTTAATTGACCTTTTTTGAATACAATCCATGATGACTTCAGGAGTTATAACATACATGCCCTCCTCACTCATATCAGTGGTTAGAACCGCTAATTCAAGTGCATTTAGTGCAATTCGAGCGTCTCCACCAGACATATCGGCAAGTAAATTTACAGAATCATCATTTATATTTATTTTAAGATTTCCTAGGCCTCTTTCCTTATCGGACACGGCCATGTTAACAATCTTTTTTACATGCTCGTTATTAAGAGGTTCCAACATAAATACTGTAGAGCGCGAAATTAATGCTTTATTTACTTCAAAAAAAGGGTTTTCTGTAGTTGCACCGATTAATACAACGGTTCCATCCTCTACATGAGGCAATAGGGCGTCTTGCTGAGCTTTATTAAAACGGTGTATCTCATCAACAAAAAGTACAGATTTACCATGAGGATTAAGAAAGGTGTTTTTCGTGTCCCCAACGACCTGTTTTATATCCTTTACTCCTGCCGTCACAGCATTCAACTTATAAAATGAAGCTTTTGTAGTATTTGCAATTATCCTCGCAATAGAAGTTTTCCCTGTTCCCGGAGGTCCATATAAAATGATAGAGGATATTCTATCAGCCTTTATCATTCTGTTTAACAGCTTATTGGGCCCTATTATATGCTCCTGGCCTACGAACTCATCAAGATTTCTCGGACACATCCGATATGCTAGGGGTTCTTTTTGCACAGACATCCTTCTCGCCAGCCTTTCTTTTTCTTCTTTTCTTAGGCAACAAGCCATATGCTTCTAATACTTTTTCCTCATTCTCATTTTTATATTTCTCGAACATATCGGGACGTTTTGCCTTGGTCCTTTCAAGCATCTTTAAAAAACGCCATTTTTCAATATTGGCATGATGCCCTGAAACAAGCACATCAGGAACCTGTCTACCCTTATATTCAGGTGGCCTTGTATAATGAGGAAATTCTAATAATCCATCATAGTGAGATTCGTTTGAATAGGAATCCTCGGAACTTAATACCCCATCTATCAATCTACTAACACAATCAATTAGTACCATTGCTGGAAGCTCACCTCCAGTTAGAACATAGTCACCGATTGAAATTTCCTCATCGACAATCTCCTCAATAACTCTCTCGTCAACTCCCTCATAGTGGCCACAAAGAATTATGAGATGTTCTTCATCCTTAAGACTATTTGCAATACTTTGAGTTAGAACTTTCCCTTGAGGACTCATATAGATTGTGCGCGGCTTTTTCGTACTTTGTTTAACTATATGTTCCCAAGCATCATAAATGGGTTGAGGGGTCATTATCATTCCTGCCCCACCACCATATGGATAGTCATCTACCTTCTTATGCTTGTCCAAAGAAAAATCGCGAAAATTAATTGTATTGATTGTTATAATGCCTTTTTCTCTTGCTCTTCCGATGATGCTTTCATTTAAGAAGCTATCCATACTTTCGGGAAAGAGGGTCAAAACATCAAACCTCATCGATTAATCCCTCCGGAAGTGTTACCTGGATTATCTTTTTTTCAATATCTATGCTTTGTACAACAGATTTTAAAGCAGGAATTAAAAGTTCTTTTTTATTCTCATCTGTAACTATATAAACATCATTGCTGCCTGTTTCTATAATATCTGTTAGCTTTCCCAGCTTTTTTGCGCCTTCATAAACTTCCAAGCCAATTATATCAGCCATAAAAAATTCATCTTCTTCTAATTTTATAGCATGCTTTCTTGCGACATACAGATCCATACCCTTGAGCTTTTCTGCATCTTCTAGAGTATCGATGTCCTTGAGAACCATAAGCACAAAGCCCTTATGATGTCTGCGTGACAAAACTCTATACTCTACAAATTCGCCTTCATTCTTAACAGAAACAAAAGACAGATAGTCAAAGCGTGCTAAATCTGATGTAATGGGGTTAACCTTTAGTTCACCTTTTACACCATGAGTATTAACCACTTTACCAACAATAAGATAATCATTAATCATATAAAAAACCTCTGTATAGTCAAAATCCCCGGAAATCATACCGGGGATTGATTTGAATTATTAGTTTGAAATGGGCTTGATAACTTCTTTTATTGACCATTTCTTAATGGTCATCTTCGTTCTTTCAACGCTCGTTTCAAAGGTAACCTCGTCATCCTTTATATTTACTATTTTCCCTGATATGCCACCTATTGTAACTATTAGATCTCCAACTATAGCACCACTAATTGTGGCTTGAAGTTGTTTCTCTTTTTTCTTTTGAGGAAGAATTGCAAGAAAGTACATAAGTGCTAAAGGGACAATAATAATCAACAATGATACCCAACTATTCCCAGTACCTGGTTGAGCCGCTGGTGAAGAAAGATCGGCTCCTGAAGCATTAGGATCTACTGCTGTATCGGCCGCAAATAATAATAAGCTTTTAAAAAAGTTCATAGAAACCTCCAAATTATTTTTATATTAATTAGCATAATACTTGGTCATTATATCGTATTTACCTGCTGTAATCAATTAGTTTAACAAAATGATTTTGAAATTGAAAAATGCTATTAGAATTAAAAACTAAGCTTTCTGTGTTGTGTATCCTAATCTTTCAAATGCTTCCTTTCTAAAGTCTAAAAGTCTGTCATCTCTTATTGCTTGTCTTACATCCTCCATAAGCTTAATTAAAAACCTTAAATTATGCCACGTGGCAAGGCGTAGACCTAGCATCTCCCCACATTTAAATAAATGCCTCACATAGGCTCTGGAGAAGTTTCGACATGCATAGCAATCACAATTTTCATCCATTGGAGCATACTCACGTGCATATTTAGCATCCCTTATTATTACCCTGCCTTTAGATGTGAAAACGCTTCCGTTTCGCCCATTTCTTGAAGGAATTACACAATCGAACATGTCTATGCCACGTATTGCACCATCTATTAGGTAATCCGGGCTGCCTACTCCCATAAGATACCTTGGCTTGTCCTTAGGAAGATAATGAACGGTCTCTTCTAACATTTCATTCATTAAATCCCCAGGCTCACCTACACTCAAGCCTCCAATAGCGTATCCTGGAAAATCTAAATCTGTAATTTGCTTTGCACTTTCTATTCTAAGATCTTTATAAGTGCTTCCTTGTACAATACCAAAAAGAGCTTGGTCATGTGGCCTTTTATGCGCCTCTTTGCATCTTTTTGCCCATCTTGAGGTCATCTCCATAGATTTTTTTGCATAATCATGTTCACAAGGATATGGTGTACATTCATCGAAGCACATAATAATATCGGCGCCTAAATCATTTTGAACACCAATTGAGATTTCTGGGGACATAAATTTTTTAGACCCATCAATATGAGAGCGGAAGGTGACTCCCTCCTCTTTAATATTACGGAAATCGCTTAATGAAAATACTTGAAACCCTCCACTATCAGTTAATATGGCACGGTCCCAATTCATAAAGCTATGAAGTCCCCCGGCTTCCTTAACAATTTCTTGGCCGGGTCTTAAAAAAAGATGATAAGTATTACTTAAGATAATATTAGCACCGATTTCTTCTAATTCATATGGTGACATTCCTTTTACAGTTGCCTGGGTACCAACCGGCATAAAAGTAGGTGTTTCAAAGCTGCCATGAGGTGTGTGTACTCTTCCCAGCCTAGCGCCTGACTGCTTACATGTTTTAATATGTTCGTATCTTACTGCGGGCATATTTTATAAATCCTCTCAATACTTTTTCTTAGGTTTATTAATTAATTATCTACTAGCTATTTGATTATATACTATATTTAGCTTTATCATCAAATAGTATTCTTATAGGCTATAATATCAGCCACTTTAGCATCCATAAGTCTATTTTAATGTTCATCATATTTTTCATCAAGCCATTACTTCTCGTTATAAATCATTTAGCGCGATATCGTTTGCTTTATTTCTTCCTTTAAAGGCATCTTACTATAACAAACCATATATTCTATGCTTTATACCAAACCAAATAGCCTTGAAAATGTGGCAATAATAAAGCAAATTAATAAACCCATTATGGTTGGTATTAATATTGATGCCATTGTCCACTTTAAGCTCTGTGTTTCCTTCTTAATTGTCAACACTGTAGTTCCACACGGCCAATGCATCAATGAGAAAATTATAACACAAACTGCTGTGAGCCATGTCCATCCGTTTGCCACAAGAAGTTCTTTGAGCTGAACTAAATTATCCATTTGAACAAGACTTCCCCCAGACATATAACTCATAATAATTATGGGCAAGACTATTTCATTTGCAGGAAAGCCTAAAATGAAAGCCAATAAAATAAAACCATCTAGTCCAATTAATCTAGCAAAAGGATCAAGAAAGCTCGCACAATGAGCAAGTATACTTATATCGCCAATATTTGTATTTGCCACCAACCATATAAACAGCCCTACAGGAGCAGCAAGAATGACTGCTCTTCCCAAAACGAAAATCGTTCTATCTATTAGGGATCTTGCTAGTACTTTCCCTATTTGTGGTTTTCTATATGGAGGAAGCTCTAATGTAAAAGATGATGGTAATCCTTTTAACAATGTCTTTGATAGTATTTTTGATATCATTAGAGTCGTTATAACTCCTAATACTATTACTGTGGTTAACAATAATGCAGAAATAATTGAGTCAAAGACGCCTCCAAGTGCCCCAACAAAAAATATGCTTATTATTGTAATTAGCGTAGGGAATCTTCCATTACAAGGCACAAAATTATTAGTTAGAATCGCTATTAGCCTTTCTCTAGGAGAGTCTATAATTCTGCAGCCAGTTACTCCAACAGCATTACATCCAAATCCCATGCACATTGTAAGAGCTTGCTTGCCATGTGCACAGGCTTTCTTGAAAAAACTATCCATATTAAATGCTACTCTTGGAAGATAGCCTAAGTCTTCTAATAAGCTAAAGAATGGGAAAAATATCGCCATTGGCGGAAGCATTACTGATACCACCCAGGAAAGTGTCTTAAATACTCCTTTAACCAATGAACCATGAAGCCACGAAGGCGCATTTACAAATATAAAGAAGCTATCCAATTTTCCTTCTACCCATGATAAACCCTTAAAAATTAGCTCTGATGGGTAATTCGCCCCTGTTAGAGTCACCCAGAAAACGAAGCTTAATAGTAAAAGCATTATAGGAATTCCAAAGGTTTTTGAGGTGAGTATCTTGTCTATTTTCCTATCTTGTAGATTGTATTTTTTATTTTCATAATTAACTACCCTATGGCTGATTTCCTCTGCTTTACATACTATACGGGATACTATTTTATCTCTTAACAGAATATTCTCAATACCCATTTTATTTAAGTGTTCTCTTGCTAATTGAAGATTCATTACTAGCTCATTATTTTCAAGGATATCTACATTACAATACTCATTTATGGATTTTATTAGCTTAACATCACCATCTAGTAACTTTATCGTGACCCACCTGCTGTTCAATCCCGCTAAGTTCTTTTTAACGGCTGCCTCTAAAATTTCAATTGCATCCTCAATTGGTTTATCATATTTTATTATGTATGGATTTGTCTTGTGATTTTCAACAGTTATATTATATATTTGGTCCATTAGAGCATCAAGTCCTTTGCTGTTTCTGGCGCAGGTGCCTACGACCGGTACTCCTAGAAGCTTAGAAAGCTCCTTTATATCAATATTTATTTTCTTTCTCTTTGCCTCATCCATAAGATTTATACATACAACACTTTTTTCTGTCATCTCAAGTGCTTGAAGAACAAGATTCAGATTTCTCTCTAGGCAAGTAGCATCAGCCACTATAATTGTGGCTTCGGGATTTCCAAAGCAAATAAAATCTCGAGCTATCTCTTCTTCGACAGAGCTTGCCATAAGAGAGTATGTTCCCGGAATATCTACTAATATAAAGCTCTTGTTTTTATGTACAAATCTCCCGCGAGCATTAGAAACCGTTTTGCCTGGCCAATTTCCCGTATGTTGATTAAGCCCTGTTAAGCTATTAAAAACAGTACTCTTGCCAACATTCGGATTGCCTGCAATTGCAATTACCTTCTCCTCTAAATCTGTCTTTTCTATTTTAAGCTGACTCAGTTGATTAGGTTGACTTTGGCCATCACCCCTAATCTTTTGATTCTTCAGATTTGATTTACTTTGCCAATCCTGCCCCTTCTTCTTATCCTGTCTACTCTCGGTATTTTTATGATTATGTACATTCTGCCGACACTGATGACCCTTTAAGTCATTAGATTTATCAATTCGTTTTGTGCCGATCACTTCTTATACCTCCCACTAAAATAATGAATAATATTTCATCATTTTATTCGATTTCCTCCACCAAAATTTTGGAGGCCTCATCCGAGCGAAGAGCAATAACAGCCCCACGGATATAATATGCTACCGGGTCACCTGAAGGGCTTTTTTGAAGTGCTTCAACCTCAGTGTCATAAATAATCCCTAAATCGAGCATTCTTCTTCTAGTATTTCCAATAGAAGTTAGAGCCTTAACTCTTGCTTTTCTACCTAAAGGGAGGTAACTAAGGGGGAAAACATTATCATTCATTTTATTACCTCATATTTATTTCTAAGCTGATTAATTACACTGCATGATTATTAAATACTGACTCTACATTAAGATATGTAATCTCGTCTTTTGATGTGAAGATAAGGATACTTAAAAAGGCTTTGGTATATACCAAAACCTTTTATTTAAAAGAGTTTTGAACGATAGTTATAAGGATAGAATGCGACTAAATCTATTGTCCTGCCGCTTTAATAACCATATTTTGATGCTCCTGAATATAAACCTTTGAAGTAGTTGAGCTATGAGATGTACTGTTTTTCATATATAAATCGAAATGCCCGTTTATTCCATTTTCGATAGTGTCTACGCCGTGGGGCATACCTGATAATGAAGCCGCAATATTCATTCCATTATGATATATTACTACCGCCCGAGGCGACCACTCCCAACTTCCAAAGAGCGATTTCATAATGTTTGTGTCAGATACAGTTTGAGGCTCTATATCAATATGGTTATAACCACCTATCATCTGAACTTTAAATTTTTTACCTGTATTAACATCAGTAATTGTGAAGACGTCTCCCCTTTTAACTAAATACTGACCTTCTAATTTCCAGTCAACTGCAGTTCCGACTCTTTGAGAACTTGAGTCTTCTCCAGGCTTAACAGTTGTTACTCTTGGCGCATAGCCTGAAATGGCTATTCTGTCGCCAGCATCAAACCATTCATCTTGATCCATATAGTTATAATTCATAACTTGTTGAACTGGAACTCCAAACTTTCGAGCTATAGATGTTCCAGTGTCTCCTGCCTGAACAATATATGTTACTGAAGGCCATTGAGTATTATTGCTTGGCGCAGGCACGGGTGTTGGTGTAGCTTGCCCTATACTTGATATTATCAATGATTGACCCGGATAAATAGTATCTGAAGTTAAATTATTCGCTCTCTTTAGCCCTTCAACAGTGATACCAAACTTTTTTGCAATTTTCCACATGGAATCTCCGGCCACTACTGTATAAGTATTAGACTTCTTATTTGTCGGACTTGTAATATTCACTGTTTGTGTAGTTGAATTTAAATTAACATCATAACCTAAATTTTCTGATATAAACCTTAAAGGAGCAAATGTAATGTTATCTGTTACAATGGAGTTTGGCATTTTTACCTGTGCACCATTTGCCCTAGCTATACTTGCTCCCCTCATGAATGCAATCATATTATCATTTTTATTAATTCCTACTGTATTGGATGAATCATTCCACCATACCGTTGCACCTATTGATTTACCTAAATCATATAAAGGTACATAGGTAACATTATTATAAATAAAAGGTTTAGCGCTAAAACTCTGCAAGTTTCCGTTTACCGAAACCTTTATATTATAGTTATAAGCACTTTGGCTTTGTGTTATGCTCGATGTCGGACTTTGAGCGGCGTGAGCTTTTATTGGTGCAGCAAGAAAGAATGACGAAAGCAAAACTGTTCCTGCCATTATCTTGACTAAATTTATTTTTTTATCTGGAAATTTTTCTTTGATATAATCGATGATATTTTCATTAAGGCGTTTTTTATTATCCTCATTTATTCTGCCAAACTCATGGGCAAATTCCACATCATCCATATCTGAGTCGATAAATAAAATAAGATCGTACCCATGTTCATTTTCCATTAACTTATAGCTTTTAAAAAAATCCAAAACACTACCTCCATTTATTTTCTACCGTGAAAATAGTGTTTCCCAATTTAAAAAAACTATAAATAATTATATTCTTTTACAAGCTTTGCCCTTAAATATCCCCTATCGGTTTCAATATCTTCGGTATAAAAGCCCCTTCCATAGTAAAAACGCATTAACAGATTGTGCTTTGAGGCAGTGTGAAGGGTCACTTTTTTAATTTTTCTATCCTCTAGAAATTTATCCACTATATTCATAAGGGATTTACCTATGCCTGAGTTACGGCTATTACGATCTACTGCAAACCTACTCAAATAGGCCTGTTCTTCATTTATTTCAAGCCGGACGGTTCCCACTATGGCTTCGTCTATAATAGCTATATATACAGTCTTTGTTTCTATTTCCATTTGAACATCATCAACGGTTTCAAATAGTGCCTCTAGCCTACTTTGCCCCGTTATTCTCCCATATTCAATAAAAGCAGACTGTAGAATCGAGAAAACAGCAGGCGCGTCTTGTGAAGTAGCGCGCCTTATAATAAAAGAATAGAACATATGCTCACCCTCACCCCATAAGCTTTACAAGTACGGCCTTTTGAGCATGGAGTCGATTCTCTGCTTCATCAAATACAACTGATTGAGGTCCATCAATAATGTCAGCTGTAACCTCATATCCCCTGTAAGCAGGAAGACAATGCATGAATATAGCATCGGACTTCGCCTCTTGCATTAATTCTTTATTTACTTGATAAGGCATAAATAGTTTAGCCCGTTCTTCTTTTTCAGATTCCATGCCCATACTGACCCATGTGTCAGTATAAATAACATCTGCATTTTCAACTGCTTCATGAGGATTATTTGTAATTTTGATTGTTGAACCAGTTACAGCTGCCGCCTCTTTTGCAAGATTAATAGAATTAGCATCACACTCGTAACCCTTTGGAGTTGCAACTGAAATATCCATGCCAACCTTTGCACAACCAATCAAAAGTGAATTAGCTACATTATTACCATCACCTACATATGCTAGCTTGATGCCGGATAATTTTCCCTTATATTCCTTTATGGTTTGAAGGTCGGCAAGAATCTGGCACGGATGCTGGCTGTCTGTCAGCCCATTGATAATAGGTATATCCCCGCATGCAGCTAACTCTTCTACATCACTATGTTTATATGTTCGTATCATTATTCCATCAATATAGCGTGATAGTGTTTTAGCAGTATCTGATACTGTTTCTCCTCTACCAAGTTGAATGTCATTAGAGCTTAGAAACATGGAATAACCACCTAATTGATACATACCTACCTCAAACGATACCCTGGTCCTGGTAGAGGATTTACTAAATATCAACCCTAGTGCCTTTCCTTTTAATAAATGATTATGTCTTATCCCATTTTTATTTTCATATTTTAATTTTTCAGCCATCTTCAAGGTTTCCTTGACTTCTTCACTTGACCATTGACTTAAACAGATTAAATGCTTCATTTCGTACCACCACTTTCATAAGTATATGCATTATTATACATTTAAGTGTATAATAATGCAACACTATTTCTCATTTTTATAATAATAACTAATAAAAAAACACTCTAGAAATTAATCCAAAGTGTTTTTAACATGCTTAATAATTCTAACTAGTCCATTATATCTCCATTACTATTAAACAGAGGTAAACGAGCTAGGTATACTATGTCATCTCTTTTACATGCATCACCTTCAGCTAAAATAGCCATGCGTCCAGCAACTATACCTCCCGAATCTTGAACAAGCTTTTCTACTGCTCGAACTGATTCACCTGTACTAATTACATCATCTACAATAAGAACTTTCTTGCCGTTCATATATTTCGAATCATCCCTATCAATATACAATTGCTGACGCTTTTCAGTAGTTATGGACTGAACCTCAACATTTACTACATCTCTCATATATAGTTTTGCAGATTTTCTTGCTAAAAGATACTTGTTAAGTCCTGCTTGCTTGGTCATCTCATATACAAGAGGAATACCTTTGCTTTCTGCAGTAATCATAACATCATATTCTGGGACTAGTTTAAGTAATTCTTTTGCACATGATACGGTAAGCTCTACATCACCAAATAGTATAAAAGCTCCAATATATAAATCATCACTTATTGGACAAAGTGGCAATTTTCTTGTTAATCCCGCAACCTGCATTTCATAATGTGTTCTCATATAAGTACCTCCAGCGAATAACTTCTTTTCTTTACCTCATTAATTCTAACAGATTTGATTTGAGTGTCAATTCCTATCAAATCAATTAATCATAGACTAACAAGCAAACAGTTCCCTTAATCACAATAGAGACGTATGAGGATATCCCCAAGCATTAACTTGTGATTAAAAGAACCGTTGTTCTTCTCATGATTATTTTAATTAATAACTAAACCTTAAACAATTGTATGGAATCATTAAGGCTATGTGCCGCATCATCTAGTTCGTTGGTATAGCTAAGCAATTGTTCTATCGAACTTAATTGTTCTTCTGTAGCAGCCGAAACTTCCTGAGTGGAAGCCGCAATTTCCTGAGATACGGCTGAAATATTATGTATAGCAGTAATTGTACTATTTTTGTAGCTATCCATCTCGTCTATACCTTCAGATATTTCATTTACCTTCTGACCAAGTTCTCGCATGGATGAAGAAATATTTTTGAAGACTGATAATGTATTTTCAACTGCAATATTCTGAAGTTGTAAAATATTATCAGAAGCCTCTGCACTTTCAACAACTCTAGCGGCTTGATTCTGGGTGTCTTTTACAATTCCTGCAATTTCTCTAGTTGCTGCTGCAGACTGTTCAGCAAGCTTTCTTACCTCTTCAGCTACAACTGCGAAGCCACGTCCGGCATCGCCAGCTCTAGAAGCCTCAATTGCTGCATTTAGAGCAAGAAGGTTTGTTTGTTCTGCAATAACATTAATAACCTTTACAATCTTTCCAATGGATTGTGAATGAGTATTTAACTCCTGAGCATCTGTCATAATGGTACGAGTAATATTTGTAGTTTCTTTAGCCTTACTCTCAAGATCATTAACAGAGTTTAGACCATCGCTCGTTAATCTTATTGTTTCTTTAGAATACTTTTCTATTGAGGTGGCTGAATTAGATACAGCATTTATCTTCAATGCTAAATCGCCCATCTTACTAACGCCCTGTTCAGAATCGCTAGCTTGTACTGATGAGCCTCCAGATACCTCTTGAATTGTGTCTGTAACCTCACGAAACACTTCCGATACTTGCTTTGTAGTAGAAGCAACAGTTTGGGATGCATCTAAGACTTTTAACGCAGTATTAGCTGCATTTTTAATTAGAGTTCGCATCCGCTCAATCATCTTATTTATACTCTCGGTTAGTACACCTAATTCGTCTTTACTATTTGAATACAATGTAACTGTTAAATCCCCATCAGCAACTTTATTTGTAGCCTCAACAATATTATTAATATCTTTGGACAACTTAAATGCAATGTAGAAGCCTATGCATAGGGCTACGGTTATTGCAATAAGTGTAAAAATAATAGAATTCGTGCCTATATCCTTAGCTGCAGAATTGAAATTCGAAGTTGGTACAAGGCCAATTATGGTATATCCCGTATCTCCTTTAGGAGTATTAACCTTGGAGTGAACTATAATATGTTCTTCTCCCTGGTATTTCTCAAAAAGTATTGTGTTATTTTGATTTTCATTAATCTTTTTGTAAATGCCTTTATCGGTTAATTTGTAATTTTCATCTTTAGTGTCTAAGATATTATTTGTGCCTTCAATTATCTCATATGCAATATCACGCTTATCGGTTGCTATAAAGTGAAGTTCGGCGCCTAAGCCCAGGCTAACATCGTTTATGATATCACCTATAGCATCAGCTTTTAGATCTATAATTAATAAGCCTCGTTCTTCATCAGCCGAAGTGTCCTTTAATAGTCTCATTATTGAAAGTCCATATTCTGTAGGGTTAGATCTTTGTTGGTCAATCTCAGTATGCTCTCCAACCCAAAACGACTCGCCATCTAAATCATAAGCGTAATTATAATGATAAATATCTTTTAAATTTTCATATGCATCATCATTTAACGGTTCAGTTGATGAGTCAATAATGTGATTGTTGTTTAGCAAAAGAGTAATCGAGCCAATGTTTTTGTTTAAATTAGTCAAATCACTAATGTATTCAACTACAGATCCTTCTAGCCCAGACGCTTCGTCTGCATCTGCAGCTAAATAATTCTGAATCTGCTCGCTATTAAATACTTGGTCCGAAATATCTTCGAAAGTACCCAATGTGATTTCAAGATTTTTATTCACCTGCTTTAATGATTCCATTGAAGCATCTGCAGCGGTACCTTTTACTGATTTTAATGCACTACTATAAGAAAGAATCCCAAGCAGAATAATAGGAACCGTAGTAATTAGGAAGCTTAAAATTAGCTTGGTTCTTATACTATACAAATATTTCTTAAAATCAAATTTCTTACGCTCTTGAGGCGTCTGGGGCGGAACAGGACTTGTAGATGTGTTAAGATAATTAGACTCCTCATTAGAATCTGGCTTTGCTTTTTTCATTAATCCCTTAAATCCATTTAATACCTTCATAATAAATGACCACCCTTTTTTAATCTTAAAAATAAAATCATCTAATATAATTTATAACCTAAATTTGCACCCTGAAACATAATTGTATTGCATATTTAATAATTTATAGCATCTTATAATCAGTATTATAACATAAAAGTAATATAGAATGCTGTTTTTAGAATTACATGGTCTTATTAACTGGTCTAGTTGATATAATGTCCACCCCGCTTTCAAGTATATTTGGGATAATGACCTGACCTAATTCAACAGGCGCATCAACACTTACTTGATTTATTATAAGCATCATATCCTTTAATAAATGCTTACTTACTTCACTTTTTGATTTTACAGGTAACAGCTTAATCTCACCACCATTAATTCTAACGGTGCTAGTAAGAGTCCTTAACGGATTTGTTAACTCATCTTGGGCATAACTAATACCTCTTGAACAGTTGTTTCCTGATACCTTTATTTCTTTATTCTTCTCTAAGCATGCCTCCAATCGACAGCCTACAGGGCATATAATACAAGTAAGAACTCGCTTTTCAGGCATAATAATTGCTCCTTCTACTGAACTGATATGGTTAATACCGAATCATTATGGATATTTGTAAAAAGTTTTTTAGATAGCTTTAAATGCTCCATTTCACCGGGCAAAAGCTTATTCTTTTTTCTTGAAAGTATTATTTTATGGTCTAACATTACGTTGATTACCTTATTTTCATAAATTGCATCAACCCTAAAAAACAATCCTATACTTTCCTCTGTAAAGGAGCTGTTAATCCTTTGAGGGACAATATAACGAACTCCTTTTTCAGGAACCGTTTTAATGATATTAATATCCTCTGCGTTAAATTTGTTTTCTTGTAAAATAGATTCTGCTGCAGATTTGCCTGTTATTCTAGCCTCCTCGGTGACATTATCAACTAAGTCATGAACATGTACAACATTCCCACAGGCATAAATCCCTGGTACCGAGGTCTGCCTATTATTATCTACTACCGGTCCTTGGGTAACAGAATCAATTATGACTCCTGCCTCAAGAGAAAGCTCATTTTCAGGTATTAAACCGACAGATAATACTAATGTATCACAATCAATGTATTCTGAGGTTTCAGGTATTGGTTTTCTGTTCTCATCAACTTGTGTTACTGTAACCCCAGTAACCCTCTGTTTGCCATGAATTTGAGTCACTGTAGTATTTAGTAACAAGGGGATATCATAATCATCTAGACATTGTACTATGTTCCTGTTAAGCCCCCCTGAATACGGCATAATCTCACTAACAAGCTTTACATTTGCACATTCTAGTGTAAAACGTCTAGCCATAATAAGGCCAATATCTCCTGACCCTAAAATGACAATATTTTTTCCAGGAAGATATCCTTCTTTGTTCACATAACGTTGAGCCGTACCTGCAGTTATAACACCTGCTGGACGTGACCCTGGAATTTGTAAGGCTCCGCTCGTTCTCTCCCTACAGCCCATTGCTAAAATAACCGCATCAGCCTCATATTTAATTAATCCCTCGCTTGGGCTTACAGCAATGACTTGCTTATGGCTAGTTAAGGATAATACCATAGTATTTAATAATATTTTAACACCTACGTTATTAGCCTCATCTATGAAACGCTGTGCATATTCAGGTCCGGTGAGCTCTTCACCAAACAAATGTAAGCCAAATCCATTATGAATACATTGCTCTAATATACCGCCAGCCTCATTATCTCTTTCTATTACTAAAACCTCTGATAAACCGGACTTTTTGGCTTCAACAGCTGCAGCAAGGCCAGCTGGTCCAGCTCCAATTACTATTAGATTTACTTTCATAAGCCATTAACCTCCGATTCATCCTTAATTCTCTGAACTAATATATTGGACTCCCCACCTTTTTTTGTCACATGTGTGGCTGGAAGATTTAGCTCCTTAGAAAGAATCTGAACAACCTTTGGTGAACAAAATCCACCTTGACACCTACCCATTCCAGCACGAACTCTCCTTTTGATTCCATCTACAGTTCTTGCTCCTGCTGGTCTTCTTATAGCGTCAATAATTTCTGCTTCTGTTATTGTCTCACATCGGCATATTACATTACCATAGCTAGGATTCTGTTTAATAAGTTTAGCTTTGTTTTCCTCAGATAACTCAGAAAAATGAATTATACCTTTTCTTAAAGGATTATATTTAGAATTAACCTCAAGCTTGAGGCCTTCTTCAAGAAGGATGTCAACAATTAGTTCGGCTATGGCAGGAGCTGAACTAAGCCCCGGGGAATCTATGCCAGCGGCATTAATGAATCCTGGAGCTTGTTTTGATGCACTAATAATAAAATCATTTTTATCAGGTGTAGCCCTAACTCCTGTAAATGAAGTAATTATATCTTTACGATTTAAATTCGGAATATATAATTTTGCTTTTTTAAAAATACTATTCAGTCCATCCGAAGTTGTATCGGTATTATCCTTTTCTTCCTGATCTATTGAGGTTGGTCCTAAAAGAAGATTCCCATGAACTGTTGGAGTAAGTAAAATGCCCTTACCTAATGGACCGGGTGTACCGAAAATTGTTTTGTTTGCAAGATAACTGACTTTCTTATCTAATAGAAGATATTCACCCCTTCTAGGCTTGATAGAAAACCATTTATCTTCTGCCATGCTAGAAATCGTATCAGCAAACACCCCTGCTGCGTTAATAACATAGTTTGCCTCAAATGATCCTTTATTCGTAAAGACTATAAAGCCCTTATTCTTTTTTTTAATACTAACAACCTCTGCTTCAGTAATTAACTCTACACCATTTTCTAGGGCGTTTTCACATGCTGCTTCAGCCAGGCCCCAAGGACATACAATCCCAGCAGTTGGTGCATGGAGTGCAGCAATAACATCATCGTTTAGCTCAGGCTCTAATTCATGAAGTTTATCTTTAGATTTAATTAATTCCAGGTGTGGAACACCATTTTTGATACCTCTATCATATAGAACCTTTAAATGATTTAATTGATTCTCGTCAAAGGCGGTGACTAATGACCCTGTATTTGAATACTCAACTGAAAGCTCTTGTGTAAGATTCTTCATCATTGCATTTCCAGATAGGTTTAATTTTGCTTTAAGTGTATTAGGCTTAGCATCATACCCGGCATGTACAATGCCGCTATTTGCCTTTGTAGCCCCCTCGCTAACATCAGAAGCCTTATCAATTATTAACACATTAAGTTTATACCTGGATAACGCTCTGGCTGTTATACACCCAACTACACCTGCACCAATTATTAAAACATCAATCATAATCTTTCCAACTTTCCTTTGTTGTCTTAATATAAATTCTATAAATCAAAAAGCCGTACCAATAATTGTCGAATCGAACAACTTTAGATACGGCTTTTATTTCTCGCCTTATTTACTAATTCAGCCTTCATTGCGGTCGACACCTTATATCTCTATTTTAACCGCTCCTCAATAATATTTACAAGCTCAATAGCTTTATTGGTTATGTAATCTTGATTGCGACCCTCAATCATCACTCGAACAAGAGGCTCTGTTCCAGATGGCCTAATAAGCACCCTGCCCTCTCCGTGGAAGGTCTCTTCAAGCTTGCAACATTTTTCAGCTATTAATGAATCCTCCATGTATTTATTTTTCTTCTCATTACTTACACGGGCATTTTTTAATACCTGTGGAAACACAGTCATAACTGAGGCCAATTCAGATAGTTCCTTGCCTGATTCTTTCAAAACCTGTAATAGTTGTAGTGCGGTGACAAGACCATCGCCTGTTGAATTAAAGCTTTTAATAATTATATGACCCGATTGCTCGCCACCTAATAAATAATCTTCTGCAATCATCTTTTCAAGAACATACCTATCGCCTACACCTGTCTTTACAATATTTAGACCATTTTCTTTTGCCATAACATCAAAGCCTAAATTGCTCATAACTGTAGCTACAATGGTGTTGTCCTTTAAAATACCCTTGTTTTTCATGCTAAGACCGATAATTGCCATGATTTTATCGCCATCAATAATTTGACCTTTCTCATCAACAGCTAGAACACGATCTGCATCACCATCAAAGGCTAATCCGATATGACATTTATTTTTTATGGTGTGGTTCATAATGTTATCCATATGTGTAGATCCACATTGGTGATTGATATTTAAGCCATCAGGTTTATCACAGATAGTAAAAACTTGTGCGCCTAAACTTTTTATTGCATCAGGTGCTACACTATATGACGCTCCATTTCCACAGTCTAGAGCAACACGTAAACCTTCTAAGCTACAGTTGATAGTGCTTTTTGCAAAATCCATATAATCTTTTGAGGCAGTATCAAGAGTTGAGCAAATACCTATATCTTTGCCGATAGGGCTAGGAATTTCCTCAGAATTATCAAGAATAATTGCTTCGATTCTTTCTTCAACCACATCTGGAAGTTTAAAGCCTTGGGAATTGAAAAATTTAATACCATTAAATTCTGCTGGATTATGTGAAGCAGAAATAACAACACCCGCGTCAAAATTATATTTGCGGACAAGAAAAGCCACTGCCGGAGTAGGAATGAAACCAGCAATAACTGCATCTGCCCCTGAAGAACAAATTCCAGCAACTAATGATTTTTCAAGCATATCTCCAGATTTTCTAGTATCCTTGCCTACCAAAATTTTAGGTTTATGATGGTTGTCGCCACTGAGCACATAGGCCCCCGCTCTACCAAGCTTATAGGCCAATTCTCCTGTAAGCTCAGTATTCGCTACTCCTCTTACACCATCAGTTCCAAATAGTCTTCCCATATACCCTCCATAAAAGTAATAAACAATAATCAAAACATGGTAAAACATTATAGCAAAAGAGCCTCTAAACGGCTATAGATATTTATCATATATATGGTAAAGTGGTTTTGATTTATTGTCAAGAAAAACAGGAGAAAACATAGTTGTCTCAAACTTTTGAAATACTTATTAACTACCTTTAGGGGTACTAAAAATCTTAATCTATTTTTCTATACTTATAGATTAATTTGTTACAACATCTTCTTCTCCTACAATTACATCCTCTAAGGCTGCTCCCGGAGGAACCATAGGCCATACTTTTAAATCTTTATCAATCTCGCAATTAATAACAACTGGTCGCTTTAACGCTAATGCTTTTTTAAGTATTTCTTCAGTATCTTCCTTCTTTGTTAGATTAAACGCACATGCACCAAATGCTTCGGCCAGCTTAACAAAATCGGTTTTTCGATCAAGATTTGTATGTGAGAATCTTTTATCGTAAAACATGCTCTGCCATTGGCGAACCATGCCAAGTACATGATTATTCATAATAACAACAATAATAGGAAGGTTGTATTCAACTGCTGTAGCAAGCTCATTTAGATTCATTCTAAAGCTTCCGTCACCTGCAATATTAAAAACTCTTTTTTCAGGCTTAGCAATTTGAGCCCCAATTGATGCACCAAGGCCAAATCCCATGGTTCCTAAGCCTCCCGATGAGATTAAAGTATGAGGGCGTGTGAATTTATAGTATTGAGCTGTCCAGATTTGATGTTGTCCAACCTCAGTAGCAATAATTGCATCGTCTCCACCAATTTCATAAATCTTATTTAAAATATACTGAGGCGTTAAATTCTCCGAATCGTAGCCTAATTTATACTTTTCCTTCAAAACGCTGATATATTCAAGCCATCGACTTCTATCCCGTTCTATAATCTTAGTGTTTAATATTTTCAATACTTCTTTTACATCACCGATTATATGACATTCGGTACATATATTCTTATTTACCTCTGCTGCATCAATATCTATATGAATAATCTTTGCATTAGGAGCAAAACGCTCTATTTTGCTAATTACTCTATCGCTAAAACGCGCTCCTATAGCTATTAATAAATCACACTCAGTAACAGCAATATTTGAGGTTTTAGTTCCATGCATTCCAATCATTCCTGTGAATAACTCGTGGTTAGCCGAAAATGCTCCCATGCCCATAAGGCTCAATGTAACAGGTGCATGAAGCGTTTCAGCCATCTGGAAAAGCTCTTTATCTGCATCAGAGGTAGATACACCACCACCTGCATAAATAAGAGGCTTCTCGCTTTGATTTAAGAGTTTAACCACATTTTCTATAGCTTTTTCGCTTATTTTTTTAGTATGTATACCATATTCTTCGATTTCTTTAAAAACATAATCAGCTTTCATTGTAGTAATATCCTTAGGGATATCTATAAGGACTGGACCTGGCCTGCCCTCTTTAGCAATTTTAAATGCCCTTCTAACAATATCAGCTAAATCATTAATGTCTTTTACAATAAAGTTATGCTTTGTTATAGGCATGGTGATACCAGTAATATCAACCTCTTGAAAGCTATCCTTACCAAGAAGACTTAGAGGAACGTTTCCCGTAATTGCTACCATTGGAATAGAATCCATGTAGGCTGTAGCAATTCCTGTGACTAAATTAGTTGCTCCAGGGCCTGATGTAGCAAGACATACGCCGACCTTTCCCGATGCTCGAGAATAGCCGTCAGCAGCATGGGATGCTCCTTGCTCATGAGAGGTCAAAATATGATTTATTTTGTCCTGATATTTATAAAGAGCATCATAGATATTTAGGACTGCTCCTCCCGGATAACCAAATATAGTATCTACACCCTGTTCTAATAGGCATTCAATTAGTATTTCTGCACCAGTTAATTTCATATTACTTCCTCCAATCTTAACTATTATTTATAGTTTTAACACTGCACCCTCACTTGCCGAACTAACAAACCTTGCGTAACGAGCAAGATACCCCGTTTTTATTTTAGGAGGTGGTGCAACCCACGATAATCTTCTGTCTTCAAGCTCCTCATCTGATACTTCTATATTTAATGTACAGGCATTCATGTCAATTGATATGATGTCGCCCTCTTTTACTAATGCTATATTTCCACCGTCTGCAGCTTCGGGAGACACATGACCAATACAAGCACCTCTGGTAGCTCCGCTAAAGCGCCCATCTGTTATTAGGGCAACGTCCGAATCTAAGCCCATTCCCGCTAATACAGATGTTGGCATGAGCATTTCACGCATACCTGGCCCTCCTTTTGGCCCTTCATAGCGAATAACCACTACATCACCTTTATTAATTTGATTACCCAAAATAGCTTTTATTACGTCCTCTTCTGAATCAAACACTTTTGCAGGCCCCTTATGAACTAGCATTTCTTTTTTTACAGCGCTTCTCTTAACTACACTTCCATTAGGCGCAAGATTTCCTTTAAGAACTGCTATACCACCAGTTTTTGAATATGGTTTTTTAATTGGGCGAATAACATTTGGATCATTATTTTCGGCATTCTTAATGTTTTCACCTATTGTTTTCCCATTAACTGTAGGGCAAGACTCATTTATCAAGCTGTTTTTAGACAGTTCATTCATTACAGCATACACTCCGCCAGCTAAATATAAATCTTCTACAAAATGATTACCTGCAGGGGCAAGCTTGCAAAGATTTGGAGTTTTTTCACTTATGCTATTTGCCATATCTAAATCAAAATGTACCCCTGCCTCATGTGCGATGGCAGGTAAATGAAGCATACTGTTTGTACTGCAACCTAAAGCCATATCGACTGTCAATGCATTATAAATTGAATCAGTCGTAATGATGTCTCTTGGTTTAATGTCATTTTCTACTAGGTCCATAACCTTCATACCGGCTATTTTTGCAAGGCGCAAGCGTTCTGAATAAACAGCCGGAATAGTACCGTTTCCCGGAAGGGCTATTCCTAAGGCTTCTGTAAGGCAGTTCATGCTATTGGCTGTAAACATACCTGAGCATGATCCACAGCTGGCGCAGGCGGTATTTTCCAATGAGTTCATTTCATCTTCTGACATTTTTCCTGCTTCAACCGCCCCAACAGCCTCAAACATATCGGTAAGGCTTACGCATTTAACTTCATTTTCTCCTGTTGACTTCCCTGTTAGCTTATCTTTTAGCTTCTCTATTAGATTTTCTTTTGGTTTTTCTATTTGCTTTACTTTTTGCTTTCCTGCTAGCATTGGTCCACCGCTTACTACTATAGTAGGAATATTAAGGCGAGCAGCTCCCATAACCATTCCAGGAACGATTTTATCGCAATTAGGAATAAGGACTAAGCCATCAAATCCTTGAGCAAATGTCATTGATTCTAAGCTGTCAGCAATTAACTCCCTTGATGGTAATGAATAATGCATGCCTATATGCCCCATAGCTATCCCATCACATACACCTATTGATGGAAATTCCATGGGGGTACCACCAGCTATACGCACTCCTGCTTTAACTGCCTCGGCTATCTTATCAAGATGCATATGACCCGGCACTACCTCACTTTTTGCATTTACAATACCAATTAATGGACGATTAATCTCTTCCTCGGTTAGCCCCAAGGCTTTGAATAACGATCTATGTGGGGCTCTTTCTAAGCCCTTTTTAACT
Organism: uncultured Ruminiclostridium sp.; assembly: GCA_964388375.1. GTDB lineage: Bacteria > Bacillota > Clostridia > DSM-8532 > DSM-8532 > DTU059. The sequence goes on from CAYMAE010000021.1 coordinate 24,032, forward strand.
AAATCACTGCGCATAGTCTTCACGCCTTTCATTTACTTAGTTTCATCTAGTAAGTATGATCTATCGAGTTTCATTCGTAATAAGTTCACCTATCTCTTTAGTCCCTACTAGTTTCATGCCCTCACTCATTATATCGCCGGTTCTATAACCATCTTGTAAAACCTTGCTGACTGCATCTTCCACAGCCTTAGCTTCAATTTCAAGATTGAATGTATGTCTTAGCATCATGGCTATTGATAAAATGGTGGCAATTGGATTAGCCATATTCTTTCCAGCAATATCAGGAGCTGAGCCATGTATGGGCTCATACATCCCAAAACTGTCATTACCTAGGCTGGCCGATGGCAACATCCCTATTGAGCCGGTAATCATACTTGCCTCATCGGATAAAATATCCCCAAACATATTACTCGTAACAATTACGTCAAACTGCTTAGGATCTCTTATTAGCTGCATTGCAGCATTGTCTACATATAAATGATCTAATTGAACCTCTGGGTATTCCTTAGATACACGAAGGACAACTTCTCGCCAAAGCCTTGAGCTCTCCAATATATTCGCCTTGTCAACACTTGTAACCTTTGACTTGCGCTTTAGTGCTATTTCAAATGCTATTCTTGTTATTCTTTCTACCTCAGCTTCGCTATAAGCTTCTGTGTCAAAGGCTTCTGGGCCATTTTCCCCTTGGCGCCGACCTCTTTGCCCAAAATATATACCGCCCGTTAACTCACGAACCACCATAATATCAATACTATCTCCTATTATTTCAGGCTTTAATGGGCAAGAATCCTTTAACTCTTCATATATAATTGCAGGTCTAAGATTTGCATAAAGTCCTAATTCACCCCTTAAACCTAAAAGCGCTTTTTCCGGCCTTGTATCTCCCGGTAAGCCATCCCATTTTGGACCACCTACAGCTCCAAGAATAACAGCATCAGATTTTTTGCATGTATGTATTGTCTCAGCTGGGAGGGGTTCCCCTCTTTCATCTATGGCACATCCACCGGCTAATAGGGTGGTATAAGAAAACCTATGACCATATAATTGGCCAACTTTATCTAAGACCTTAAGACCCTGCTCTACAATCTCTGGACCAATCCCATCGCCTGGAATTACAGCTATTTTATATTCCATCTTGGACTCCTTTACTATTTTATATAATTCATTAGGCCTTCAGCCTTGATTATTTTTTGCATGAAATCTGGGAAAGGCTCGGCTTTAAAGGTTTTTCCTTTTGTTAAGTTACTTATGGTTCCTGTGTCAAAATCAACCTCTACCTCATCACCTGAGTCGATTCCTTTAACGGCTTCTTCACACTCTAAAATTGGAAGGCCAATATTTATTGAGTTTCTATAAAAGATTCTAGCAAAGGATGATGCTATTACACATGAAATACCCGAGGCCTTAATAGCGATGGGTGCATGTTCTCTAGATGAACCACATCCGAAATTCTTATTTGCCACAATAATATCTCCGGGCTGAACTCTTTTAACAAATTCCTTGTCAATGTCTTCCATGCAATGTGTAGCAAGCTCCTTTGGATCGCTTGTATTAAGATGTCTGGCCGGGATTATAACGTCTGTATCAACATTGTCATTATATTTAAAAACCTTACCTTTTGCCTTCATGGTTTTCCTCCTTATAATTACTGCTATATAGTGTCCCTGCACATTATATTTTGTCAGGGTCAGAAATCTTACCAGTAATAGCAGATGTTGCTGCAACCGCGGGGCTTGCTAGATAAACCTCTGATTCTGTATGCCCCATACGTCCTACAAAATTTCTATTTGTAGTGGATACTGCTCTTTCACCCTTAGCCAATATTCCCATATGACCACCTAAGCAAGGCCCGCATGTAGGTGTAGAAAAGACTGCACCTGCCTCCACAATATCTGTTATAAGCCCTTCTTCTAAGGCTTGTAGATATATTTTTTGAGTACCAGGAAATACTAAACACCTAACTCCCTTTTTAACCTTATTGCCTTTTAGAATCTTAGCAGCCACCCTTAAGTCACTTATACGACCATTGGTACATGAGCCTATGACAACCTGATCAATGTACACATCGCCTACCTCGTCAATAGTTCTTGTGTTGTCAGGTAGGTGTGGGAATGAAACTGTTGGTCTGATTTTATTTAAATCTATTTCGTATTCGCTATCATAAGCTGCATCAAAATCAGGACTATAAACCTTATACTCTTTGTTAGAATGCTCTTTTACATATTCTATGGTTTTATCATCAACAAGAAATATTCCATTCTTAGCTCCAGCTTCAATAGCCATATTTGCCATAGTAAATCTATCATCCATAGTTAGGCTTTCAAGTCCCTCTCCCACAAACTCCATAGATTTATATAGTGCACCATCAACACCAATCATCCCAATGATATGTAGGATTACATCCTTACCCGAAACCCATCCTTGAGGCTTACCCTTTAAAGTAAACTTAATTGCTGGGGGAACCTTAAACCACCCTTTGCCTGTAGCCATGCCAGCAGCCATATCAGTACTACCAACACCTGTAGCAAATGCGCCTAGGGCTCCATAAGTACAAGTGTGAGAGTCGGCACCAATAATAAGGTCTCCAGGTACTGCCAAACCCTTTTCAGGTATTAAACAATGCTCTATTCCCATTTGGCCAATTTCAAAATAGTTTTCTATATTCATTTGATTTGAAAACTCTCTTATTAGCTTGCATTGCTCTGCAGCTTTAATATCCTTATTTGGGGTAAAATGATCAGGAACTATGGCAATCTTTTTTGTATCATATACATTATCAAACCCGGCTTTTCGAAATTCATTTACTGCTACGGGAGTTGTAATGTCGTTTCCAAGCACCAAATCAAGATTCGCTTCTATTAGCTGGCCTGGCACCACTTTATCTAAGACGGCATGGGCCGCCAATATTTTTTGTGTCATAGTCATTCCCATTTTATTTCCTCCTCTCACATATATGTTTCATCTTTTTTTCAAGCTCTTTTATTAGCTTATATTCAATAGAATCAACTAGCGCAATCCAGCTGGCTTCAATAATGTCAGTTGATACTCCAACTGTTGTCCATGATGACTCATCATCAGTGGATTCTATAAGAACTCTAACCTTTGCAGCTGTGGCCATTTCAGAATCTATCACTCTTACTTTAAAATCCGTCAAATATACATGTGATAATTCCGGATAGAATACCTCTAAAGCCTTTCTTAATGCCTTATCAAGTGCATGGACAGGTCCATCACCCTCTGCAGCAGTAATCTCAGACTTACCATCAACATTTACCTTTATTAATGCTGAGGCTGAATGACCTTGTATAGGTTGCTCTGTCGTAAGCTTAAACTTCTCTAATGCAAAGAATGGTTGATATTTTCCAAGCTGCTTTCTTATTACAAGCTCAAACGTGCTTTCCGCTCCCTCAAATTGATAACCTTGATGCTCTAACTCTTTAAGTCTGGCAATAATAGCCTCTGTCTCTTTAGAGTCCTTATTAATATTTGGGTTTATTTCGCGGATCTTCTCCAAAATAGTATTTCGTCCTGAAACCTCACTCATTAAAATTCTTCGCTTATTTCCTACACACTCAGGAGAAATATGTTCAAATGATTTGCTGGCTTTACAAACACCATCAATATGCATTCCACCCTTATGAGCAAAAGCACTACTTCCAACATAGGGCTCCCTTTTATAGAGTGATATATTGGCTATTTCAGCAATTTTTCTGGCTGTATAAGTAAGTACCTTGAGTTTTTCCTTTGGAATACACGAAATATTCTTTTTAAGCTGTAGATTTGGAATAATGGTACTCAAATTAGCATTTCCACATCTTTCGCCAAAGCCTATATATGTACCTTGAACATGATCAGCTCCTGCTTCAACGGCCATTATTGAATTTGCTACAGCCATACCACAATCATTATGGCAATGGATACCTATTTTTATCTTAAAAGTATCCTTAACTTTTTTTATGACATCGTAAATCTCTGTTGGAAATCCTCCACCGTTAGTGTCACAAAGGACCATACAGTCAGCTCCTGCATCAGCTGCAGTCTTTAGAACCTCAAGGGCGTATTCGGGATTTGCCTTATATCCATCAAAGAAATGTTCGGCATCAAATATAACCTCTTTACCCCTCTTCTTTAAATAGGCTACTGTTTCTTTCACCATTCTTAGGTTTTCTTCTAAAGATGTCTTAATAATCTCGGTTACATGAAAATCCCAAGCCTTACCAAAAATTGTTACAGTAGGTGTTCCAGCACTAACTAAAGACTGAACATTATTATCTTCGTCAACGGTTATATCTCTACGTCTTGTACTACCAAAGGCTGTTATCCTAGCATTTTTTAATTTTACAGTTCTAAGCTTTTCAAAAAACTCAATATCCTTAGGGTTGGAACCAGGATTTCCTGCCTCAATATAGGCTACTCCAAGCTCGTCTAAAGCCTTTACTATCTTAAGCTTATCAGCAACCGAGAAAGAAATGCCTTCAGCCTGTGCGCCATCACGAAGGGTCGAATCTAATATATCTACTTTTTGGGGCATGCTCACCATTCCTCCCATACTGTCTAATGTTTTTGTTTAACCATTCCAGATAATTACATATCCATTATACTAGACTTTCTTCATAAAGCATTTTATTAATAGCATTTACATAGGAAAGAACGCTAGCCTCGAATATGTCGGTACTAACACCTTTACCGGTGTAAACCCTTGCACCTGAACGTATTTTTACATATGCTTCACCTAAAGCATCTAAGCCTTCTGTAACTGAGCGAATGGTATAGTCTTCCAGAGTATAGTTAGCTCCCACAACTTTTTCAACAGCTTTGAATGCCGCATCGATAGGACCGTCTCCAGTAGAAACCTCTTCAATAAGCATCTCATTTCCTATTTGCTTAATTAAGCGTACTGATGCAGTTGCTGTTATAGTGTTACCGGTATTAATTACAAACTGTTCTAATTTGTACGTTTCAGGAATTTCTACTGACTTATGTTGAAGCAAAACCTCCAAGTCAGCATCTTGTACAACCTTCTTTTTATCAGCGAGCTCCTTAAATCTTGTGAAGGTTTCATCCAACTCTTTCTTTGTCAGGTTATAACCTAATTCTATCAACTTATCTTCGAATGCGTGCCTACCTGAATGCTTGCCTAAAACCATATTATTCTTAGATAGTCCTATTGACTCAGGTGTCATAATCTCATATGTGCTCTTCTCTGCTAGGACTCCATGCTGGTGAATGCCTGATTCATGAGCAAATGCATTAGCTCCAACAATGGCCTTATTAGGTTGAACCGGAGTACCAGTAATACTACTTATTAGTTTAGATGTTCTTAATAGCTGCGTAGTGTCGATTCGTAAATCCATATCAAATTGCTGTGGTCTTGTCTTTATAGCCATAACAATCTCTTCTAAAGCAGCATTTCCAGCTCTTTCACCAATTCCATTTACTGTACATTCTAGCTGTGTAGCACCCGCCCTAGCTGCTGCCAAGGTATTAGCAACCCCAAGCCCCAAATCATCGTGGCAATGCACGGCAATATGAGCCTTATCGCTATTAGGTACATTTTCTTTGATATTTTTAATTAACTCGTAGTATTCATCTGGGGTTACATAGCCAACAGTGTCAGGTACATTAATAACCGTTGCTCCAGCATCTATTACTTCCTCAAAGATTCTGTATAGAAACTCTTGGTCACTTCTTGTGGCATCTTCTGCAGAAAATTCGATATCCGAGCAATATTTTTTAGCATAAGCAACCATGCTTTTAGCCCGTTCGAGAACTTCTTCCGGAGACATTCTTAATTTATGCTCCATATGTATTGGTGATGTGGCTAAAAATACGTGAATTCTTGGGCTTGCTGCATTTTTTATTGCCTCCCACGACTTATCTATATCCTGTGGCAATGCCCTTGATAGACTAGCAATTGTACAATCCTTTATAGCTTCTGCAATAGCCTTTACAGCCTGAAAATCTCCAGGTGATGACACGGCAAACCCCGCTTCTATTACATCAACCTTTAATCTTTCCAATTGTTTAGCTACTTGTATTTTCTCTTGAAGATTCATGCTGCAACCCGGGGATTGCTCTCCGTCTCTCAAGGTAGTATCAAAAATATAAATCCGTTTTGACATAATAATCCTCCTAACCTTATAACCATTAACAGCTTGTTCAAGCTCATCTTCGTACGAAGCTCTTTATTATTAACTATTTATTCCAGCTCATCATCTTGCGTAGCTCTTTACCTACAACTTCGACCTGGCTCTCCTGCTCCATCCTACGTTTAGCATTAAAGTAGGGACGATTAGCTTGGTTCTCCAAAATCCAATTCCGTGCAAAACTACCATCCTGAATTTCACTGAGCACTTGCTTCATTTCATTTCGTGTTTCCTGTGTAATAATGCGCTTTCCAGTTGTATAATCTCCATATTCAGCCGTATCCGAAATAGAATACCGCATAAAGCTCAATCCGCCCTTATTAATAAGATCCACGATGAGCTTCATCTCATGTAAACATTCAAAATATGCGCTCTCCGGCTGATATCCTGCTTCAACCAATGTCTCAAATCCAGCCTTCATAAGTTCGCAAACGCCTCCACAAAGAACTGCCTGCTCCCCGAAAAGATCGGTTTCGGTTTCTTCTTTAAATGTAGTCTCAAGAATGCCTGCTCTTGCCCCACCAATTCCTGCCGCGTATGCTAATGCTAAATCATGTGCATTTCCAGTAGCATCTTGGTGGACTGCAATAAGACAAGGAACTCCTCTTCCTTCTACAAATTGGCTTCTTACTGTATGACCAGGTCCTTTAGGTGCAATCATAAAGACGTCAACATCACTAGGAGGAACAATCTGTCCATAATGAATGTTGAAACCATGAGCGAAAACCAGGCTCTTGCCTGAAGTTAAATTTGGCTCAATGCTTTCTTTATATAGCTTTGGCTGCTTTTCATCATTTACAAGAATCATGATAATATCTGCCTTTTTTGCTGCATCTTTAGCTGTAGCTACTTTTAGTCCAGCATCCTCGGCTATTTTCCATGACTTACTACCTTCATATAAACCCACTATTACATCAATTCCTGATTCATGAAGATTAAGGGCATGCGCATGTCCTTGGCTTCCATAGCCAATTACCGCAACTGTTTTACCATTTAATAGGTTTTGATTACAATCCTTTTCATAATACATCTTAGCCATTTTTTATTCCTCCTCATATTCTTTATAATTTTTTATTGAGTTATTTCCTCTTTCAATAGCACTAAGTCCAGTACAAACAACTTCTAAAATCCCATAAGGCTCCATCAGATTAATAAACGCTTCAATTTTTGACTCGTCTCCTGTCATTTCAACTGTTAGAGTCTCACGGGATACATCCACAATGTTTGCTCTGAATATCGATACGATCTCAATGACCGACGCTCTATTTTGCATTGTGGTATTTACTTTTATAAGAGCTAGTTCTCTACAAATTGAGTTATTGGGACTAAGTTCTACAATTTTAATTACATCAACTAGTTTATTTAACTGCTTCTGTATCTGGTCAAGAATGTAGTGATCACCTCGTACCACAATTGTCATACGTGAAACCTTTGGATCTTCAGTTTCACCTACTGACAAGCTGTCAATATTGTAGCCCCTTCGACTAAATAGACCTGCTACTCTGCTCAAAACACCCGATTGGTTTTCAACTAGTACCGACAAAACATGTCTGCTCATTAAATCACTCCCTCTTATTATTTAAAACAGTTATTAATCTCTAAATTGTATCCCCAACATTACGCTTCCAATATCTCTCATTAAATATCTAGATATACAAAAAACCCCGTGCCAGCGTTATAATATCATAACAGGGACGAGGGATACATTCTTCGTGTTACCACCCTATTTTTATCTTTATTTCACAATAAAGACCTCATTAGGTTCAAACAAACCTTCGCCTATAACGGGGCTTACCGTTTCTTCTTACTAAAAGTTTCAGATGAACTGCTCAGGAGAGATTGTTAACCATGAACCCTATCAGTTTCCACCAACCACTGACTCTCTTTAAAGATTTCTATTGGAAAACTTGCTCCTTCATTGCATTTTGTGAGTGTAAATATGTACTTGTTTCTGTATTATATCAGTCAAAAATTATGCTGTCAATCACGTAATAATAACTAAATTATTAACAAAACTAATTGCATTTTATATGACTTTTGACATTTAATCATCTATTAAGTCTTAATAAAGTCTATAACAAAAGATAATCAAAGAACTTTTTAAAAAGAGTTGCCATTCTAAGTATTATTGTGATAAAATGATTCTTGCTGTTAAGAAATAGATTTTTACCATTGATTCATATAATCATGGATTGCAGGGAGGTGTAACAAATGGCAAAGTGCGAGGTATGTGAAAAAGGTCAACATTTCGGTATAAAGGTAAGTCACTCCCACAGAAGAAGCAATAAAGTGTGGAAGCCTAATATTAGGAGAGTTAAAGTTGAGATCGGCGGCGTTTCAAAGAATATGAACATTTGTGCTAAATGCCTGCGTTCCAGTAAATTAACTAAATCTGTATAATAAAACTATTAGTTATCAATAAAAAATGTGGCCAAACAGGGCCACATTTTTTATGTTCTTTTTTAATGCCCACATCAGTGGATTTTAAACAAACGCCTGAGTATTCCTCCCAGGAATCCGGGCATCTTGAGCACTACTATCTTCATATGGATAACCTCCGTGCCAGCTCCTGTCAATATAGTATATTCTTAAGATGCCAAAATTGTTAATATTTTTAATAGATTATTTAAAATACATCATGATTGGACAAGAGTATCAATAAAAGCCTGTCCATTTGTGTCAATTAATTGAATTTTCACTTTAAGCTTTTCTTGTAAATCTCGTGCAGTTATATCATCTAGCATAATGTCAGTTCCGGATTTAAACATACTTTTACTAAGCAATAGCATGTCACCTAGATCTTTGCCAGAAAGCTCTCTAATTATGTCGCTGCCAGTCAAGAGGCCAGTTACCGTCACATGTTCGCCGAAAAAGGTATTCTCTACCCTATAGACATTTATTTTTAAACCTTCGATGCTTTTTTCCACCTTATTTGCAATGCTTTTAAAAATTTCATAGATTGAGGCGCCTGTCGCAATGCTGACTGCTTTACTAATATGTTTTGGGGTATTCGTTTCATTAATATTTTTTAATGCTAAATCAACCTCGTTAATAAAGGATGAAACCATGCCTACACCGTTTTCAATTTGAGGGAAATCTTCATATGCTTCATAATGAGGTAGTGGTTTTTCTGCCTTTATATATATTTCATCAGCAAGATAGACCACTCTGCTATTATACGTGTCTAAAAGCCTTTTCTGCCAGTTTTCAATCTGACTCACAACCTGAGCCGCACTTTCTTTAGTAAATGGTTTTAGAGCCGATAAGCCTGCTCTAAAGCGAGTTATTCCCACAGGAACTACCGAAATACTATGCAGCTCCGGAAAAAGTCTTGTTAAGTCCCCTATAGTTCTATCTAATTCTTCACTATCGTTAATTTCAGGACATAAAACAATTTGGGTGTTTACTATAATCCCAGCAGAAGTAAATCTCTTAACCTTTTCTAATACATCTCCTGCAAAGCGATTATTGAGCATTTTTTTGCGAAGCTCTGGATTTGTTGTATGGACCGAAATATTAACAGGTGACATATGGTATTTAATAATCCTATCAATCTCATCATCCGAAAGATTTGTCATTGTTATATAGTTTCCGAAAAGAAATGATAGTCTGGCATCATCGTCTTTAAAATATAATGTTTCGCGCATTCCTTTAGGAAGCTGGTCAATAAAACAAAAAATACATTTATTCTTACAGGATTTTTCTTCATCTAATAGAGAATTAGCAAATTCTAAGCCTAAATCCTCCATCTCATCCTTTTCGATATCAAACTGCCATCTCTCGCCATTGCTTTTTTCAATATCAAGTATCAACGCTGAATCGGCTACGTAAAAGCGATAGTCAAAAACATCATGGATTTGTTGATCATTTATCGAAACAAGAAAATCGCCCGGTTCTATTCCTAGTTCCTGGGCTATACTACCAGATGTTATTGAAGAAATCTCTATTTTCTGCATACTATTCCTTTCAAGATGGCGAGCATTAGCAAGATTTATATATTAATTGCTAGCTACTAATCC
>CAYMAE010000021.1:34296-38251 GCA_964388375.1 uncultured Ruminiclostridium sp.
TTTTGAGTCGATGTAATGCTCCGGAGATTATTACTTATCGTCGTCTACTTTTACTACTTCCTTGCCATCATAAGAACCACAATCCTTACAAACAACGTGGGGAAGCTTGAGGGCATGACACTTCTTGCATTCAACCAGATTTGGGGCAGAAAGCTTGTAGTGTGTTCTTCTCTTATTCTTCCTTTGCTTCGACACTTTACTTTTTGGTACTGCCATTTGTAACACCTCCGTTCAGTGCTTGCATAATCAGCATTCTTGCTGTTTATAGCGAATTAATCAAAATAACCTTTTAATATCTCAAAACGTGAGTCAATTAAATCTGTATCATTACAATTACAACCGTTCTCACTAATTTTGACTCCACATACATCACATAGTCCTGAACAATCCTCACTACATATTTGACTTGTTGGCATACCTGTTAATATGCAATCAGCGATTATTCTGTCTAAATCAAGTATACTACTTGAAAGAGTATATCTGTCATCTAAATAATTATCTTCAACATTCTCTTGTCCATCAGGCAAACTATCCTTAATTATATTCTCTTTTACCTTAATAACAAGTTGTTGCTCAATATTTACTGCACATCTGTCACATATGGTTTTATACATTAATTTTGCAACACCATCCAATAATAATAAACCATTACTATTAGTTATGCATCCTGAAAATCTAACTGGACCTACAAAAGAAACTGTTCCTATGCCCAATTTAAGGTCTTCCAAGACTTCTTCCATATCTATATTGATAGTGCCACCATTATCATTAATGATTGTTGTTATATCTAGTTTCAATCTGTATACCTCCAAGAAAGCATAGTAAAGCCTCCAGAAAGTCAACAAGAAATATTATACTCACTAGTTCTCGCTTTGTCAATCCTGGCTTTTCAGGGCTAAGATTATGAGTACAGTGGGAATCGAGCTGTAAGCTGACCAACTCCATCTATTATTGCCTGCTTATTTGCTTCAAATTCATTACTTATGGTCATATTTATAAGTTCTGCAATCTCAACCATCTCATTTTCTTTCATACCACGGGTTGTAACTGCTGGGGTACCAATGCGTATACCGCTTGATATTGCAGGACTTAGCTTGTCAAAAGGTATGCCATTTTTATTTACTGTTATCATAACTTCGTCTAGCATATGCTCTGCATCCTTACCCGTTATGCCCTTATTCGTAAGGTCTAAAAGTATTAGATGAGTGTCTGTGCCTCCTGAAACAAGATCAAAACTCTTTTCTATAAGAGCTTCAGATAATGTCTTCGCATTCTTAATAATTTGCTTTTGATATTCTTTAAACTCAGGATTAAGTGCTTCTTTAAAGCAAACTGCCTTACCTGCAATAACGTGCATTAAAGGACCTCCCTGTATTCCTGGGAATACAGATCTGTTAATTTCCTTGGCGTATTTTTCTTTACATAGAATCATACCGCCTCTTGGGCCTCTTAATGTTTTATGAGTGGTGGTTGTTACAAAATCGGCGTAAGGAACAGGATTAGGATGAAGTCCAGCAGCAACAAGTCCTGCAATATGGGCCATATCTACCATAAGATAGCTTCCAACCTCATCACATATCTCTCTAAACGCTTTAAAGTCTATGGTTCTTGGGTATGCACTAGCACCCGCAACAATCATCTTAGGCTTTGTTTCAAGCGCTGTTTTGCGTAATTCGTCATAATCGATTAATCCATCAGATTCTTTTACGCAATATTGAACAGGCTTAAAATACTTACCTGACATGTTTAAATGCATTCCATGGCTTAGATGTCCACCATGAGACAAATTCAAGCCCATAAAAACATCACCTGGCTTTAATACCGAAAAGAAAACAGCCATATTGGCTTGCGCACCTGAGTGTGGCTGTACATTAACATGCTCAGCACCAAAAAGCTCTTTAGCTCTATTAATAGCAAGACTTTCGATAACATCAACATGCTCGCAGCCACCATAATAGCGCTTGCCGGGATACCCTTCTGCATATTTATTTGTTAAAGGTGATCCAACCGCTTCAAGGACAGCCTTACTAACAAAATTCTCTGAGGCAATTAATTCGATTTTTCCTGATTGTCTTCCTATCTCATCATAAATTGATTTTGCAACCTCAGGATCAACATTTTCAATTTCTCTATACTTTAGCATCTATTCTCTCCTCCGTACATTAATATCTGTAATCTATATAGTTGGCGATATTAAACATTTACAGCTACACACAAAATTTTATAGTTTATTTTATAATGTGTCAACTGAATAAAAAAGCATTCTAAGCAAAAGGTTATTTTGAATCAGAAACCTCTTCGAGGTTCTTATTATCAGGTTTTAAAGATGCAACATCTATAAACATCAGGGTTGTAAGTCTATTAGAAAACAAAAGAATAATTACTTCAAAAAACGCTACAATAAATAATGAAAGCATTGGGTTATTATTGGTTGCTATGGCACTTAGAATCAAAGTTAGTATATGTGGAAACAAACCATTATTTACTATTCTCACTTTGTTTCCCTTAATAATATCAAGAGATTTCTTGAAATTTTTAAGAACACCAACATCAAACTCAATAATTAGTAAATTCTTAAATATAAATAACAAATCAACTATTACTATAATAATAGGGATAAATGGCGCAATTACAAAGATAATTCCCGGAACAATTAATCCTATAACTAAAAATACGAGTAAGAATACAAATAAAGCAAGGGCAAATATGAAATAAAACAATAGGTTGAACCCTATAAGCTTAGGAAGTTTTTGAAAAAACATACTTATTCTTAGAGCTAGTGTTGTTTCAGGTCTTGTAATACTATAAAAATAGTAAGAGCCGTAGAATAGGGCTACCAGATATGATATCGCCTTAACTAATAATAATATGCCCATAGATGCAAGTATGGCATTAGTCATATTATATAAAAGCTCCGCATCAACCATAGATAGGTCAAGGGTGTTCAAGTCATATTCCGCAAGCTGAATACCAAATTGCTCATAATGTAATAGAAACTTTTCAGTGTAAGGTCTTGCTATTATATTGCCACCAAAAAGAATTGCTAGTATAAGAACAAATACTATTTGAGCTATAGCAGAATTATCTAAATCATAGAACTTAATAGAATCCTTAAAATATGCAAAAATCGGCTTTACTTTAGACAACTTATTTTTTTCATTACCCATTTTTATTCCCCCCTAAAAGAATTTACTTCCAGTGGCGTCAAATAGCGCCACTGGCCCTTCCTTAAATTACCTAGAGTTAGCTTTCCGACCGAAATTCTCTCTAGTTTTATAACAGGATGTCCTATTTTTTCGCACATGCGCTTCACTTGTCTATTCCTACCTTCAATAATTACAATCTTTAATACTGTGTTATTACCCTTTGATTCCACAATATGTGCTTCTGATTTTGCGGTAGGCCTGCCATCAAGCATTACACCTGTTCTAAGTAGATTCATTGAAGTCTTTGATGGAATTCCCAAAACCTCAGCAAGGTATGTTTTCTTTATTTCTTGGCTTGGATGAGTAATATTATATGCTAAATCACCATCGTTAGTAAGAATTATTAAACCCTTTGTGTCATAATCCAGACGCCCTACAGGATATACTCTTTCATTAACTTCCCCGATAAGATCCATAACCGTTTTTCTTCCTTCTGGGTCAGTTACTGTCGTAACATATTCACTAGGCTTATTGAGCATAATATAAACTAAACGTTCCTCTTTTTCTATTGGCTTTCCATCTACCTCAATCTTATCTGTATCGGAAACAAGAACGCCCATTTCACATATTGTTAAACCATTTACTCTTACTCTGCCCGAGTTTATTAATTCTTCAGCATGGCGCCTCGATGAAACACCACATTGAGCAATATATTTTTGTAGCCTTACTTTTTCTGCCATTTGTTAACCTTTCTTTAAAAAAATATTATATCACAGTTCATTCTTGTTTACTATTGATTGATTTGCTAT
>CAYMAE010000022.1:0-38161 GCA_964388375.1 uncultured Ruminiclostridium sp.
TCATTTGTTGCAAAAATGCTACTTGTGGTTGCTTTCTTACCTTCCCCCAACATTCTTTGTCTGCTCAAGCATAGATTCGATGAAAACTCCGTATCCACGAATCGGGTCATTGATAAAAACATGGGTAACTGCTCCTATTAGCTTGCCGTTTTGAATTATAGGGCTTCCGCTCATACCTTGAACAATTCCACCTGTTGCATTCAAAAGCCTTTTATCAGTGATACGAATAACCATATTTTTCGTGCTGTTTAAATCGTGCTTGACTATTCGTTGGATCTCAATTTCGTATTCGTCTACCTTTTGCCCATTAATACAGGACAGTATAGATGCCTTGCCGACTTGAACTGTGCTGTGAGAAGCAATATCCATAAGCTTTCCGAATTTTTCTGGCTTAGTGCTACCGTTCACTTTACCAAATATACCGAAATCACAGTTAAGCTCAATATCCCCAATTTCTCTTGGATTGTTTAAAAAATCGCCTTCTAATTCACCCGGAGAGCCCTTTAACCCTTTCTTTATTCCATCTATGTTGGATTCCAATAATGTACCCGAGCCGACAATCAAGAGCGAGCCGGTATCCACATCATTTATACCATGTCCTAAAGCACCATAGACCTTATCATTAGGCCTTATGAAAGTAAGGGTGCCTATACCTGCAGAGCTATCTCGGACCCAAATTCCTGCTCGAAATTGTTGGTCATCTCCTGACTTTATGGGACTAATACTTGTCTTATATTCTGTGTTTTCTCTTCTATAAGTTATATTAACTGGATTTCCTTGTGATTCTTTTATGATTGCGGTTAAGTCTGATATTTTTCCCAGTTTTTTATCATTGGCCTCAATAAGTGCATCACCGACTAATAACCCAGATGTTTCTGCAGGAGATACCCTGGTACCGTCTTCTAGTATGACACCTGATATATTAATAATTATGATTCCATCTGTTTTTAGTTTGATACCAATAGGGGCTCCGCTCGCAAAGAGTTTTTGGCTCTCTATAGAGCGAACTACTACTGTCTTTACAGGGATTACCCCGAACATACTTAAGCCTAACTCGGCTTGCCCTACTTCTGTTGCGGTAAGGCTATAGGGAGTTTCTAAATCTATTATTGAGTTTTCTCTGCTATCACTTACCTGTAAAATATTACTATTGGTATGAACTTTTAAAAAAAGTGGTGATTTAAATGACAGTGTATAATTTTCACCTTTAAAAAGTGTAATATCACTCGGTAGCACAACCAAAGTCATGATATAAGCAACCAATAGCATCAACATTAAGGTAAATAGTATAAATTTGGATTTTATAGGTTTTTTAAACAAACAAATCACGCTCCACATGCAGTTTTACTTCATTAAGTTAACCTACATATCGGACTCTTATGCTTTGTAAAAAATCCTTATTGTGACAACAATTGTGGCAACGAAGGCTATAAACTATCATTTATAGCTTATAATAAAGAATCGTTAAATTTTGCTATCTCCAATCCAATTAATTATGTCCATTGTTTCATATATACATTTGTTTTTTAAAAAGTCGTCAGGATATTTCGCAGAGCACATCATTGGATGGCGTGATTCGTAAAATTTGCCGCTTTCTATTAATGCTTTATAAGCTATGGCATTTTTCCCCCAAAGGAACCAACTAAGATTAGGTTCTTCGTTTGAAATCCAAGAAATCAACCTATTCGTAAATGGCTGCCAGATTTCAAAATGGCTAAGAGGTTTTCCAGGACAAACAGTAAATGAAGTGTTTAAGAAAAGTACGCCTTGTTCTTCTAGGCTTTTGAATAATTGTGAAGGGCTAGCAAAAGGAAACTCCCCACTTTTTATTTCATCGACTATTTCAGAAAATTTGGGAATGTGTTCGTATTCTTCTATTTTGTTTATAGTTTTATATATTAATCTAACTATATTTTTAAGTGAAACCTGCCTAAATGGTTGATCCCATGTGTTAAGATCCCCAACTTCAAAGGCTCGTCCGGTAGCTCTACCCTTTTCAGGATATGGATCTTGGCCAAGAATGACAATTTTTATGTTTGAAAAATCAGTCTCAAGAAACCTAAGGACCTTACTCTGAATAGGCGAATAATCTTCACCAATTGCCGTTTCAATTGATAAAAGCAGTTTCGAAACATCCTCTGTTAAAAAAGCATCCCAGGATGGGTGCTGCCTTCTAGGTATCAGGCTCATTTGTCTTTTTCCTTCCAAAATCTAATCAATAGAAGCTTCTCCATGGTTAGGTGCTACTGTCTAGGTTTCAGGCTCATTTAAGCCTACCCTTTTCAGCACGTTTTAACTCTTCTATCTGGTCTCGTATAAACGCGGCTTGCTCAAATTCAAGCTCTCTTGCAGCTTGCTTCATGTCCTTGGATAGGCTTTCTATTAATTGCTTAATAGTATGGTTATCAAGATTTTCAATACCTCGTTTGCCAACTGCTTTATAAGCATCTGTATCCTCGGCTGCCTTTGTAGCCTCAATTACATTGTGAACGGCCTTTACAATAGATTTTGGAGTTATATTATTTACGGTGTTATACTCCTCTTGGATTTTTCGTCTGCGGGTTGTTTCGCTTATTGCCTTTTCCATTGCAGCTGTGATGCTGTCAGCATACATAATAACCCTGCCATCAACATTTCTTGCCGCCCTACCAATAGTCTGAATAAGTGAAGTTTCAGATCTTAGGAATCCCTGCTTGTCAGCATCCAAAATTGTCACTAAAGCAACTTCTGGCAGATCCAAACCTTCTCTTAATAAATTTATTCCCACAAGTACATCAAATTCTCCCATACGAAGGTCACGAATTATCTCCATTCTCTCCAAGGTGACAATGTCTGAATGCAGGTACTTAACTCTAACACCCATATCGTCGAGATACTTGGTTAAATCCTCGGCCATCCTTTTGGTAAGTGTTGTGACAAGTGTTCTATAACCTTTTTTAGCTACTTCATTGACCTCATTTAGCAAATCATCTATTTGACCTTTAATTGGTCTTACAATGATTTCAGGATCTATTAATCCGGTTGGCCTTATAATCTGCTCCACAATCTTTGTTGATAAGCCTTTCTCATATTGGGCAGGCGTGGCGCTTACATATATAGCCTGATCTGTTCTCTCACTAAATTCTTCGAAGGTTAAAGGCCTGTTGTCAAAAGCAGAGGGTAACCTGAAGCCGTATTCCACTAATGATTCTTTTCTTGAGCGATCACCTCGATACATGGCCCCAACCTGTGGAAGGGTAACATGAGACTCGTCAACTACTAGTAAAAAATCCTCAGGGAAATAGTCGATTAATGTATATGGCGCACTTCCAGGCTTTCTTCCACTTATGTGACGAGAATAATTCTCTATTCCTTGGCAAAAACCTAATTCCTGCATCATCTCAATATCATATCTTGTTCTTTGCTCAAGTCTTTGAGCCTCGACTAATTTATCATTATCACGTAGATATTCTAATCTTTCCTTAAGCTCAACTTCTATTGATTCAATAGCTTTGAGCATCTTTTCTTTTTTTGTAGCAAAGTGAGATGCCGGGAATATGGCAATATGAGATCTTATGCCCGTTACCTCTCCGGTGAGTACATCAATTTCAGTGATTTTTTCTATTTCATCGCCAAAAAATTCAACCCTTAAAGCTGTATTGGTTGAGGCTGGAGGGAAAACATCTAAAATATCTCCCATAACTCTAAAGGTGCCGCGCTTAAAGTCATACTGATTTCTGATGTATTGAATATCCACCAGTTTTTCAATAATTTCATCTCTATCTTTTATCATGCCTGGGCGAAGTGATATCATTAGTTCAGTGTAGTCCTCTGGATCTCCTAATCCATAAATACAAGAAACACTTGCAACTATTATAACATCACGCCTTTCCAAAAGAGATGCTGTGGCGGAGTGGCGCAGCTTGTCGATTTCATCATTTATAGACGAGTCCTTCTCTATATAGGTATCGGTTGATGCTATATAAGCCTCGGGCTGGAAATAATCATAATATGAAACAAAATATTCAACAGCATTATCCGGGAAAAATTCGGTAAACTCGTTACATAATTGTGCCGCAAGAGTCTTATTATGTGCCAAAACAAGCGTAGGCTTTTGGACTTGTTCAATTACATTTGCAATTGTATATGTCTTCCCTGAGCCTGTAACACCTAGTAAGGTTTGATGCTTACTTTTGGCATTTACTAAATCCACCAGTTCTTTTATTGCCTGGGGTTGATCCCCTGTAGGCTTATAATCAGATTTTAATTTGAATTGTGGCATAATAACTCCCTTTTAATACGAATCCTAGATTATCTTGTAAAATGTCAAAAGGCTACACATGTTTACAAACACGCATAGCCTTATCAATCAAAAAAATTAATTAAAATAAGCTAAGAATTATAGATATAACAACAAATAAAACTGCAACTACAACGGTAGCTTTTTTTAATATGCCTTCTTTTGAGCGTGCTTTGTTCTTTCCAAAAAAGGTTTCTGCACCACCGGCTATAGCTCCTGAAATACCAGCAGAACGGCCAGCTTGTAAAAGGACAATTGCAATAATTGCTACACAAATCAATAAGTATATAACATTTACGATAATTTCCCAAACACCCATCGATAATACCTCCAGTTTTTATAACAGCGCTTATTATTCTAGCATAACGCTTGTATTAAATCAAGAATAATCATAATCGTTTTTCAAGTTCTTCCTTTTCGTTTTCAAAGCCTGGCTTGCCCAAGAGAGCAAACATGTTTTTCTTATAGGCTTCAACTCCAGGTTGATCAAAAGGATTTACGCCTAATACATATCCGCTTATACCGCAAGCTTTCTCGAAAAAATACACTAAATAGCCAAACCAATAAGCGTTCATTTCAGGAATATTAAGGATAAGATTTGGTACACCGCCATCGTTGTGAGCTAGGACAGTCCCTTGCATAGCCTTTTTGTTTACAAAGTCCATGTCCTTACCAGCCAGATAATTTAGTTTATCTAAATCTCCTGAAGTTTCTATCATATCTACAGTTTTCCTGCTCTTTTCTACATTGATAACTGTTTCAAATATGTTTCTAAGTCCATCTTGAATATACTGTCCCATGGAATGAAGATCTGTGGAAAAATCTACGCTGGCAGGGAATATACCTTTTTGATCCTTTCCCTCACTCTCGCCATAAAGCTGTTTCCACCATTCATTGATATAGTGAAGAGAAGGCTCATAGTTAACTAGTATCTCGGTGGTCTTACCTTTTCTATGCAATGCGTTTCTGACTGCTGCATATTTGTAGCTATCATTATCTTTAAAGGGCTTTTTACATTCTACGTACGCGTCTTGGGCACCCTTCATCATATCCATTATGTCAATTCCTGCAACTGCTATAGGTAGAAGTCCAACTGCTGTAAGAACAGAATAGCGGCCACCTACATCATCAGGAATAACAAAGGTTTCATAGCCCTCTTTATCTGCTAATGTCTTTAATGCACCCTTGGATTTATCTGTGGTTGCATAAATTCGGCTCTTAGCACCATTTTTGCCATACTTTTTCTCCATATAGTCTTTAAAAATTCTAAAGGCTATTGCTGGCTCGGTGGTTGTTCCAGACTTTGATATAACATTCACTGTTATATCTTTGCCCTCAATTAGCTCTAATAGATCAGTAAGATAGGTGGCGCTAATGTTATTTCCTACAAAATAAATCTCAGGGCCCTTTCTCTTTTCTTTTGGAAGCATATTATAAAAAGAGTGAGATAGAGCCTCAATAGCTGCTCTTGCCCCTAAATAGGAACCGCCAATTCCTATTGCAATAAAGACTTCCGAATTCTCTCTTATTCTTTGAGAAGCTTTTAAAATACGAGTAAACTCCTCTTTATCATAATTATTAGGTAGTTCCAGCCATCCTGTATATTCATTGCCAGGGCCAGTCATACCATGCAACATTTCGTGTGCATTATTAATTTTGTTCTCCATATAGGTTATTTCGTCTTCTCTAATAAATCCAAGCGCTTTTTTGTAATCAAAAGTAATCTTTGCCATGAGTACATCTCCTTGCTACTTTGTATAATTCGTCAATTTTTTCCTAAAATATTGTATCATGTTTCCAATTGTTTTGCACCTAATATTCTCAAGTTGGTGTGAGTATTTAAATTTGTGTAATTTTCATTGAATATTTAATAAAAACATTCACTACTATATGCTAAAAGAACGGAATTTCCCCGTTCTTTTATAATAATCTAAAATATAAAAATTATTTTATCCGATAACTGCTCAAATCTAATATCTATGCCATTGGATGAACTCTATTCTCATAGTCCACCATATCAGGGTCTATTTTATACTTCTCAGCCTTACGGTATTCAAAGAATTTTTTAGCAACCTGTGGGAACATTGCGTAGGTCAATACATCCTCATCCTGCTCAATGTACTCTGCTGCTTCCTCCCTGATTTTATCAAGCTCATTAGCAATTAAGTCGGCTGGTCTGCATGTAATACGCTCTTCGTCGCCGATAAGCCTTTTAACTATTTCATCCTTAATAGGAGCAGGTGTTTTACCATACTCACCCTTTACAACTCCCTTTGTTTCCTTAGGTACTATTTTATAGCGCTCACCCATAACTACATTCATTACAGCCTGGGTTCCTACAATCTGACTGGTAGGTGTAACCAATGGAGGAAAACCTAAATCTTCTCTTACCCTTGGTACCTCCTGAAGCACCTCTGTGAGCTTGTCCTCTTTCCCGGCTTGCTTAAGCTGTGAAACGAGGTTTGATAGCATTCCACCTGGAACCTGATAAATAAGGGTATTAATATCTACGCCCATAACCTTTGTATTAAGCTGTCCGCTTGCAAGGTATTTCTCGCGAAGTACACTAAAGTACGAAGCAATCTCACTTAAAAGATTCATGTCATAGCCTGTGTCATATTTAGTGCCTTGAAGGGTCGCAACTAATGGCTCCTCTGGTGGCTGAGATGTTCCCATAGCTAATGGAGACATCGCACAGTCAACAACATCAACGCCGGCCTCAATACCCTTAAGATAAGTCATTGAACCAACACCGCTAGTATAGTGTGTATGCAACTGAATTGGCACCTTAACATTCTCTTTCAATGCTTTTACAAGTTCATAGGATTGATAAGGAACTAATAATCCTGCCATATCCTTAATACATATTGAGTCTGCTCCCATATCAACAAAGGTTTTTGCATCCTTCACAAACTGTTCAAGGCTGTGAAATGGACTGATAGTATACGAAAACGCTGCTTGTGCATGCCCACCTTCTTTTTTACAGGCCTTCATGGCTCTTTCCATATTTCTAGGATCATTTAGCGCATCAAAAATACGGATAATATCTATACCGTTTGCAATAGCTTTTTGTACAAAATAGTCTACTACATCATCCGCATAATGCTTGTAGCCTAACAAATTCTGTGCTCTCAAGAGCATTTGCAGCTTTGTGTTCTTTGCTTTTTCTCTTATTTTCCTAAGTCTTTCCCATGGATCTTCATTTAAAAATCTAACGCTGGCATCAAAAGTAGCTCCGCCCCAACACTCAAGAGATTGATAACCAACCTTATCCATTAAGTCTACAATGGGCAGTATATCATCTGTAGTCATTCTTGTTGCTATGAGGGACTGATGTGCATCTCTCAAGCTTGTATCAGTTATTTTTATTCCCATAGTTAATAAAGCCCTCCCTCTTAAATTAATTCAATGTCAGCATTATATCACCACTGTTAACCTGCTGTCCTTTAGTTACATTAACAGAAGAAACAGTGGCATCCTGAGGTGAGAGTATTTCGTTCTCCATCTTCATGGCTTCCAGAATAATAATAATGGTACCTTTATTGACTGAATCGCCGGGTTTTACTCGAATATCAAGAATAGTACCTGGCATAGGAGCTGTAATTTTTACTGCTCCTTCTGTGCCGGTTGAAACGGGTGCCGCAGGAGCTGCGGGAGTTACTGGTGCGGCTGCCTGAGGGGCTGGTACTGCCTGTGGCGCAGGTGCTGCTATAGGTTGAGCAGGGCTAGCCGTTACAGGCTGACTTACAGGTGCGCCGCCAACTTCTTCTACTTCTACTTCATAGTTATTTCCATTAACATTAACAACAAATTTTCTCATATCAATAATCCTCCAATAATTATCTGTTCAGAATTTATACTATAGTGGTATGTTACCATGTTTTTTCGAAGGCCTTGTTTCACGCTTACTTGCAAGCATATCAAGTGCGCTTGCTATGCGTTGACGGGTTGTTGCCGGCTCTATTACATCATCTACATAGCCTCTTGCTGCTGCTACATAAGGGTTGGAGAACTTGTCCCTATATTCTTGGATCTTCTGTCTTCTAAATTCTATAGGGTTCGTGGACTCTCCAATTTCTTTTTTAAAAATTATATTAGCTGCTCCATCGGGGCCCATAACAGCGATCTCAGCTGTAGGCCATGCAAATACCATATCAGCGCCCAAATGTTTGCTATTCATAGCTATATATGCACCACCATAAGCTTTCCTTACGATAATATTAATTTTCGAAACAGTTGCCTCTGCAAAAGCATAGAGAAGCTTTGCACCGTGGCGAATAATTCCACTATGCTCCTGCTTAACTCCAGGTAGATAGCCTGGTACATCAGTAAAACTAACTAATGGAATATTAAAGGCATCGCAGAAACGGATAAATCTAGCCGCTTTATCAGATGCGTTAACATCTAATACTCCTGCTGCAACATTAGGTTGATTTGCTACTATGCCGACTGTATTGCCATTAATACGGGAAAAGCCCACAATTATATTTTTCGCGAATCCTTCGTGAATTTGGAAGAACTCACCGTTATCAGTAACCTTTGAAATGATACTTAGCATATCATATGGTCTGCCAGCATCATCAGGAATGATAGTATTCAATTCAGCCTCAAGCCTATTAGCATCATCAGAGGACAAAACTACTTCCGAATCGCTAAGGTTGTTATCTGGCAAGTACGATATTAACTTTTTAATGGCTGTAAAACAGCTATCTTCGTCAGCACACTCAAAATGAGCTACTCCACTAATATTATTATGAGCAGCTGCACCTCCGAGGGCTTCAAAAGTTACGTCTTCACCTGTAACTGCTTTAATTACTTGCGGACCGGTAATAAACATATGGCTAGTCTTATCAACCATGAATACAAAATCTGTAATTGCCGGAGAATAAACCGCGCCACCTGCACATGGACCTAAAATAACTGAAATTTGAGGGATAACTCCTGAAGCAAGGGTGTTTCTCATAAATATATCGCCAAAGCCGCCCAAAGCATCTATACCCTCTTCAATACGTGCCCCGCCTGAGTCGTTGATACTAATAAAAGGAGCACCCATTTTCATTGCCATGTCCATTGCTTTAGTAATCTTCTTGGCATGCATTTCACCAAGAGAACCACCTATCACAGTAAAATCTTGAGAAGAAACAAAAATGAGGCGGCCATCAACGGTACCATAACCGGTAACAACACCATCACCTGCTACCTTTTTATTTTGCATATCAAAATCTACACCTCTTGCCTCAACAAAAGGATCGATTTCTACAAAGCTACCTTCATCAAAAAGCAGAATTAGTCTCTCTCGTGCAGTTTTTTTACCTGCATCATGTTGTTTTTTGATTTTTATTTCTCCTCCGCCTAGCTTTAAATCTAATTTTTTGGCGTGGAGATCGTTTACTTTTCCAAAAGTCGCCATTTTTTCACCTCATAGTTGTGTTATTATTTTAGTATATATAATTATTGTTAAAAGATTAACTTATTAATTAGCACTTGGTGATAATTATATAATATATTAACTATTAGTGCAATGTTAATCATTATATTATAATATGCTTAAATAAAGCTTTCAATTGCCTCAAGAAAATTATAGTTTATATCCCTAGAATGCTCCAGTTTCCTCTACCCATACTTATATAATAAATATAAATATTTATAAGTATTTAATTATTGACCAAATTAAAGTATAGCAACACTAGTAATTTGAAAGTAATGGATTAAATCGTATTATGGTTAATTATTCAATTGCACGTTCTAATGCCGATCTGTCTAAAATCAGAAGCTTCTTGTTGCCAATTATCTCTAGAACACCTTCATCTTGTAGTATGCTCATCTTTCTGCTGACGGTCTCTCTCGTAATTCCTATATAATTTGCAATACCTTCCCTGCTAAGTGGAAGCTCGATTAGAGTACCTTTTGAATTTGATGTGCCAAATTTATTAGCAAATTCTAAAAGTACTGAGCTAATTCTGGAATCGACAGTTTTTGTTCCCATGGACTCTACCACATTTTCCAGATGATCAAGACGGCTACTTAACTCCTCCATAATCCTTAGAGCAATATCGGGGTATTCCTGAACTAGAGTCTGGAAGTCGCTTTTCTCTATTAGACAAACATGAGTTTGCTCCAATGCTTCTACGGTAAATCCAGAAGGCTGATTTCTTAATAGATTCTTCTCGCCAAAGAAATCTCCATCTGAAAATATATAGAGAATTTGTTCCTTACCTTCTATAGTTGTCCTGAAGCCTTTGACCTGCCCCCTATTAATAATAACAAGACTATTAAAGGGCTGCCCTTCGAGAATCAATACCTCTCCCTTTTTATATGTCTTATGAATTACCAAATTAAGAACTTTTATAAGCTGCTCATCATCCAGGCTTGAAAACAAGGATACCCTTTTAGCACAAAGATCCTTATGACATGATTTACACATATAAACGCCTTTAGTCATATATACCATCCAATCTCAATATCTCAATATTGTTGTCTATTCATTATTCAAATCTTGTATTAACTTAGAAAAATAAGAGATAGTATTATTATAGATGATAATTCCATCACAGGCTACTTTTCTAAAAATTATTATCCCCTCTAGAACTGCATAGAAGAATCAATTAAGGAATCTCGGTTTGCACGTTTAATCAACAACAGCTAGAGCATTAATTCTTCATTAATTATCTTATAAAGCTATTAATAATAGCCCACAATATACCCCACACGGTACCTAAAACTGATCCTCCTATTACATCCCTTGGATAATGTACACCAACATAAATACGTGTAATTCCCACTAGAAATGCAATAGAATACAGAGTTATAGCTCCAACAATCCCTGCATTAAAGTGTTGGAGAAGTAAGGTTGCCGTAAAAAATGCTTGACTTGTATGTCCGCTGGGAAAAGAATGCCCTCTCGCCCGCTCCCCTACTATACGAATTTCTTTTAGATGTATAAAGGGGCGTTTCCTTCTTATAATTAATTTCATTATTTCTACTACAAGCCATAATGTAAGGCTACCTAGAATAATCTCATAGGCTAATAGGTGATCAATAGCAAAATAAAAGGCCACTGATATTACAATAGCAAAAAAACCACTACCTAATTGAGTTGTGCCAAGCATCATCCAGTCTACCCACTTAGGCCTATTTCCTCGCATATTGAATAGATTGAAGACCCATACATCAATCTGCTGCCCTTTTTCCCATACTAGGGATAAAGCCACGACACAAAATATGAGAATTAAACTGACTAAAACCTTTTGCTCTTCGATTTTTGTCCAGAAACGTTGAAGCGCATCATCAGGAATCAAAGATAAGGCTACCAATAATGCAGCGATAATCAGAATTACCCAATAAATTAATCCAACGCGTCTGACAAGGTTAGTAAGTCTCTTCCAACCTGAATGTATTTGAAGTTCTGGGATTTTTACTTCTTCAGTCGAATTATTATGCTTGTGTTCCATATGCTTCCACCTGATTTCTATGGCTAGTAAATGCCTGCAATAATATTCAAGGCATTGTGTGATACATTTATTATAGCAGAACTTTGCTTGAGAATTCTTCCATCAATCAGCACCGACATAGGAGGATCAGTATCTATCATTATATTTTTAGCACGAAACCGCTTAATTCGATAGTCTTCTTCCTCAGTTTTTTTCAGCATATAGCCAAGCATTAGGCTTATTTTGGGGATATCTGCACATATTATAACATCGAGGAATCCATCACAGAATGATCTTTCTAAATTACTTATCCTATAATTATGGCCTATAAATGGCATATTTGATACCATAACCACATGACCAGATTCTTTTATATCAGTTTTATTATCTAAAATCAGATGAATTTTAGATGGGGATGAAGCCGAAAATTTAGAAATAAAATCCTTCAATTGGCTGATGTCCCCATGTTGAATACTATCACTTGAGTGAAAAAGCTCAGAAAAGAGCCCTATAGAGCAAATTTCAAGAAAAGGCACTTGGGCATCTGCGCATTTTACTATTCCCATATCTATTTTTATTTGCCGCCCTCTTCTAAGTAATCCAATAGCTGACTTTGCGTCATTGGGGATTCCTAGACTGAGTGCTACATTGTTACGCGTTCCCATAGGAATTATACCTAGAATAGCTTTTGTGCCTAAAAGAGCACCTGCTGTAGCAGAAACTGTCCCGTCACCACCACAAACTACAAACATCCGTATTCCGTCTTTGATTGCATCAGAAACTAAAGCCGAATAATCAGTATCCGCCTCGGTAATAAAGGGCTCAGCTATAAATCTCCAGTATTGAAAGTCCTTGACTATATCAGTTAACTGTATAGGCGTTTTTTTATTTATTCCCGCAGCGGGGTTAAATATAAGCTTTATTCGCTTATGATGTTTATACTTCATAAATGGATTCATTTTTTAGCTATTGTTTCGATATTTCGGAAAGTGCTTCGGATGCTTCCATATTACATCTATTATCGGTAGCAACATCCCCTAGCGCTAGCATGCCAATGATCATATTGTTTTCAACTACAGGAATTCTTCTAATTTGTTTTTCTGCCATCATCTTTGTGGCCGAATCGACCTCCATATCTGGTGTAGCGGTTATTACTTGACCTGTCATAACATCTCTAACTGTAGTACTAGCAGGATTCTTTCCATGCGCAATATTTCTGACAACTATATCTCTGTCAGTTACAATGCCAACTAAACCGTTATTATCACAAACAGGTATAGAGCCGACATTATGCTTTTGCATCAATTGAGCTGCCTCCACCACATTTGAATCAGGGTTAATGTATGTTACATCGCCTGTCATAATATCTTTTACTTTCATAAATCTCTTCCTTTCTCTTCGCTCAAAGCACAAAATTTGCTAATTGAGCAGTATATAATTATAAAGGTAGTTTTTCATATAAAAGATAAAGTAAACAAGCATTTTTTGTTATCTGAATTTATCCGGAAATTGTTTAATTATTCCATCAGACATGGTATCTGCCATGACTAATGCCTGTCTTTCCATTTCATCGTAAACATTTATGCCCGATAAATAATCCCCGTTCAACATATCAACAGCTTCTGCCTTAACCAAAGCTAAATGATCAAATAGCATGTTTTCCCAATCTGTACGTGACCAATAGGGATTTATGTTGGCTAGATGTGCGGCAATAGCCCTTGCATTATCATACCAACGCCTCTCTATATCCTCTGCGGTTGTATTGTCTCCGGCTTTTGCAGCTTTAACAAGTTGGGAAGCAAGAATAAGATGGTCTGTCAATAAATCAGCGAATCTTGCAGAAGCATCCACACCATAAAAAGGTATTAATGCATTTTCAAAGTCTTTTGGATTTCTTAATAAGCGCTCAATAACTAAATTAACATCCGGAAGATCAAAAACCAAACTTACTATTGCTAACCTAGTCCATGTAATATGTTGTTCCCATAACATACGTATATGGTTTTTTATATGTAGCTCTGATTCAGTTATCTTGTCGTTTGATGGAGGCGTATTAATAATTGGATTTTTGCATCCTGGCCAAATAACAATTCTTTGCCCAATATAAAGTATAGTAAAATCGATACCTGGATTGGCTGCTTTAATAGCCTCAACGGTAGTGTTATATCTTTGTGCCATAGCATAGAGGGTATCACCTGGCATAACAGTATGTGTAATAGATCTGTAATTATTAGAAGTCATATTAATCTTCACCTTAACTTACATCCATAGTCATATTATGTAACATGCTCAAAATAGTTCTTTAAAATTTTAGATTGCACTAAAATATTGCAAATGGTAACATCTAATCAAAGGATGTGATTTTCATGAGAACTATGATTTGGGCGCATAGAGGCGCATCAGCATATGCACCTGAAAATTCAATGGAAGCCTTTAAGATGGCTCATGAAATTGGGGCCGATGGAATTGAGCTAGATGTTCATCTTACTAAGGATGGTCATTTAGTTGTAGCTCATGATGAAACAATTGATCGATGCTCCAATGGCAGTGGACTAATTATTGACAAAACCCTGAGCGAGCTATTGAGCTTTGACTTTTCAAACAATAAAGAAAACTTTTCAGACATTCGTATTCCCACTCTTGAACAGGTTTTGGATTTTATTAAGCAAACAAATATGGTCTTGAACATCGAAATCAAGAATGGGATTGTCCACTACAAGCAAATTGAGGAGAGACTCCTTAACATAGTCACAAAATACGCTCTAAAAGATAGGGTGATTTTTTCTTCTTTTAATCACTATAGCTTAACAATAATTAAAAAACTAGACCCTATGGCTAGAATAGGAATTTTATATAGTGAGGCTATGGTTGACCCCCATTTATATGCTAAGCATCTTGATGCTACAGCTATACATCCATATTATCTAACACTAATGGTACCCGGAATTATATCATCCTGTAAAAGCAATAATGTGAAGATTCATCCTTGGACTGTAAATACAGAAGAACACATTCTTTGGATGATAAATGAGAATATCGATGCTATTATTACAAACCACCCCGATATTGCTGTTAGCTTAAGGAATTCCACGCAAAAACGAAAACTAGAAAATAAATAATTATAAATATACAGGAGGACAACCTATGAAACTTAATTACAAGCAAACATTCTTAATAGGCTTCGGATTCTTTGCTAGCTCTTTAGCTTGGTCCATGTATAATGTTTATGTTCCAATACTTCTAGAAAATTATTTAACTAGCACACTTCTAATTGGTCTTATTATGACTATTGACAATGCATTCGGTGTAATCTTCCAACCACTTTTTGGTGCTCTATCTGATAAAACCAACACCCGGTATGGTCGTAGAATGCCCTACATATTAATAGGTATCCCTATTTGTGCAGTTGCATTTACGTTGATTCCCTTTACTTGGTCATTAGCATCATTGATGGTAGTGGTTATACTTTTCAATTTTGTAATGTCCACATGGCGTGCTCCTGTAGTTGCCCTAATGCCTGATGTTACCCCTCCTCCTTTGAGGAGCAAGGCCAACGGAGTCATTAATTTTATGGGTGGTGCAGGAAGCCTTTTTTCATTCTTTATAGGAGGATTGCTTTTTAAAGCTGGTGGAATGCCCTTACCCTTTATTGTAAGTGCCATTGTAATGCTTTTTGCTGCTGTTATATTAAAGCTCTTTGTCCATGAAGATAAGTATGCAGAAAAAGCCGGAGTCGCAGAAAGCAACGCAAAGGAAGAAGCATTAGAAAAAGAAGAAAAGGATGCTGAAAATAAAGCTGGCGGGAAAAAGTGGGTCAGCCTATTACTAATTCTCTTTGCCATACTTTTCTGGTTCTGTGGTTATAACGCAGTTGAGACCTTTTTCAGCCTATACGTTACGAACACCTTAAAAGATGCTGCCGGGAACTTTTTGACTGCAGGAGATGCCTCCTTGCTTCTTGGGATATTCTCTGTGACATTCCTTTTATTCTCTATCCCTGCTGGCTTTATGGGTTCAAAGATAGGAAGAAAGAAAACCATACTTATTGGGCTTGCTGGCGTAACCTGTCTCTTTATTGCAATGCTTTTCACTGGAAACCTTTGGGCTTTAAGAATATTACTCTTCTTTGGTGGAGCATTCTGGGCTTGTGTGAATATCAACTCTTTACCCATGGTGGTTGAATTGGCAAAATGGCAGAATATTGGTAAATACACGGGTTATTATTATTTCTTTTCCTTTAGTGCCGCTATCGTAAGTCCCATACTTTTTGGTTGGATACGTGATATGGTCGGAAGTTATGAAATCCTCTTCATATATGCGCCCGTCGCTTTTATATTTGCTTTTATATGTATGCTTTTTGTTAAACATGGAGAAGCAAAGAAGATTGAAACAACGATCACAGCTTAATTATTTTTCGAATCTATTTAAGAATAATTTAGTGCGTTCGTTTTGGGGATTGCTTATGACATCATAGGCAGTCCCTTTTTCAACGATTACCCCATCATCCATAAAAATAATAGAATCGGCTACATCCCTTGCAAAACTCATTTCATGGGTCACTATTACCATTGTCATATCCTCTGCTGCCAAATCGCGTATAACTTTGAGTATTTCTCCAGTAAGCTCGGGGTCGAGAGCAGAAGTAGGCTCATCAAAGAACAGAATCTTAGGATTAAGAGCCAAAGCTCTTGCTATTGACACGCGCTGTTGTTGTCCTCCAGATAGCTGAAAGGGATAGGCATTCTCTTTGTCTGAAAGACCCATCTTCTCCAATAGAGAACGACTAATTTCAATGGCCTCGGCCTTAGGCTTTTTCTGGACACTAACAAGCGCATCTGTTACATTTTTTATAACTGAGTAATGAGGAAATAAATTAAAATTCTGAAACACTAGTCCGTAATAGCTCTGTATTCTTTTCAAATCTTGAGCAGGAGCATAAACAGATTTTCCATTAACCGTTTTGGCAGCATATTCACCTAAATAAATTAAATCACCCGAATCAATGGTTTCAAGCATAGTCGCACATCTTAAGAGTGTGGATTTACCTGATCCCGAGGGGCCTATTATAGCAACAACGCTGCCTTCCTCAACATCAAATGAAATATCACGTATTACTTCTAAGCTATCAAAGTCTTTCTTTAGGTTATTAACCTCTAATATCTTCATTTATATCCCCTTACCTGTAATAACTAACTTTTTTTTCTACCCATTCCATCACTGCCGCAACTATGTAATTAAATACATAGTAGAATACGCCGGCTACTATAAAAGGTGTCGTGGTTTTCTGAGCTGCAGAAATAGCCTGGGCGATGGTGAACATCTCTGATACCGATATAACAAATGCTAAGGATGTATCCTTTATCAGAGTGATTATCTCATTGGTTACAGAAGGTAGAATTCGCTTAATTACTTGGGGCATAATTATCTTTATAAACGTCTGACTCTTGCTGTATCCAAGTATTTTTGCCGCTTCATATTGACCAACGTCCATTGATTCAATTCCGCCTCTATAAATCTCAGCAAAATATGCTGCATAATTGACGGAGAACCCTATTATTATTGCAATAAATCTATATCCTCTGATGGACCATCCAAATAAATAGTAAGGTCCGAAATAAACAACCATCAGCTGCAGCATCAATGGAGTTCCACGCATTATAGAAATATAGATTTTCGTAATATACTTTATTATAGGGTTCTTCGACATACGTCCAAAGGCTACAACTAAACCCAAAGGAAGAGAAAATAATAGAGTCAATGCAAATATTTCAACTGAAATCAGCATGCCTTCAGCTAACTGAAGTAATAAAACAGAAAATTTCAAAGAAGGCACCTCCTGTACTAATGTGAAAAATTAAGGGCTATCTTTTTAGGGACAGCCCTTTACGGCAAAATAAACTTCTCGAACTTGCCATCTTACATGTGTAATCAGGCCGGTCTTAACTAATTTAAATATTACTTGCCAATTATTGTAATATCTTTACCGAACCATTTTTCAGAAATTTTTGCAGTAGTACCATCCTTGGCCATAGCTTCTAATGTTGATTGGAATTGAACTCTAAGTTCCTCATTTCCTAACAAGAAGCCCACTCCATATTCTTCCTCTGCAAGCTTTTCTTCCAAAACGGAAAGATTTAAACCTCTTTTTTCTATCTGATAGTTGGCAACAATCTCGTCCATGGCAACAGCATCAACCGCACCAGCCTCGAGGTCCATAATTGCAACATCATAATCTGCTGACTTTATATATTCCCCAAAGGAGTTTACTAGTTCTGTCTCGGACGCTAGAGCCTTTTCAGCACTTGAGTCTGACTGAACAACTACAGTCTTGCCTGCTAAACCGCTAAGCTTTGTAATTCCAGAAGCTGCATTTACAACGAAAACTTGATTATTAGCCATATAAGGTTCTGTCCATGTGTAGTCATTTTCTCTACCATTCATAGTAAAGCCATTCCAAATACAGTCTATGTTTCCTGAATCAAGCTCGAAGTCTTTTGAGGTCCATTTAATAGGCTGCAATTTCAGTTCAAGGTCTAAACGTTCAGCAACCTCTGCTGCAAGCTCTAAATCAAAACCTGTAAATTGGCCATCATCACCCACAAATCCCATTGGCGGAAAGTTCTGATCAAAGCCTACAGTTAGTACGCCTTCAACATTTGTTCCTACTGGCTTTGATGAGCATCCGGTAATACCAACCATCATCACAACCATAATAAGGATTGCTATAATTCTTTTCATTTTTTTATTTCCTCCGATTAATATGTAAAATTCATATCACATTTTAATACATTAGTGTACTAAAGTAAAGAGTTTGTTTCTCTTATCCTTCAAAAGTTTTAGCAAGCTCAAACTCTTTCTTAATTTCATCTGAGGGTGCTTTGGATAATAAAGATACAACTACTATAGCTATACAAGATACAAGGAATGCAGGAAGCAATTCATATATTCCAAATGCCCCACCTATGGGTTTAATAAGCCAATACCAAACGAATACCATAATTCCGCCTGAAAGCATTCCGGCAATTGCGCCCGACCTTGTTGTTCTTTTCCAGAAGAGTGAGAAAAGCATTAATGGTCCGAACGTTGCTCCAAATCCAGCCCAAGCAAAGGATACCACCTCAAAAATTACGCTGTTTTCATCAAGGGCGATAAGCACGGCAATAGCTGATATTACAAGCAATGTTATCCTTGTCATTTTCAACACCTGTTTGTCGTTAGCATCCTTTTTCATAACGCTATGATAAATACTCTTGGAAAATGCTGAAGCAGAAATTAGCAAGTAAGAATCTGACGAACTAATTGTGGCAGCAAGTATACCAGCCATAACAAATCCAGCAAAAATGGGAACTAAAAATTCCATTGATAATAGTATAAATACGCTTTCAGAGCTACTTTTGGTAAGTAAAGCTTCAGGATATAGAACGCGGCCTATTATTCCGATAGCTACAGCTGCAGTAAGAGAAATAGCACACCATACTGTAGCAACTCTTCTGGACAACTTAAGCTTGCTGGGTTGTTCTATGGCCATAAATTTCAATAGAACATGAGGCATGCCAAAATAACCTAACCCCCAGGATAACGTAGATATTATGGTTAACCATCCATATTTGCCTGCTTCACCAAATAGAGGCTTTCCAGCTGCTGCAAGCTGCTGAACTCCATCTACAACAGTTGGTTTAGCTATTCCAAAGAAATCTAAAAAGCCCGGTATGGTTTTAGCATTGTTTATTACAGATGAGATTCCCCCTGCTGTAGAAATGCCTATAATCAAAACTGCTATCAAGGAAATAAACATTACAATACCTTGCATAAAATCTGATGCGCTCTCTGCAAGAAAACCACCAATGAAAGTATAGAAAACAACAAATAATGCACCAATAATCATCATGATAAAATAACTAGTATCAAATAATGTACTAAATAACTTTCCTACAGTTACAAAACAACTAGCGGCATAAACAGTAAAAAATATAAGAATGAAAACTGCTGCTATTGTAGAAATTATCTTCTTATTTTCCTTAAACCTATTACTGAAAAAGTCAGGAATAGTAATTGAATCAGAAGCAATTTTCGAGTATCCCCTGAGTCTTTTTGCTACAAATAGCCAGTTCAGATATGTACCTATGAATAATCCTATTGCAGTCCAAACGGCATCACTAAGTCCACACCAATATGCTACACCTGGAAGCCCCATCAATAGCCAACCGCTCATGTCGGAAGCCTCCGCCCCCATAGCTGTAACCCATGGTCCCAGAGACCTTCCTCCAATAAGGTAGTTATCACTGCTTTGACTTGCCCTTTTTGCATAATAAAGGCCGATAGCGATAACCACACTTACATAAATACACATTGCAATTAGAATTTGCACCTTATCTACACTCATCATGTTTCCCCTTTCATCTATTATCGACTGCATAATTATACCAAAGAGGTCTTGGTTATTCAATTTAATATGATAAAGTTTTTAAATCGCTATACAAAAATAAAAATATGACTATTCAATTCAAGTAAATAGATAAGCTACATTATTAGAATTACGCCCATAGTTTCTCAGGATATAGTCCATCATCCTTAAGCTTAGCTATGGCTTTAACCACAGCATCTTTATCCTCTTTATATGTTACGCCGTGCCATTTATCAAGGGTCTTTAGTACCTTAACCCTTCCCTTTCCTTTTTTAAGAATATCTCCTACGACATCGGGAAGAAAAAACTCTGCTTTAAGAGGATTAAGCTTAAGCTCATTATCAAGAAAGAGCTTAAATCCTTCATGCAGCTCCTTTATTATACTCTGTGTAAATCCCCATGTATTCATAGATACTATATCGCCGTTAGGAATTGCATTCCATGTCTTACCATCATCCTCAGAATAGGCCGCACCATCATTGAGTTTTCTTATATTTGTTCTCTCTTTTATACCTTCAAGATAACCAAAGCTATCAGTCGAGCAAACACCTCTTGCAACAGTTCCGTTTTCAGTTAAAGTGTTTTCAATTACATAGCCCACCATAGCATAATTATAAAGCTCATGATCCTCGGCATTTTTAAGGAAATTATAAATTAATGAAAAGGCATTTCTGCCATAATAATCATCTGCATTAATAACTGCAAAGGGCTCTTTTATTCTATCTCTACAGCTAAGTACTGCATGGCCAGTCCCCCATGGCTTTACTCTACCATCAGGCACTGTATAGCCCTCTGGAAGGTCATGTAACTCCTGATAAATATATTCAACTTTAATATATGGCGAAATCCTATCTCCGATTTTTTCTTTAAAGTCAGCTTCATTTTCTTTCTTAATTATAAAAAATACCTTTTCAAATCCGGCCTCTATTGCATCATAAATTGAGAAATCAATTATCATATGCCCTTTTTCATCAATAGGATCGATTTGCTTCAATCCCCCATATCTACTACCCATTCCTGCAGCCATAATTACTAATACTGGTTTAGCTCCGATATTAGCGCTTTCTTCACTTGGTGTCTTATTTGGCTTTTTACTGAGTGTACCCATGTATTCGAGTTTCTCAACAATATCAATAAGACGCTTATAATTCCCAAATTTAGACATTTTTCTACCTCACTTTAAATTATCTATTCTCATTTTACATCAATTCCCCTATCTTCAAGTCTACGTCTCGTTATACGCGCTATAATAGCATAAATCACTGCAAATGCCGGAATACCTAAAAGCATACCTGCAATACCAAAGAGACTACCTCCCACAATAAGAGAAAGAAGAACCCACAGGCCATCTATTCCGATAGAATTACCCATTACTTTTGGATAAATAATATTACCTTCAAGCTGTTGAAGGACAACTATAAATATAAAAAACCATATTACCTTCGAGGGGTCAACCATGAGAATAATGAAAGCACACGGGATTGCACCTAGCCATGCCCCAAAAAACGGTATAATCGCTGTTACAGCTATAATGCCACTACATAGAACTGCATAAGGGAACTTAAATATAAGCATTCCAATGAGGACGAGTACTCCAAGGATGAAAGCCTCAGTTAGTTGACCTGATATAAATCCTTGGAAGGACTTGTTAAACTGCGCCCCAGTATCAATAAATCTATTGGCTGTGCGTTTAGAAGTATAGGCATATAATAGCTGCTTCATTATTCTAATAAGCTTTTCTTTCTTGGCTAATAGATAAACAGATACGATTATTCCCATGACAATATTAATTATGCCACTTGTTAGAGACTTAGTAATAGTATAGATTTGAGGTAACGTCGTAGAGATTATTTGGCTACCCTTTGTTAATATTTCGTTCCAGTTAATAGTTATGGTTTTCCAAAGTTCTCCTGACAGATCGAATCTTTGGGATAAATCATTTATAAAATTATTTAATGAAGAAATATAATTATTCATATTAGAGGCAAGGCTTGCTATACTATCAGAAATCTGAGGAGCAAAAAACAAGATGAGAACAGTCAGAACTAGAATTACGGCCACAAATGTCGTAACTATTGATAAAGGCCTTTTCAACTTCCTTATAAACGGTCGTTTTGAAAGCTCAAGTTTTTTATAGAAATTTAATTCAAAGAATCTCATGGGAATATTCAACACATAGGCAAAAACCAAGCCCATTATGACTGGGCTCAGAACGCCTAAAAGTACACCCAAGGAATTTTTAACAACACTAATATTAGAAACCAATAGATAGAGTAGCACAGCATAGGTAATAAGAATTAAATTACCCTTAATCCTACCGCTCAATTTTTTCCTTGTTCCGTTGACTCTGCCGTTGTATGGTCCATTCTCTCTCATGTCGTCTGTCCCATTCCCTGTTACGTTACCTGCTTCATTCTTTGTAGCATTGTTTTTTCCATTCCCAGTCATGTCGCCTGTAATGTTGCCTGTCTCGGTTCCACCTTTATGGTACCTTCTTATGGAATATTGGCTTTTCTTCATTAAACTTTTCCCTCATCTCCTATATGTTGTTTTGCAAATTTACGGCTTATTAGTTTTTCTATCTCCACAATTGGTATTATCAAAATAGATATTCCCAATGCAATAAAAAAGTTCATTAATGATAAAGCAGTAAGCTCAAAAACTGTATTCAGGCCAGGAATATATATTACCCCTAATGTTAGTACAAATGAGGCAAGCATGGCCAACAGCAAAAACTTATTATGAGTTTTTAATGCGAAAATAGACCTTGTACTAGATCTTAAATTTAATGAGTGGAAAATTTCACATGTTGATAATGTAAGAAAGGCCATAGTCATTGCTGTAGTTTGTTTTAGAGCTGCTGAAGCATATTGGCCTGAATATCCTATTATAAACGAAACTAGTGTAAGTATCGCAATTATTACACCTTGATATATAATCCTTCCCCCAAGTCCATGGGCAAAAATACCTTCCTTCGAATCACGGGGAGGATTTTTCATAATATCACTTTCTGCATCCTCCATGCCTAGTGCAATTGCTGGGAAAGTGTCAGTTATTAGGTTTATCCAAAGGATATGAATAGGTGAAAACAATCTTAAATTCATAATGGTCGCAGCAAACAAAGCCACAACCTCGCTGAGATTTGAGGATAATAGAAACTGTATCGATTTTTTAATATTCTCATAAATCCTTCGGCCTTCGTCTACAGCATAAACAATGGAAGCAAAGTTGTCATCTGCCAGAACCATATCTGAAACGCTCTTGCTTACATCGGTTCCTGTTATACCCATACCAACGCCAATGTCTGCCGCTTTAAGAGCAGGTGCATCGTTTACACCATCGCCCGTCATTGCAGTTATCTTACCGCGTTTTTTCCAAGCAGAAATGATTCTAACCTTATGTTCAGGCTGGACTCGGGCATATACATTCCATTTTTCAATATTTTTATCAAATTCCTCATCTGACATTTTAGAAATATCACTACCTGTAATAGCCTGAGACTCTTTAGTTATTATTCCTAACTCTTTAGCTATGGCTACGGCCGTATCCCTGTGATCACCAGTAATCATAACTGCTCGAATTCCAGCTTCTTTACACTCGTCAATTGCTGCTTTTGCTTCTGGTCTAACAGGATCAATCATTCCGGTTAGCCCGATAAAGATCATATCTTTTTCCAAGTGCTCAGGAGATTTGTCCTCTGGCAGCTCGTCCCAGTGCCTCATAGCGGCACCCAAAACACGTAATGCTTTTCCCGCCATCTCTTTATTATTTTCTAATACCTGTTTATAAAGCTCCTCGGTTAAAGCAACCTCTCCCTCAGAAGTAAGCATATGAGTACATTTTTTCAACAGCTCATCTGGAGCACCTTTTGTATATTGAATAAATTTATTGTCTGTTTTATGGATTGTTGACATCATTTTTCTTAACGAATCAAATGGCGCTTCCCCAACTCGAGGCATATCTTTCTCTAACTTATTTTTATTTAATCCGTTGTCAAAAGCAAACCTAACTAAAGCGTTTTCAGTTGGTTCTCCAACAATTTCCTCGTCTTCATCAGA
This sequence comes from uncultured Ruminiclostridium sp., assembly GCA_964388375.1. Lineage (GTDB taxonomy): Bacteria > Bacillota > Clostridia > DSM-8532 > DSM-8532 > DTU059. The sequence goes on from CAYMAE010000022.1 coordinate 24,172, forward strand.
CATCGATGCATCATTACATAAAGCCGTTGCAATGGTAAGCTGGTCATCTTTTCCGAATGTATTAACAACAGTCATCTTATTCTGAGTTAATGTACCAGTTTTATCAGAACATATTATTTGAGTACACCCAAGGGTTTCAACAGCCGTAAGCTTTCTGATAATTGCGTTTCTTTTGGACATTTTTGTTACGCCAATAGAAAGCACTATGGTTACTACGGCAACTAACCCCTCTGGAATAGCAGCTACGGCTAGGCTTATTGCAAGCATAAACGCATCAATAACATGGTCGCCATGGAATCCACCATTTTTTATTACATTGAATAAAAAAATAAAAATACTGATTCCAATTACTGCTATACTAAGGACCTTACTTAATGAAGCTAATTTTTTTTGAAGCGGAGTTTTCTCATTTTCTGTACGAGAAATAATACCTGCAATTTTACCCATTTCGGTATGCATTCCCGTTCCTATAACGACTCCTTCTCCACGGCCATATACTGCATTTGTGCCTGTATATGCCATATTGCGCCTATCTCCAAGCGTGACGTCTTCATTTTCAGTGGCCTCTAAGACTTTACTAATCTTTTCTGCAGGAATAGACTCTCCCGTCAATGAGGCTTCTTCAATTTTTAAGCTTGATGTTGCGATTAATCGCATGTCTGCAGGAATTGCATCCCCCGCTTCTAATAAAACTATATCACCTGGAACAATGTCTTCCGATTTGATGCTAATAACATGTCCTGACCTTTTTACTTTCGAGTAGGGTGAAGACATTTGTTGAAGCGCTTCAATTGCTTTTTCTGCCTTTCCCTCCTGTACTACACCCAAAATAGAATTTAGTAGGACAACCGCTAAAATAATGATGGAATCAACAAGCTCTTTAGCAAACGCTGATATGATTGCAGCAACAATAAGCACTATAATCATTGGGTCTGCTATCTGTCCAAAAAAACGGGCTAGAAGTGATTTTTTCTTTCCCTCAGCTAATTTATTTTTTCCATATTGGATTAATCGCTCACCGGCTTGATCTACAGTAATGCCATCAAGCGAGGACTGTTCGTTCTCTATAACTGTTTCGATGCTTTCAAGATAATGTCTCATAACTTTACTATTCCTTCCTTTACAAGACGATAGCAGCATAGTAAAAGTAAAACTCTTGCTCTAGCAACTCCGAATTTCAGGTTCCGAGGCCATAGACGCATAGCCAATGCAACACAATTTATATATAGCTGCTACCCAATATTTAATCATAAAAAATCATTTTTAACAGAAAAAACATATATAATACAATTTATTCACAAAAACACACTATCATATTGTATAATTAATAAAAAGCTTTATTTTAATTATATCACTTATTGTATTACTTAATTCTACATTGTTTGTGATATTTTACCGATATATTATATAGTAATAATTGTTATATATGTCCAGGGGGGCCATCATCCAATGAATATAAGAGGAAAATCTTCGATATCAATATTGCTCTACACTCTTATTATTGCCTTTATGGCAGTATCATGCAGTCCTAACACAACTGAATTAATTGATGAGCCAAATTTACAGGATCCTGAAATAAATGTCAGTGATTCTGATGAGTTGCTTTCGTTTTATAAGGGAAACTCTGTTAATTCGGTTATTCCTGATGAATCCACTCCCCTAAAGAAAGAAATAGAAGGTCTAATTTATATTATAGAACCTTCTCTTAACAGTAAATCTAATTATTTTATTGGTAATGAAAACAAAGAATATATAGAGGAAAAGTTTCTTTATCCAGACAATACATATTTCTTGATGACTGTTGGGGATTGGAATAAGGTCATTTCGGTGCTTTTTACTGCCGGTACCAATGAAGATGTTTCCATTATGAAGTATTTACCGGGTTACAAAGACAGTGATTTATTAAGTAGACAGGATGCAATTTCAAGTCTTATTAATTTATTAGCCTCAATTCCCTCCATTACAATTGAAGAGGATACTTCAGCTATGCAAAAATCATATGTTTTGAGTGATTTAGAGGAAGTTTCAGAAGAGAAACAGCTTCTTATTCGCAATGCATTTTGCCTAGGATTTACTGATTTAAATGTTGAAAGTACGAAAACATTCCAACCAAATAACTACCTTAACCGTAATGATTCTGTTTCTATACTATATCGCGTATTTAGTAATTTAGGATTTCCTATAACAACACTTCCTCAAGATGATAACCTTTCCTTGATTACAGAAACGGAACCAACATTGTATTCTGAAGAATTATTCTCCATAGAAAAGATTTACAATGAATACAATACTTATATGGATGACTTAACCAAGCGAGGAAAATCGGCGGATAAAAAAAGGATTGATATGTTAAATAAAGCCGATTCAATACTTACCAAAGACGCCGAAATAGAATTACATACTCCCGTCTTGAGTAAAGAAAAATTCATTAGGATTCTTCATGAGGTTTTTGGCCTTGAACAAGAGGAAATAGACATATTTTTGACTTATGATACTGGCGACGCTATCTCGTTTGATAGCGCCGCAATTGTTATTTTTACTAGCTCAAACCTATTAGGACAAGCTACCCCCAAAGAAGCTACAAATAAAGAATTAGAAGAAGCACGAGCTCTTATCCCACAGTTCGATACTGCAATAGATGTAAATACCCTTTCGCAAATGCTTTCATCAGGATTGCTAAATGGTATTTATCAAATACCCGGGTTTACCCCCAAAAGGCCTGTGTCAAATACAGAAGCATTAATTCTTGTTAAGCGTATCATTGAAAGCATGAGTATCTATTAGTATTACAAGTCTACAATTATTATCGTTACGTTGTTTACATAAAAATAATACTTGTTCAACTCTCAACTTTTAAATATCTTTACTTGCATAATCCATTATGGTTTGCTTCATAATATTGTAGCCTTCTTCATTTGGATGGATTCCATCTTCACAAAGGTAATTATAATAATCGCGCTTTAATAGGAAAGGACTCCTAACATCGATATATGGGCAAGCAAGATTTTGGGCAACATTTGCTATGGTTAAGCTATAGGACTCATGGTGGCGATAGATAAGCTCTTTATCCCCTAACCAGCTTAGTATTGCATCTGCGTTTAGCCCTCTACTGATCCAATTAAAATACTTATCAGAATTAATTGGTGGAAGATTCATCAAAATAGGCTTTATGCCATAGTTTCGCAGCTTTTTAACCATATCTGCGATACATTCTTTAAATAAATTTATTGGAGTTTTAGGCAAATGATCCGCATCGGGATTTTCTGATATCTCTCGCCATTTAAAATCGCAGTCATTACCGCCAAATTCAATTACTGCTATTTGTGCATTTGTTCCCTTTTCTAACGAATTCATCATAAGATTTCTTGCTTTAGGCGCAGTCATTCCAAATCTCGAATTATTTTTTATGCTTAGCCCTAATTCAGTTAACTTATTAGTTATATTATCCATCTTTAAACGGAGATACTTCTTTTTTTGTACATCGTAAATAACACCCTTTAATACAGAATCTCCCCATACCTCGATTTTTTTCAATAAATCAATCATTAAAATCACGTCCAATCAACTTTGAAATTAGTTTACCTGTTTTCAATAACTATGTTATATGATATCATGCTATATGTCAACGGTTTTTTGTATTGAATGGCAACCTGCCATATGATATTATATCACTAATCTGATTTTACTAACCGTGATGCCGTAATTAATTTTTTTGGGAGGATTGGTATGGAATCTTTGAAAGAAATGCTTTTAAATTGGGTAGAAGAACTAGAAGAATATCATATGCCCAGTTGGAGTGAACTTCCTGATATCGACCTTTACATGGATCAGGTAATAACCTACCTAGAGAGGCAATTATCGATTTCAAAGCCCAATGACGAAAAGCTTATCACACCTTCCATGATAAATAATTACGTCAAAAATGAAATTATTCCCCGGCCCATTCAAAAAAAGTATACACGCGAACATATGGCCCATCTTATATCTGTTTTAAACCTTAAAAATATAGTATCGCTCATGGAAATTGCTAAACTTATTTCCCATGAAACATTTGATAGGCCAATTGATGATTTATATAATAAGTTGACAACAATTCAAGACGAGGCTATCAAATCTACTGCGACAAGGGTTAAGGAATCATTGTTAAACCTCGAAACAGATACAAATAACATCGATGAAGAAAAGCTAAGCCTTCTTGCATTAAAGTTTACTTTAGAAGCTAATGCCTGCAGGATTGCAGCAAAGAAAATAATAGATGAGCTTGATGTAAATATAGATAAGCAGCAACAAATTGAAAACAAAGATAAGGCGAAAAGCAACGGCAAGGATACAACAAAAACAAAAAAATAAGCATAAAATAACTTAGAAATACTATTTTCTATATTATATTAAGATCTAATAATTAGATGTAATTAGCGTGGAGCTTCTATTCCACATCTATTATGTATTCAGTATTTAATATCTCATAGCTATGCCAATCGGCATGGAATATATCTGATTGCATCAGAATTCCGAAGCTGTGTCTATTTTTTATCTGTGCAAAATCATTAGTGGAAATTGTAAATTTAACCTTTACATCTTTATCGTTGATTTTGCCAATACAATAAAACAATGTATAGGGCTCTACTTCTTCATATTCAAGGAATTGTCCTTCTAAAATCCCTTCATGTAATTCTTTCTTGTTTTGTTCATACAATAATTCACCCGAGCTAAAAATATGTCTCATGGTTGTTTCCTCCGTTGTAGTATTATGCTTAAGCCAGATCTTTTATCATGTCTAGTTTGACATAATTCTTATCCAGCTGAAGGCTTGTGTATCGCAATGCAATATCTGAAAAAGTCTTTAATACTTCTTCAGATAATTCAAAATTGAAAATCATACTTTTTTGGGCACACAATACATAAACAATAGCCTTAGCTGTCCCCGTATCGATCAATCTGGCATTAGGATCAGACTCCGCACAGTTTTCGCATATAAAGCCACATTTATTAAAGCTAAAATATATATTCTCTATATCTGCAGTGCCACACAATGCACAATCATTAACATGCGGCGGATAACCTGTAATCTGCATGAGCTTTATTGCAAAAGCAGATGATACTAAAAATGGTGACCGCCCTTTTTTTAGTGCGTTGAAGCCATAGAGAAGCAAATTGAGTATCTGCCCGGATAAAGTAGCGTCCTGACAGGTATCCTCAGCCAACTCCAGCATATGGGCAACATTAGTAAAGCATACTAAATCTAAAGCTAAATCATAATAATTAGATATTACATCACAACTATTTAGGGTAAAGCTAGTTCTCCCCTTGTACAAAATATACTCACCATAGGTTAGTACCTGAGTACCATAGCATGCACGGGTTCCATTCTTTTTGGCATTCTTCGCCATTACTGATATTTTCCCTAAATCTTCGGTAATAATAGTAAGCATTTTATCGTTATCGCTAAATGATATTTCTTTTGATATAAGCCCTTTTATCTTTACTAAAGCCATCTTCACTTCCTATTTATCTTTATCCTTGTACCCAAGCTCATTAAGCATAAAATCACTGTTTCTCCAGTCATCCTTAACCTTTACCCAAAGCTTTAAGAACACCTTAGAATCGAATAACTTCTCCATATCCTGTCTTGCCATGGTTCCAACCTTCTTGAGCATAGTACCATCCTTGCCAATTATTATGCCCTTATGTGATTTTTTCTCACAATATATATCGGCATCTATATATATCATATTATTATTACTATCTTCTTTAAATGATATAACCTCGATTCCGATGCCATGTGGAACCTCATCTGACAATAGTTGCAAGAGTTTTTCTCTAATAAGCTCCTGAGCAAGAACTCTAGATTGCTGGTCTGTAAGCATATCTTCAGGGTAAAACATTTCTCCCTCTGGAAGAAGCTTATATAAGGATTCTAGTACTTGACTCTTAGTGTCATTATTAAGAGCACTTACCGGTATTATCTCATCAAACTCATAAGATTGGTCAAGTTGAGCAATTAAGGGTAGCAAATCCTCTTTTTCTACTAAGTCTATCTTGTTTATGAGTAAAATGACTGGAGCTCCAGCTTTTCCAAGCTCCTCAATTATTTTAGAATCCCCTTTACCTATTTTCTTATCGGTAGCTTCTACCATGAAAAGAATTATATCAACATCCTCAAAAGAATTGTATACTTCCTTCATCATATATTTCCCCAACTTGTTTTTGGGTTTGTGCATACCGGGGGTATCTACAAATACCATCTGATAATCATCAGTGGTCAACACCGTACGTATTGCATTTCTAGTTGTCTGTGGCTTATTAGACATAATAGCCACCTTTTCCCCTGTTAAAAGATTTAGCAGGGTAGATTTTCCAACGTTTGGTCTTCCTATAATGGTAATAAATCCTGATTTAAATGCCATATCTTATTTAACATCCTCCATATCACTTTGTTTAAATGCATTGGGTAATAATTCATCAAATCTATAGGTTTCAAAACTACCACTCTGATTACTCAAATAAAGCGGCGTTTCTGGGGCAGAAAACTCACTTATGACTTGCAGGCAAATACCGCAAGGCATTGTAGGCCTATTGCTGTCACTTGATACAGCAAAGGCTAATATTTTTTTTGCTCCATCAGATATTGCTTTAACAACTGCTGTTCTTTCAGCACATATAGCGGCTCCATAGGAGGCATTTTCCACATTGCAACCTGTATATATTTTACCATTATCAGCAACTAGAGCAGCACCCACATGAAATTTCGAATACGGAACATAGGCGCTTTTCCTAGCCTGAACAGCAAGCATTACAAGCTTTTCTGGTTCATAACCGCGCATATCAGCGGCAGATTCGGCTCTTGGCATGTAATATCCTCCTTACACAACTATATTATACGAATAATTGTACCACTTAATTGCCAGTTTGAAAAAGTCTTTATTAGATATTGGTTAATCGTGCATATATAGAGGATTACAAACAGAATTACAAAAAGCAAATTTATTTTTCTTTACCTCTTGTTTTTTCTGCAATTAATGTTATACTACAGGTAAAGTTTTATATTTCCGTTTGGATTAATACTGATTTCTTGTTCTACCCTCTCCTGTAGTTTCTGGATTAAGGGTCACGTTCAAAAAAGGTATAATCCGGAAAATTTAAGGAGGATTTCATTATCATGGGAGACAAGACACTTACCTGTAAGGACTGCGGAGCTGATTTCATTTTCACAGAAGGCGAGCAAGCTTTCTACAAAGAAAAGGGTTTCGAGAACGAACCGCAGAGATGTCCTGATTGCAGAAGGGCCAGAAAACAACAAAGAAATAGCAATAGAGGACCCCGATACTAATCAGAATTTAAGGAGAGCAATCGCTCTCCTTTTTTAATTTCATTTTATAACCAGTTCCTCGCCCCCACAATCAACCAACACCGTATCTCCTTCTGCTATGGAACCCTTTACAATCTGCTTTGCGATTTCAGTCTCAATTATCTTTTGAATAAATCGCTTAACCGGTCTCGCACCGTACTCAGGATTCCATCCTTTTATAACAATATAATCAAGTGCGGCATCAGTGATCTCGATATTTATTTCTCTTTCTTCAAGTCTCTTTGCTAAAGCATTAATAACAAGTTTCACTATTTGCTTAACCTCGTCTTTTGTCAAAGGTTTGAAGATGACTATGTCATCTACTCTGTTTAAAAATTCAGGTCTAAAGCCCATACGCAGCTCTGTCATAACTTTTTGCCTTGTTACATCATCTATCTCTCCATCAGTACCAGAGTTCTCCAGAAGAATATAGCCTCCTATGTTTGATGTCATAATAATAACCGTATTCTTAAAGTCTACTATTCTACCCTGACTATCGGTAAGCCTACCGTCGTCTAAAATTTGAAGCAGAATATTAAACACGTCGGGATGAGCCTTCTCTATTTCGTCAAAGAGTATTACACTGTATGGCTTTCTTCTGACCGCCTCGGTAAGCTGGCCTCCCTCCTCATATCCCACATATCCAGGAGGTGCCCCAATAAGCCTAGCCACTGAGTGCTTTTCCATGTATTCACTCATGTCTATACGTACCATATTCACTTCCGAGTCAAATAGAGCCTCCGATAAAGCTTTTGCAAGCTCAGTTTTACCAACACCTGTAGGACCTAGGAATATAAAGGAACCAACTGGACGATTTGCATCCTTTAATCCTGACCTAGCACGAAGCACAGCATCTGAAACGGCAGTTACAGCCTCATCTTGACCGATAACCCTTTCATGGAGAGTGTCATCAAGGTTAAGAAGCTTTACTTTTTCCTGCTCCATGAGTCTTGTAAGAGGAATGCCTGTCCACTTTGATACAATGTCAGCGATTTCATCTTCAGTAACCTCCTCTTTAAGCATGCGACTTGAGATATTGGTCTGTCTCTGCTTTTCCGAGGAAATAGAATTCTCAAGGTCAGGTAGTTTGCCGTGCTTAAGCCTGGCAAGAGCTTCAAGGTCATAGTTTCTCTCTGCTTCCTCAATCTGAAGCTTAACCTCCTCAATTTCGGCCTTAATATCCTTCTCGCGCTTGATATGTTCTTTTTCAAGCTCCCATTGTGCTTTCATAGTGTCAGCAGTCTCCTTGAGTTCTGCAATTTCAGCTTCGATGTCCTCAAGACGTTCCATTGAAGCTTTATCATCTTCCTTCTTCAGTGCCTGTTGCTCTATTTCTAGCTGCATTATTCTTCGCATCATCTCATCTAATTGAGCGGGCATGCTGTCGATCTCCATCCTTAACATAGAAGCAGCTTCATCCATTAAATCTATAGCCTTATCTGGAAGAAAACGATCTGAAATATATCTATTTGAAAGTGTTGCGCAGGCAATAATTGCACTATCAGTTATACGCACTCCATGATGAATTTCAAATCTTTCCTTTAGTCCCCTTAATATTGAAATGGTATCCTCAACCGTGGGCTGATCAACTAATACAGGCTGAAACCTTCTTTCTAAAGCAGCATCCTTTTCTATATTCTCCCTATATTCATCAAGTGTAGTTGCGCCGATACAATGAAGCTCCCCCCTGGCTAGCATGGGTTTAAGAATATTACTTGCATCCATTGAGCCCTCGGCCTTTCCTGCACCTACGATATTATGAAGTTCATCAATAAAGAGTATAATCTGACCGTCCGAGGCCTGAACCTCTTTTACTACTGCTTTTAGTCTTTCTTCAAACTCTCCTCTAAATTTTGCACCCGCAACTAAGGAGCCAATATCAAGAGAGTAGAGAATCTTATTCTTTAGGGTCTCAGGGACGTCACCTTTTAATATGCGTTGAGCAAGACCTTCAACAATAGCTGTTTTGCCTACTCCAGGTTCACCAATTAGAACAGGGTTATTCTTTGTCCTGCGCGATAAAATTCTTATTACACGCCGAATCTCGGCATCTCGTCCTATAACAGGGTCGAGCTTTCCCTTTCTTGCTAAATCAACTAAATCGCAGCCATACTTTTCAAGAGCCATAAAATCCACTTCTGGATTCTGGTTAGTAACTCTTTGATTTCCCCTGATTTTTGCTATAGCTTCTTTAAATGTCTCAGATGTAACGCCATAGTTTTTAAGCATTTGAGATGTTAAACTCTTTTTATCATCAAGAAGGGTTAAAAACAGATGTTCAACACTGACATACTCATCATTCATCTTTTTGGCTATTTCCTCAGCAGATAAAAGAAGTTGATTATATTTTCTTGTAGCATAGACATTTGAATTGCCACTTCCATATACTTTGGGAAGCGCATCCAGCATCTTTTTTAGTTCTAGTATAATATCTTCTGGGTTTACTCCAAGACCCCATAATATACGCGGAACCAAGCCCTCTTCTTGCTCGACAAGGGCCATTGCAAGATGTTCGCCATCAACCTGTTGCTGATCTAATTTTATTGCCCATTGCTGGGAGACTACAACTGCCTCCTGGGCTTTCGCGGTAAACTTCTCAAAATTCATACAATTATCACCTCGTTATTCTACTGTACTTCATTATCTAACTTTTCTAATTCTTTATATAAGTTCAATTGCTCTTCATTCAAGTTACGTGGATTATTTATGCCTACTTTTATGAACAAATCTCCTCTTCCCCCTATCGAATTATGGTATCCTTTGCCCGGAATGCGAATACTACCGCCATTTCTGATTCCCTTAGGAACATTGACTATTATCTTCGCCTCAGGAGTCTGAACTTTCGCTTCTCCTCCTAAAGCAGCAACCCAAGGCATAATCTCAACATTTTGGTGGATATCATAACCATGTAAAGAGTACTCATCCTCCTTAAATTTAACTACTAATAATAAATCTCCGTTAGAAGCACCATTTCGTCCCTTTCCTCCCTGTCCGCTTAGACGGATTTTGCCTCCTGGCTGAATTCCTTTAGGGATTTTAACAGAAAGAGTCTTCCTTCCATTTGGTGATTCAATTGTGATATGCTTTTCAGCACCTTTCAATCCATCTAATACAGATATTTTTACTTCGGCTTCCTTATCTTCACCTCTGATACTCTGATTAAAGCCACTTGCGCTTCCTCTCGCAGCATTAGGTGAATATCTGGCTGAAGAAAAACCATTCCTTCCGCTTGAGGAAAATATACTATCTAGATTTATCCCCCCATCACCAAAGAACATATCAAAGAAGTCGCTAAAACCGTTTGCTCCCGCTCCTCTATATTCGTAACGGACATTTCCATTGTTATAACCATATTTAGAAGGATCAAAATCATATCCATTAGCAAAATCAAATTCATTTCCGAACTTATCGTATTTTTTTCTTTTATCTTCATTTCCTAAGACTTCGTAAGCTTCATTTATTTCCTTAAACTTTTCCTCAGCGCTTTTATCTCCGGGATTTGCATCCGGATGATATTTTTTTGCTAACTTACGATAGGTCTTCTTAATCTCCTCCTGAGAGGCGTCCTTCTTAACTCCTAGTAATTCATAATAATCACGAAATTTCATATTTATCCCTCCCAGCCAACCGCTTTGACTTTCTTTGACCTTCACTGTTATTATATCTACTTTCCTTACATAATTCAATATCTAATTACTTATTTTATAAAAGAATTGATTTATTACATTTAACAGGGTATATAATAAATAGAACATTTTGTAGGAGGAAGGCATATGATTCGAAAGGAAATTGTGGCTATGCTACTGGCCGGAGGGCAAGGTAGCCGGCTAGGTGTGCTCACACAAAGTATTGCTAAGCCCGCTGTTCTCTATGGCGGAAAATATCGCATAATTGATTTTACATTAAGTAATTGCATTAATTCAGGTATAGACTCTGTTGGCGTCTTAACTCAATACCAGCCCTTAGCTCTTAATAACCATATCGGTATTGGTAAACCATGGGACCTTGACCGAATGAGTGGTGGAGTGACATCTTTATCTCCATACATGAGAACTGAAAAAGGAGAATGGTACTCTGGAACCGCTGATGCTGTCTATCAAAATATTCATTATGTAGACTCTTTGTCTGCTAAATATGTAATTATTCTCTCGGGGGACCATATTTATAAAATGGACTACTCAAAAATGCTTGATTATCACAAAAAGAATAACTCCGATGCTACTATATCTGTAATTGAAGTTCCCTGGGAAGAGACAAGTAGATATGGAATTATGAATACTCATGAAGATAATTCTATATATGAATTTGAGGAGAAACCAGCAAATCCAAAGAGCAGATTGGCCTCTATGGGTATTTATATTTTTACTTGGGATCTTTTAAGAGAATATCTTATCCGCGATCATAGCCAAAGCTCCTCTCACCATGATTTTGGAAAGAATATTATACCGACAATGCTAGAAGATAATAAGCGTTTGTTCGCCTACAAATTCGATGGTTATTGGCGCGATGTTGGTACGATTGATGCTTATTGGTCATCTAATATGAATTTAACAGAACGAGTCCCCGATTTTAATTTATTTGACCCATACTGGAAAATTTATACTCCAAACCCTGTCTATCCTCCTCATTTTATCGGAGATAATGGAAAAGTTGAGAAATCAATTATTGCAGAGGGATGCATGATATATGGAACTGTAAGAAGGTCAGTTATTTTTCCTGGTGTAACAGTCAATGAAAACACTGTAATAGAAGATTCAATAGTAATGTCTGAAGCCCTAATCGGATCTAATGTCGAAATCTATAACACCATCATTGGTGAAACCAGTGTTATTGGAAATAATGTGAGATGTGGTATCGGTGAATTTGCAGAAAACACCTTTAACCCAAAAGTTTATAATACAAGCACGACTGTAATAGGCTCTAACACAGTCATCCCAAACAATACTACGCTAGGCAAGAATGTTGTTGTGGATAATTATATTACTCCCCATGATTTTGAAACCAATATCATTCCCTCAGGAGGATATGTTATGAAAGGAGGCGGAGAAGAATGAAGTCAACAATGGGAATTATATTAACCGGTGGAAAAAGCAATCGGTTAAAGGAACTATCATTAGAGAGGTCTATAGCCGCCGTACCTATAGGAGGGAAATACAGAATAATTGATTTCACCCTCTCAAACATGGTCAATTCGGGAATCACTAATGTTGGTGTATTGACTCAGTATAATTACCGTTCTTTGATGGACCACTTAGGGTCTGGTAAGGAATGGGATTTGGACAGGAAAAACGAAGGACTCTTTATCTTTCCTCCATATCTTTCTGAATACGGTACTGGTTGGTACAAAGGCACAGCCGATGCCATGTATAACAATATTACTTTTCTATATAGAAGTGATGAGGAGTATGTCTTAATTGCCCAAGGATATGCTATCTATAATATGGATTTCACCCCAATGCTTGAGCAGCATATTGATTCAAATGCTGATATTACCGTGGCATGTAGAAATATGGACGACTTATCATGCGAAGACCAAAAGCAGTTGGGAATGGTTCAGTTAGCAGATGATGGCCGTGTGATCGATTTCATGGAAAAGCCACCAAATCCAAAATCATCTATTGGCTCCTTAGCCATATACATTTTAAGGAGAGACTTCCTAATTGAACTATTGGAGGAAAGTGCAGCTCGAGGCTTGACCGAATTTGTTCAAGATATTATTGTCCGCAGGACTGATACTCTTAAAATATACTCTTATATGTACAATGGTTATTGGCGTCCTCTTAGTAGCATCCAGCTTTACTATAAAACTAATATGGAGCTATTAAATCCCAAGGTCAGACAGGAGCTACTTATGGGCCGCAATAAGGTCTACACCAAAGTAAAGGATGAGCCACCTGCAAAGTATAACGAGGAAGCAAGTATTCATAATTCGATTGTAGCAGATGGTTGTATAATTGAGGGAACAGTTGAAAATAGCATCCTATTTCGTGGCGTCCGCGTAATGAAGGGCGCATATATAAAGGACAGCTTGGTTATGCAAGGTGCCGTCGTTGGCTCAAATGCCAACCTACGTTATTGTATTCTGGATAAGGGTGTCACAATCTCTGACGGTAAAGTCCTAAACGGCGACTCACAGTGGCCACTCATCGTAGGCAAGAATGTAACGGTATAGCACATATTACAACATATAAAACAAACTTTAGAAAGGCAAGAGGCTACCCTCTTGCTTTTTTGAACTTACATCACAATAAGCAGAACAATACGAGAGCAGTTTAAATTATCAATGTCAATGTCAAGAAACCGCTGGCTAGTCATACGTGCCGCTCAGACATATCATCCGTTATTATTCGCGGCGCTCCGCCATCCGTGGCTGCGCTCACGCATGACATAGCCAGCGGTTTTATTCGCGTAGACTGTCACAGCATAATGCTGCCATGTAGTTGCCGCAAGAATCTCACTCCACAAGCCTCTAAGCACCTACCTCTATATGTTCAATTGTCTCGGTAAGTGACATTCCTCCGCTTCGCTACCAGCCGATGTCCTCGGACTCATGTTTGCGACTTCTGGTCATAAGTTCATAAACCGCAGTTTTGCAGTCTTTATCGTTAAATAGAATCTCATATGCTTGGTGAGAAATGGGCA
>CAYMAE010000023.1:0-6289 GCA_964388375.1 uncultured Ruminiclostridium sp.
TGAGATTCTTGCGGCAGCTACCTGTGGGAACACAAGAGAACCGTCCTCCTGTGTTACTAAATGTACTAATATATTATGCAACAATACAAGCCCCTTTGCATACAATTGAAAGAGATAATGAATTTAGGAGTTGTGAGAATCCATAGCCAACAAACAAATTATACTAGTTTATTTGATGGTTATTTAAGGGTTCTACTTGTGTGATATGGCTGATTATAATATGTTTGATAAATTAGGCGGGAATATTCAAAAGAAAAAACTTGAAAAGGCTCTAGAAATGCTAAGAAACGAGGACCCTAGGGAGCTACGAAAAAAGCTTGGCAATATAGATACTGAAGAAATATTAGATAAAATTGATGAATTTGATATGAATAAACTTAGTCAGATGGGAATTAGCATGGACGAAATTAGAAACAGAGTGACTGAACGCGACTTTGAAAAACTAATTAATGTCCTTGGTCCTGATGGAGTAATAATTGCTCAAAAGCTTAAATCCTTACTAAAATAAATTAGGAGGTGTGGAGTTTATGGCTGATGATCTTGATAAAAAGCTTAAGCAAATTGCCGATATGTTCGGAGTTTCGGATACAGAAAGTCTTAAAAATATAGTGGATAATATTATGCCTCAGGAATCAGGTGCAAGTAGGAAAAATACTGCTAATGATTCCTCGGACAAAGTAGATGTAAATTACACACCATCCTCGCCTTCTAATCATGATGCCAATCGGAATTTAGGCAGCGATGCTAGTCCAAACCATGATTACAATGCCAATCGTGATTTCGGTTCTAACCTAGAGGTAATATCGAAGGCCGGCGAAATGATGAGTATGTTTAATAATGTCAGGGATTCTAGAATCACTCTATTAAATTCAGTACAACCATTTTTAGGGCCTCAGCGCCAACAGCGTATAGGGGGAGCTATTCAATTATTAAAGGTAATGAGTATTTTAAGTACTATCTCTCCAACCATAAATCATACTACGAAAGGGTGAAAGTAAGTGGAACCAAGGGGACTAAATGACATTCCTCTGCCTTATGAAGCTGACGAATGCTCTCATCAGACTTCGACAGCCCGTTCACCAATTTTTTATGACCGACGACCATCTTTACCCTCGTTTTTAAATAATATTAGGCAGGATGATATCATACTCATTGCTCTTATCATTCTGCTTCTTTTAGAGGGTAATGATTGTGACCTGCTTCTGGTAGGAATACTTGTAGTGATATTTTTATCATGATTGGGTGACCTGCACTTGTTAAAATTATTGGAATCCCCTGTGCAGTAATTAAAATTAAATGTATATTTTTTGGCCTAATGCAAATGCTTTTCATGGATACTCATTTTGGAGGTGCTCATGAAAAGACGATTACAAATTGCATGGGTCTATTTTATTATAGTCGCAACTATTGCTTCAGGCATTATTCTTACAAATAGCGAAGTGGAAAGGGTTAATGAGAGTAGAGCCGCCATATCATACTATGGTTCAAGAGGAAGCGAAGTAACAAAAATCCAAACGAGGCTCAAGGCTTGGGGATATTACAAAGGAGGGGTTGATGGTATATATGGCTATCAAACATACCAAGCCGTCCGATATTTCCAAAGTAGAAACGGGCTTAAAGTAGACGGAATAGCAGGTAAAGCTACTTTATATGCTTTGGGGCTACCCACAGGAACAAGTGCCACAACTAATAAAAACCTTGATTTGTTGGCACGTTTAATCCATGGCGAAGCGCGTGGTGAACCTTATGAGGGAATGGTCGCAGTAGGCGCAGTCGTACTAAATAGGGTCGAAGATAGCCGCTTTCCTAACACCATAGCAGGAGTGATATATCAGTCCGGTGCTTTTGATGTGGTAGGCGATGGACAAATTAATCTTGCTCCGAACAACACATCCATAAGAGCGGCGCGTGATGCGTTAAATGGTTGGGATCCGTCCTATGGCTGCATCTATTATTTCAATCCTGCAACGGCCACAAGCAAGTGGATTTGGAGTCGTCCACTTGTAGTTAAAATTGGCAACCATCATTTCTGCAAGTGATGGTAATACCCTCATACGGACATTTGGCTTCTATTTAGAGCCTGTGTGTTCAGGCTTTGCGCCTGTTTCAATAGTCTTGCTGATAGGAAGATATTTATCCTGCGATATGTTTTGACTAATTCCGTCAACAACACGAGTAACACTAGCCGTGAAGCCTGGAACGCCATCCGAAACAACTCTCGTTGCATTAGGAGACATGGATTCATTAACTATAGTAATAACTGAGGGGGGGATATAATCCCTTTCCTCAACCACCAGGGCGCCAGTTTTAACAGCACCTGGAGAAACAATATATAGTTTAAACTGCTTATCGGATATTTCAGCTAATATCAAGAGATCGCTTCCTGTTTCATTCTGCAATACAAGGTTAGCCTCTTCACCCTCAATAACAGCTTCGAGTCCTGGACGCACATAGGATACCGGTCTTTCGGCTGGCTTACGATTTAATACCTTAATTCCATCCAGAGGTAATGCTACTTGATAAAGCGTGCTTGCTAATCGGTTTAATAAATCTCGTTCCATATCATTGTCAAATTGAGAAAAATCTATCAAAGAACTCATATTTATTTCCTTGCCATCCTCAACAAGAACATTATCAAAGCTTGCAAATACGCTTTCCGTTTTTTCTCTTAGATTCGAATCATATTCGACACTACTTTTGTTTGCAATTGTATCAAAATTTTCATCATAGACTGAATCATTGAATACTTTTACAAATATTAAAGAGTTGTTTGTGTTTATCTTTAGGATTTCATCGTGATTTAATATTCTATTTCCGAGTTCCTGTTCCAAAAGCTTATAATCAATATCTATTCCAGGACTGGAAGATAATATCTTCAGTGCACCGTCTTCAATTCTATAGCTTTCTGAGACTGGTTCAAATTCATAGTGTGAAAAAATTTCTTCACAACGCCTTACTAGTTTGCCTGAATTATAGGTGAAAATGGGCGTAATATTATTCTCGCTTGAAGTGACATGGAAATATTGTTCCATGCTATTCTGAGGAAGCTGAGCTGCTAAATACTCCATGGTTTTATTAATATCGAAGTCTACATCTATATCTGAATATGGGATAGTGAAAGGAATTTCGTCAATCTCGATTGCAAGGACACCCTTTTTACTCAACTCGCCATAGTAACGATTAATTATTAGCCTTGCATCTTCTATGGAAATGTTGTTTAGTAATGTGTCTCCAACTTTTACATTATCGACTGTCTGATCTGCATCAGAAAGCGAAAGCGACAGCATTCCTGCCCCAACCCCTGCAGCTATTAGTATAATAATTAAGAACACCCAGGTGTATTTATGTAGTAGTTTCATTATTCGTCTTTCCTCATTAAGAGAAACGGGTCAGGTTTCCCTGACCCGTTTCATTTTATTCTTCATAATTCATAACTAATTCAATAATCTTGCCATTAGCTTTTACTTTTTCTATAATCTCTTCGCTAATGAGATCTCCACTATTTATTATTACTCCACCGTCGGAGTCATAGATTGATTTTGTAACCTTTTTGCCTATAAGAAACTGTCTCTGTCTCTCTTCAAAAAGGTCCGCCGAGGTTAATGGTTGCTCTGTTTCTGTATCATTCATTGAAGTAATTTCAACAGTATCTGTGCCGATTTGAGTCTCGGTTTCAAGCTCCACCGTGGACACCGCTTCTTCATTACTTTCAAAGGAAATCTCCAGGTCTCGATCAATACTTATTTCTGTAATATCAGATTTAGCTTCCTCACGAGCCTCTTGGACTATTTCAAGAGCTACCTCTTTAGCTACCTCTTGGCTTACTTCCTCCGGAAGAATAATACCATTAGTGGGTTTTTCTTCCTCTAATCTAATATTTTTTTTTTCTGCTCCAAGCACTTCCTGAATAGCATTCGTAGATTCAATTAGTTGATCAATAAAATCATCTTGCACCACTAGCAAATCCTTACCAAAGGTAATAATGCTACTTCTAGGAATTATTCCAGATTTTATAGATGAGTCAGCAGGAACAAACTCAACTCCTGTGATATTATATGCGTCTTGTTCATTAACAATAATATCGCCTGTCTCACCTAGTAGGCTACCTTTTTGGGTCAGAACCCTTGTACCTCTTACGGTTATATTCTTTTGCATAAGTTCAATGGCAGCAGGAATTTTTACTATGTCGCTTATATCGTCGGGCTGTAGAATGGTTAAAGCATATTCGCCAATACCTAGCACTCTGTCGGCAGGAATTACTCCTCCTGAAAGTGACCTTACTCCACTATCTATGACGAAAAAATCGATAGTGCCCTTTAATGCATTTATAATGACATTCTTGACCTTGCCTATTTCATTACCGTCAATAATGCTCACTACCGGCAATCCGATAATTTGCTGAGCAGTCTTCATCCCAGCTACCCCCTTATGGATACATTTTATTAGACATAACTTCATATAATATGATGAAACATCAAATATAATAATATCAGTAAAATTTGTTTATATCAACAATTAATTCTCAATTATATATTAATATTTCGTATAATATCTGCTTTTTTATCAGAATCCAGTAATTCACAAGGATTTGAGGCTAACAAATTATACACTAATTCTTTCTGATTTGTCATTTTATACAATGAACACAAATCAAGTATTATTAAAAAGCACACTTCTTTTTCAGGCTTCAGAACTAAAGCAGCTTCGTATGCCTTGATAGCACTTTGATAATCATTACTGTCTTTATCGTCCATAGCTCTTTCTAAAATTTCTAAAATGTCCTCGCGATTATCTATAGAATACTCTTTACTCGTTTCAATGGGCTGGGTTGAACTTTCATCAGAAGCTTCGATTGCTTCTTCAGTTTCTTCCAAGCTTTCGGTTTTCTCAGATGTGTAGGGAATTGTAGGCAAATCCTGCAGTGAAACAATATGGTCTATAGCTTCTTCGTCTTCTTGAGATTCTAATTGAAGCTCGCTATCGTTTTCCTGGTACTCTATTTGAAGTGCGTCTTCATTTTCTTGAGATTCTAATTGAAGCTCGCTATCGTCATCTTGGTACTCTATTTGAGGCGTTTCTTCCTCTTCTTGTTGAGCTACTATAGTTAAATTTTCTTGTTGAGAAGAACTTTCTATTGCTGCCGTATCATCCTTACCGGTTTCATCTGGCGTGTCGGTGGATTCGTCTCCATATAGCTTATAAAGTTTGGGCTCTAATAGGTAAAACAATGCACATATCAAGCAAATAAACAGTATCACTGTAGTAATAATTGCCCCGAGTATAGGAAAAGACAACTCCCTTACAAAAACCTTTGCTAAAGGAGGTGTCAATACTGCAGTAAGTACTGTAACAACTGTGCATAGTACTAGATTCACCGTGTTCTTCTTGTTTGCTTGATTATTCTTTTTCATATAATAATAAACAAGAAGACAAATAACTAATATTGTCACAATTGCAATCAAACAATATTGTATGTACATAACCAAGCACACTCCATCTTTTGTAAAATATTTATACACTTAATACTATTATCGGTCAATTTTAATTTCATATTACTGTTTTCCGAAAAAACTATCTATACCTTGCTTGATAGACTTTGCTATAAGCTCTTGATACTCAAGTGTTTTCAGTTTTGCTTCTTCGGCTTCATTAGATAAAAAACCACATTCTATCAGGACAGTAGGCACCTTTAAGTTCCTAAACAATACAATTCTTTCTTGCTTTAATAAAGCAGTACGTTTATTTGTTGGGTCACAACCCGAAATTAATGAGTTCTGTAGACTCTTTGCCAATCTCTCACTATCTGTTGAAGATGGTGGGAAAAAGGTCTGTGCCCCAAAGTATTTTGAATCTGTGAATGCATTCATATGGATGCTTATAGCAATATCTGCACCACTTTCATCAATTGTTTTTTTCCTAGCATTAAGATCCTGCTTTCTTTTTTGATAAATCTCTGTTGCTCCTGAATAATTAAGTTTATCTTCAGTTCTAGTCATTATAACCGTGTAGCCATCTTGCTCAAGTTGGTCCTTTAATAGCTGAGCAATCCTTAGATTAAGATCCTTTTCTGCCATGCTTGAGAAACTGCTAACTTTTCCTGGGTCTTCTCCCCCATGACCTGCATCCACAACTACTACAGGCCCTACTTTTTCCTTTGCGGTCGTCTCAGTCATGGGGTCTACGCCCCCATCAATACTGAATATAGCAATTGATAAAAATAGTATAAGCAGAATTAAAGCTGCATTTTTCCTCTTAACCAATAATATCACTTATATCCCATCCTCACGTA
>CAYMAE010000023.1:6389-37075 GCA_964388375.1 uncultured Ruminiclostridium sp.
GAAAAACCTTGATATAGTCTTCTATGAAAAGTTTCAGTACCCTCAGGTAGCTTTAAAGCAATTATTATTAATTGCACCACAATAAGAGGAAGAGTTCCAATAACTCCGTATAAAAGTCCCTTATATGGTTTAGAATTAATATCATACTGCGGTCTATTTTCTTTAATTCCAAAATTACGTGTGTTCACATAAATCATACATACTAAAATTATAAACACCACAAAGGATACTATTCTTATGTAATTAGCAGTTTTTTCACTTGTAAATGTAATAATAGGCGTGGATAGAGCAAGAAATATAAAAAAACATATTATATAATCATAAGAAATTTTAAGCCCTCTTTTAATATTTGCACCTAAACCGTTATCCATATAATCTAATCATCCTTTTACTTGCGACTAAGCCGCTATTATCCATATAATCTAATTATCCTACTAATAATTCAGTGGGAAACCCTCTACTACAAAATATCAAATATCTTATGATTTGTACAGAAAAATAAGGAGCTTAACTTAAATTGACAGCTATTACAGTGTTAATTTAAGTTAAGCTCCTTATTATCTACTCAAGTTATGTTTCTCTTTATGTCAATAAAAATACTGTTGTTTTTCTACTGTGGTGTATCATCTGAATTATTATCATCTGAATTATCATAATCTGTATTGCTATAATAGGACGAATCATTTATAGTTGCCGTATCATAATTAGTATCATAATTAGTTGAAAAAGGCTTTTCGACATATTCTGCTTCAGCCTGCATATTTGCAGCTTTTCCTATAGCAAAAATTGTTTTTATTACGGCGCCAGCTCCAAATACCCAAATCGCTACTTCTACTATAAACGAAATAACTCCTACTATGCCTGAAATGGCTGAGATAGTGTTTAAATATTCTAAAAGTAGGTTAACAACTGTAATAATCGCAAGGCCTATGGCCAAGCTACCTGGGACACTTCCTTTTCTATTAGATACGGTATTTCCAAGCCAGATTGATACTGGAATACTTGCCAACAAACCAATCATAACTAATATAAAAGCATAAACCAATAATAAATATGCAAATACCGAAAAATTAGTAATTAACACAATAATAAATAGGAGTATTATCAATATGATTGCTCCTCCAACAAGACATCCAAATGTAGCAATACCAAGCCCTGCAACATTTAGAGGCTGGGTTCCAATAATTTGCCCAGACTGAGCAAAAAACCTAGGGAACAATTTATAAATCAATAATGCAAACAAGTAATATATTAACATAGCAATGAGTGTTCTAATTATACTGCGAATTGTAAATGTGGGCTTAGCTTGGATGCTAGGCTCAATTTTAACAAACTCATATTCACCTACCATGACGCCTGCCGGCAATTCATAATTATTTACTCCCAGATAGGTTAACTTACCTTTGATAACGGTACCAGGAAGCAGCTTAAACGTTGCATTCTCACCACCAGTAGTATTTACTTTTACATTGCCTTCATATGTACCCGATAAGGTTATATTTTGCCCCGATAAGGTTAAATCACCTTTAACTATTCCTTCAGATATAACAGTACTTCCAAAGATATACCCATTTTTCCCGATATATGAGTCTTTATCTAAAACTACTTTATTAGCTACGGCCATTACGTTTCTTTCCACTAGCGCGGAAAGATTAATCTCACTGCCAATAATACGCACACTTCCCTGTATGTCGCCTGCTATATCAGCCATAGATATCCCTGCTATAAGGTCGCCTTCAACTGAACCTGTGTTAATTAAGCTCTGCGCTCCGCAAATAAAATCGCCCAGAACATTGCCATCATTCGTAATTTCTGTTCCCGTAGTAATAAAATCCCCATCAAGAGTTTGTCCAGCAGCTAGAGCCGGGTTTTCATCATATGCAAGAACAAATATGCCGCCACAAACTATAACAATGGCCAGCACTACACATAAAAATACCTTCCAACCTTTTTTCATTTTTTAACCTCCAAAATTTTAATTAATTTTGTTTACATAAATAATGCGGCCCTTTTGTATTCTAATAAGCTTAAAATAAGCCTATTTGGGTATCTTCTTTGTCTTCTGCTTTTATATATTTCCCCATAGCAGGAATGTTCGCTCTATAATATTCAGGATTATTAAACTTTATTTCTTCTAAAGGAATAATTCTAGTCAACCTGCTTCCTTTTTTTGATTTAAGCACAGCCACCCCCTGGGAATTTCGAGTAGCCTTCGGGGTAATCTGTGATGTGTTAAACAACAACACCTTGTTTATACTACTATATGCTACAAAATCCATGTCCTGATGCAAAAAGTATATTCCAACTAAGGGTGAATTAGCATAATAGGCATTCGCTAATTTTTTCCTATTTGTTTTTGTTGCATAGCTCGAAATAGGAACCTTGGCCACCTTGCCACTTTCATATCCGAAAATCATATTCCCCTCATAGTTATCGGTAGCATGTATATATATAATTGATTCATCTTCATCAAGCTTCAAAACATTTTCAAGATAATCGCCCATTTGACTTGCCTTAGTGTCAGGAAGCTCATGTATTTTAAGCTTATAAACTTGGCATCTGTTAGAAAATAAAAGTAATTCGGCTTTGTTACGTGTTTCTTGCTCCTGCATAATAAAGTCGTCATCCTTTAGCTTTTGCTCTCCGGATGAACGCAAAGACACAAGTGTTATTTTCTTAATATAGCCCTGCTTAGTTAGAAACAGCCGTACATTATAGTCCTCAATAAAGGTTTCGGGAGAAACCTCCTCTACATCATCTTCGCTTATTATTTCGGTTCTGCGCTCCTGACCATATTTTTTAGATATCTCCTTTAGCTGCATACAAATAATATCCAAAACCCTCTCGTCACGGGCAACAATGTCCTTAAGATCTTCGATTTCTTTAGCGAGCTTTTCAATATCTGCTGTTTGGCGAAGAATATACTCCTTGTTTAAATTTCTAAGCTTTATTTCAGCAATAAAATCGGCTTGTAGATTATCAATTTCAAAGCCTTTCATTAGATTAGGAACCACTTGTGTTTCCTTAGTAGTCTTCCTTATTATTGATATAGCCTTATCTATATCAAGTAGTATTTTAGCAAGTCCTTTGAGAAGGTGAAGAGTATCGCTTTTTTTCTTTATCTCAAACAATGACTTTCTTCTAATACATTCCATTCTGAACTGAATCCAATAATCTAAAATATCTAAAATTCCCATAACCATAGGCTTTTGCCCAATAAGTATATTAAAGTTACAGCCAAAGCTATCAGAAAGTGGGGTCATCATATACAGTTTATTCATTATTTCATCAGGATTGCTATTTTTCTTTAAATCAATTGTAATTTTGAGTCCTGCTAGGTCTGTCTCGTCACGAACATCAGTTATATCCTTAATTTTTCCCGTTTTAATTATTGTTGCGACGGATTCAATTATTGCCTCACTAGAGGTAGAATACGGTATTTCATAAACCTCAATACAGTTATTTTTCTGGTCAAAACGATATTTTGCCCTAACCTTAAATGAGCCCCTACCAGTAGAATATATTTTTTGCATATCCTTTTCATTTAGAATAAGCTGGCCCCCGGTAGAAAAGTCTGGAGCTTTAATATATTTCATAAGGTCAATGTTATCATTCTTTATGTAGGCAATAGTTGCGTTACACACTTCTTTCATATTAAAGCTGCAAATATTACTTGCCATTCCAACTGCTATACCCTGATTCGGGTTTGTAAGAATATTAGGAAACGCAGACGGCATCAATACGGGTTCTTTCATAGTACCGTCGTAATTGTCCATGAAATCTACTGTGTCTTTGTCAATATCTCTGAACAATTCCTCGGAAATTTGCGCGAGCTTAACCTCTGTATATCGGGGCGCAGCAAATCTCATATCCCTTGAATATGTCTTTCCAAAGTTTCCCTTGGATTCAACTAAAGGATACAAAAGAGCTTCATTACCTGTCGTCAAGCGCACCATGGTTTCATAAATTGCCATATCTCCATGAGGATTAAGTTTCATGGTCTGACCTACAACATTGGCTGATTTAGTTTTAGCTCCCTTTAAAAGCCCCATCTTGTACATAGTATAAAGCAACTTCCTATGAGATGGCTTAAGTCCATCTATCTCTGGAATAGCTCGAGATACAATAACACTCATGGCATAGGGCATATAATTTACCTTCAAGGTTTCAACTATTTTTTGCTCTATATGTTTATTCTTCATCGTCAATTTAAAAACTCCTTATTACGAAACATCAATTAACTCCATATACTCATTTCCATGTTCTGAAATATAGTCTTTCCTTCCCTGAAGATTATCGCCTAGAAGAATATCAAAAAACTCTTGAGTAGTTTCAATGTCATCGGGCATAACCTTTATAAGTCTTCGTGTTTCGGGATTCATTGTTGTGGTCCACATCATATCAGGATTATTTTCTCCTAGGCCTTTAGATCTTTGTATGGCCACTTTTTTATCGTTTATCTTCGCTAAAATTCCTATTTTTTCCTTCTCCGTGTAAGCAAAATATGTTGTCCCTTTTGTTGTAATTTCAAACAAGGGAGATTCAGCTATGAAAACATTTCCGAGCTCAATTAATGTGGGCACAAGCCTATAGAGCATTGCGAGGATAAGAGTTCTGATTTGAAAGCCATCTACATCCGCATCTGTACATATAACTATTTTGTTCCATCTAAGATTGTCATAGTTAAAGGAGCTTAAATCCTTATTATGCTTTGATTTAATTTCCACACCACAACCTATTACCTTTAATAAATCAACAATAATGTCGCTTTTAAAAATTCCATTATAATCTGCCTTTAAACAATTGAGGATTTTACCCCTTACAGGCATAATTGCCTGAAATTCGCTATCTCTTCCCATCTTAACCGATCCAAGTGCCGAATCACCCTCAACAATGTAAAGCTCTCTGCGTTCTTTATCCCTACTACGGCAGTCAACAAATTTTTTAACCCTTGTTGATACATCCATAGTACCACCAAGTTTTTTCTTCACATCGACTCTGGCCTTTTCTGCTGATTCACGGCTTCGCTTATTTATCAATATTTGAGTAGCAATTTTTTCTGCCTCATCCTTATTCTCTATTAAATAAATCTCAAGCTGTTCCTTTAGAAAGTCGGTGGTGGCCTCTTGAATAAACTTATTGCTAATTGCCTTCTTTGTTTGATTCTCATAGCTTGTCATAGTCGAAAACGTGTTTGTTATTAAAATCAGACTATCCTCAACATCAGTAAAGTTAATCTTATTTTCGTTTTTATTATATTTATTATTATTTTTTAAATACTTATCTAGTTCATATACAAAGGAATTTCTTACTGCTTTATCAGGAGCTCCTCCATATTCAAGCCAGCTAGAATTATGGTAGTACTGTATTGAATTAACCTCATTATTGAAACAAAAGGCAATCTCCATTTTGACCTTGTATTCGGGTTTATCATCTCGGTCCTTACCTTTAGCACTACCCTCAAAATAACAAGGTCCAGTAAAGCCCTTGTCTTCACTAAGCTCAGCTACATAGTCTACTATGCCCTTTTCATATAAAAATTTTTCGATAGTATCGGTTTCTTCATCAGTAAACTCAAAAACTAGTCCAGCATTTACTACAGCCTGTCTTTTTAATACATCCTTAAAATATTCTGCCGGGATTTTTATGTCTGTAAACACTTCCCGATCAGGTTTCCAAGTCTGTTCTGTACCGGTATGATCATATTTAAACTTCGTCTTTTTTAGGCCCCCAATATTGACGCCCTTTTCAAAATGAAGTTCATATTTATATCCATCACGGTAGACTGTGGCATCCATGTACTCAGAGCTATACTGCGTGGCACAGGCTCCAAGGCCGTTTAATCCTAAGGCATATTCATAATTCTCGCCTGTATTGTTTGCGTACTTACCACCAG
Source organism: uncultured Ruminiclostridium sp. (assembly GCA_964388375.1). Lineage (GTDB taxonomy): Bacteria > Bacillota > Clostridia > DSM-8532 > DSM-8532 > DTU059. Next base: position 12,286 of record CAYMAE010000023.1, read on the forward strand.
CATAAAGCTCACAGTAAACTAATTCCCAATTATATCGTTCTTCTTTTTGGTTATAGTCAACAGGAACGCCTCGGCCCTGATCCTTTATTGTTATAGAATTATCTTTGTGGCGGATTACAGAAATAAGCTTTCCATGGCCTTCTCTAGCCTCATCTATCGAGTTCGAAAGAATTTCGAAAAACGAATGTTGGGACCCTTCCAATCCGTCTGATCCGAAGATAACCGATGGTCTTAATCTAACTCGATCGGCACCTTTTAATGATGTAATACTTTCATTTCCATAGTTTTTCTTTTGTCTGGCAGACATCTTTTCACTCCTGTTGATTATATTCTTGCGCTCTTTCGCATGCTGTTTTTCGTCCATAAAGAAAATTTTATCATATGCTACATTTAACACAAGTAAAATTATTTTTGCCCATTTGTTTAAATATCTAATTACTATTTAATTCTAACAAACATTTGTTCTTGATGCAAAGCATTGTATTCTATTAGTTGACATATATTCATCCAAATAGTTACAATGTTATATATACTATCACGTAGATAGGAGGCATAAGTAAATGAGACAATTCAATTTTGCTATCTTAGGAGCAGGCAGTATTGCTGAAAAAATGGCTTCTTCAGTCATTCATATGCCACAAATCATTCCCTATGGCATCGCCTCTAGGGATTTAGATCGCGCAAAAGCTTTTTCGGAAAAATTTGGTTTTCATAATTTCTATGGTTCTTATGATGAAATGCTTCGCGATCCTAAAATCGACCTTGTTTATGTGGCCACCCCACATTCACATCATTATGAGCACTCCATGATGTGTTTACACAATGGAAAGCATGTTTTATGCGAAAAGGCCTTTACTGTAAATGCTCTTCAGGCTGAAAAGCTAATCAACTACGCTAAGTCTAACAAACTTTTAATTGCTGAAGCTATGTGGACAAGATATTTACCCATGTCTAGAACTATAAATGAGTTAATAGAAAGCGGCGTAATAGGTAAGATTAGCCTTTTGTCAGCCAATCTAGGGTATCTAATATCTGATAAAGAAAGACTTATTAAACCGGAATTAGCAGGGGGAGCTTTATTAGATGTCGGTGTATACACTCTAAATTTTGCATCTATGATACTCGGTAAAAAAATAGTTAATTCTACATCCACCTGCTCATATTTTAATAGTGGAGTTGACGCACAAGGCAGCATAACCCTTTTATTTGAAGGTGGAGAAATGGCTGTATTATATTTTAGCGCAGTTGCTCAAACCGACCGTCTTGGTATTGTTTATGGTGATAAAGGAACAATTGTTGTTGAAAACATTAACAATCCTGAAATGATACATGTTTACAATCTCGATCGTCAAAAATTAGCCTCTTACCCTCCTCCAAAGCAAATTACAGGGTTTGAGTATGAAGTATCCTCAGTAGTCAGAGCAATCGAGGAAGGCAAGCTTGAATGCCCTGAAATGCCCCATAGCGAAATTATTAGAATTATGAAACTAATGGATAACTTCAGAAATGAATGGAGAGTAATCTATCCGCCAAACATTGAAAGTTGCTAAGAATTCATAGTACAAATGAAATATTTTGATATTATTTGATGTTTGAAAAAAGCTGGTAATGCTATTTGCAAGACATACCAGCTCTTTTTATATAAATTCATATGTATAACAATGTAAAAAATATGTTGACACAATATATTTTTTATTGTACTATTGTACTAAGAGCTTAATACAACAGTACAAGGGAGTGATAATATGCCATGGGACCTAAAATCAGATAGGCCTATTTATATTCAACTTATTGAAGAAATTGAGTTGAAAATCTTTTCAGGCGAATATCCACCGGGTTCAAAATTGCCCTCGGTTCGCGATATTGCCCAGGAGGCTTCTGTAAATCCAAATACAATGCAAAGAGCCCTATCCAAGCTGGAGGAAGACGGACTAGTGATTACACATCGTACCAGTGGAAGAACTATTACGGAGGATGTTGAAATGATTAAACAAGCTAAAAACCGACTAGCTTTACAGCAAATAACCGAATTCCTAGACAAAATGCAGCTAATGGGTTTTGAAAAGAAGGAAACGCTCGCCCTTCTTAACAAAATGTTGGAGGAGATGAAAGTATGAGTGCAATTCTTGAATGTAATAATTTAAATAAGAGCTTTGGCCGCATCCATGCTCTAAGAGGTATTAATCTAAGCGTTGAGCGTGGTAGGATTATTGGTCTTTTAGGGCCCAACGGAAGCGGAAAGACCACTTTAATTAAGCTAGCTAACGACCTTTTAACTCCAAGCAGTGGGGAAATTCTTGTCGATGGCAAGAAGCCCGGCATCGAAAGTAAAAGAATAGTATCCTACCTTCCTGAAAAAACATACCTAAATAATTGGATGAAGGTTCACCAAATTATTGAATTCTTCGATGATTTCTATGAAGATTTTAAACCTGAAAAAGCCTATGATATGCTAAAAAGGCTTAGTATTGACCCCAAGGAGAGGTTAAAGAATCTCTCAAAGGGTAACAAGGAGAAAGTTCAACTGATTCTCGTCATGAGCCGTGAAGCGGAGCTATACCTATTGGATGAACCTATTGGCGGTGTTGACCCTGCGGCCAGAGACTATATTCTTGAAACTATAATTAGTAACTACTCTAACGAAGGCGCTGTAATTATCTCTACACATCTGATAGCAGATGTTGAAAAGATTCTTGATGATGTTATTTTTATTAAAGAGGGACAAAATGTATTAACCTCATCTGTTGACAAGATCAGAGATGAAATGGGCAAATCAGTAGATACATTGTTTAGGGAGGTGTTTAAATGCTAAGAAAATTATTAAAGTATGAGATTAAGGCTACATCAAGATATTTCTTACCAATATACTTAGTCTTAACAGTGTTTGCCATTATTAACAGCCTTTTTACCTTTAATTCGGATACTCTTTCAGTGTCGCAAGGTATTACATTTACGCTATACATCATTATTCTAGTTGGAATGTTTGTTGTAAGCTTCGTTGTTATGATACAGAGATTCTATAAAAATCTTCTTTCAGAAGAAGGATATCTAATGTTTACACTTCCTGTAGACTCTTGGAGGCATATTTTAAGTAAGGCTATTGTAAGCCTCATGTGGACAGTTTTAAGCTCTATTGTGGCTATTATATCAATAATAATAATTGCGCTTCAGGAGATTACTTTATTCCAATTATTTAGCGAATTTGGGCAACTGTGGCAGGAAATCTACAGGTATCTTGGAGCAAATACTTACTATCTTATTATCCAACTTATTGTAGCCTACATTATTAGCATAGTAACCGGTAACATGTTGATATATGTGTCCATAGCATTGGGGCATCTTTCAAACAACCACAAGATACTTGCATCAATTGGTTCATTTTTAGGTATCTATACTATAGGCAGTTTTATTTCAGGCGCGGTAATGACTAATGCCGTTCCTAACTATTTTATGAATGGCACACCGATGCAATATCCTTTTGAATTTATTTGGCTTTCAATAGGGTTATCAGCTATATTCACGGTTGTTTACTTTATTGTCACTAATCTAGTATTGACTAAACGCCTTAACTTAGAATAGTTCTTGTTTAAATCTTAGACCATAAAAATATTAGAAAAGCTGGCATGATGCAATTTGCACTCATACCAGCTTTTTATTGTTACTTTACTAATGTATAAACTTACGGCTTTTATTCCTTAAGATGCTGGATCTATTTCCCTCTTTTTCTTTTTAGCAGGGGGAAGGCTTTTCCTTTGCTCTCCCTTTATTAACTTTGGCTGCTCATTATTAAGTACGGTATCCTTAGTAATAATGCACTTTTCTACATCGTCTGCAGAGGGAATATCATACATAACATCAAGCATGATTTCCTCCATTATTGCTCGAAGGCCTCTAGCACCAATCTTTCTTTCAAGAGCCTTGTCAGCGATGGCATCGAAAGCCTCTTCCTCTACCTCAAGCTCAACACCGTCCATTTCGAACATTTTCTTATATTGCTTAACTAGTGCATTTCTCGGCTTCGTCAATATTTGGACTAAGGCCTCTTTATCCAACTTATTTAATGAAACAACTACTGGAAGTCTTCCTACAAATTCAGGGATTAAACCGTACTTCAACAAATCCTGAGGGTTCAATTTCTCAAATAGCTCCCCTACATCCTTCTTGGCACGGCTATCTACCTGAGCACCAAAGCCCATGGTTTTTTTGCCTATACGGCTCTCAATTATCTTCTCTAAACCGTCAAAGGCGCCCCCACAAATGAAAAGAATATTTGTTGTATCAATTTGAATAAACTCTTGGTGAGGGTGCTTCCTTCCACCTTGAGGCGGAACAGATGCCATGGTCCCCTCTAAAACCTTCAAAAGAGCTTGTTGAACGCCTTCACCACTTACATCACGAGTGATTGATGGATTGTCTGATTTACGAGAGATTTTATCAACTTCATCTATATAGATAATCCCTCTTTCAGCCCGCTCGATATCATAGTCGGCCGCCTGAATTAGCTTCAGTAGTATATTTTCAACATCTTCGCCAACATAACCAGCTTCGGTTAATGATGTGGCATCAGCAATCGCAAAAGGTACATTCAATATTCTCGCCAGAGTCTGGGCCAAATAGGTTTTACCACAACCGGTTGGACCAATAAGCATAATATTGCTTTTTTGTAGCTCAATATCGAGCCTCATCCCCTGGTTACGGATACGCTTATAATGGTTATATACAGCCACAGATAGCGTCCTTTTTGCCTTCTCCTGGCCAATAACATATTCATCTAGACTTTTCTTTATCTCATGGGGTTTTAGAATTTCATCGATGGAATGTTCAACTTCAGCATCGTCAAATTCTTCATCAATGATTTCGGTGCATAGCTCAATACACTCATTGCAAATATACACACCTGGTCCTGCCACAATTCTGTTAACCTGCTCTTGTGTCTTGCCACAAAAAGAGCATTTTACCTGTTTCTTTTCATCATAACGCGCCATTTTTTCACCCCGTTACTCTACGCTCCATTACTTGGTCTACCAAGCCATATTCCTTGGCCTCTGCTGCATCCATGAAGTAATCTCTTTCAACATCAATCTCAATCTTTGAAAGGGGCTGCCCTGTCTTTTCGCTTAAAATTTTGTTTAAGCGTTCCTTCACCTTCAAAATCCACTCAGCATGAATCTTTATATCTGTAGCTTGGCCCCTTGCGCCGCCTATTGGTTGGTGAATCATAATTGTACTGTTAGGAAGAGCAAATCTCTTGCCCTTGGCGCCAGCACATAGCAAAAAAGCTCCCATGCTTGCCGCCATACCTACACATATGGTAGATACATCACATTTTACATATTGCATTGTATCATAAATAGCCATTCCAGATGTAACTGAACCTCCAGGACTATTTATGTATAGCTGGATGTCCTTATCAGGATCCTCAGCCTCTAAAAATAGTATCTGTGCAACTACTAAGCTAGCTGTTACATCATTTACCTCATCACTTAAAACTATTATTCTATCTTTTAAAAGCCTTGAATAAATATCGTAGGAGCGTTCTCCTCTGTTACTTTGTTCTATTACCATAGGTACTAGTGCCATAAATATGCCTCCTTTTATTATCTATGCTAGAAAAGCATTTATTTATTGGAGCTATCAACCAATAATTTAATGGTCTTCTTTCGTTCAATTGAATCCTTAATATATTCTATATCTTCATCGCGTAAATGTTTCTTCATTTCTTCGACTGTCTGATTGTACCGCTTAGACATTTCCTCTATCTCAGCTTCATATTCCTCAGGAGAAGTAATAATATCTTCTACCTCTGCAATTTTTTCTAACACTAGCTGAGTCTTCACATCCTGAAGAGCATTGTCACGGTAATCGGATTTGAATTTACTAACTTCCATACCCATCATCTGAAGGTATTGCTGTAGATTCATTCCTTGATAACGAAGCTGCATATCAAATTGTCGCAACATCTCGTCTAAACGATTATCTACCATAACCTCTGGGATATCACTGTTTGCATTCTCAACAGCCTTCTTGATTAAATCATCCTCATATTTTCTGTCAACTGTTTCCTGTGCCTGTTCGGTCAGTTTAACCCTAATATCAGCTTTATATTCATCTAAGGTCTCAAATTCACTTGCCTCAGAGGCAAATTCATCATTAAGCTCAGGGTACTCCTTAACCTTAATATCATTAACTTTAACATTAAATACAGCAGCCTTACCTTTGAGTTCTTCGCTATGATATTCCTCTGGGAAGGTTACATTAACTTCAATTTCATCATCAATATTTGCACCTATAAGCTGCTCTTCAAATCCAGGGATAAATGTCCCAGATCCAATTACTAGCGCATAGTCTTTTCCCTCTCCTCCGTCGAAAGGAACACCATCAACACTGCCTAAGAAATCAATGTTCAATGTGTCACCATTTTCAACAGGGCGATCCTCGACTACTACTAGTCGTGAGTGCTTTTCTAGCACTTTTTGAAGATCTTGTTCAACATCGTCATCAGTTACAACAGCTTCGTCCTTTTCAACCGAAAGGCCTTTATAATCACCTAATTCAACCTCTGGCATAACTGTTACAGTAGCGGTAAAAATAAAGTTTTGTCCACTGCCTATTTGAACTATGTCTATTTCAGGCTTATCAACAGGTTTCAATTCATTTTCTGAAACAGCATTGTCGTATGCATCCGCACATGCATAATTGATTGCATCTTCATAAAGGACCTGCTCCCCGTAATATCTTTCTACTACGTTGCGAGGTGCTTTTCCCTTTCTGAAGCCCGGTATATTAAATCTTGATTTGTTCTTATTAAATGCTTTATTTAAACATCCATTAAATATTTCAGCTTCAAGCTCAATCTCTAGCTTTACCTTATTTTTTTCGGTATTCTCGATTTTTACGCTCATACGTATGTCCTCCTATATTTGTTACAGTATCATAAACCATTTTATTGTATCATAAGCGGTATTTGATTCCAAGTAAAAGGGTTTATAAAAATGAATTTCATTAAACAATTCTTATGGGATTAAATTCAATTATATTGCTTGATACTAAATAGTATTGTACCCCTTCAATAATTTCATTCTTCCAAGCTTGGTCATACCTACTATGTACATGACCATACACACATTTTTTTACATCATACTCCTTTATTATCAGAGCAAATTCGTTTGGTCTATGTTTAGAATCAAAGGGTGGGTAGTGAAACATTACGATTATTTCCTTACCCGTTTTTTGCCCCTCTTCTAAAGACAATTTTAGCCTATCTAATTCTCTATTAAATATTTTAGCATCCTCTTCATTAAAGCTATCATCATCTCGGGACTTCCATCCCCTAGTCCCACATATTGTATAGTTGCCAATGTCGATAGTATTATTGTGTAAAACCTTAATAGTATTATATCCTTTTTCTGAGCAATACTTCTCAAATTTACGTCTGGTGCTCCACCAATAATCATGATTTCCTTTAGACAATATCTTACTTCCTGGCAATTTATCGATTAAATCGAAATCAGCATTTGCCTCCTGTAGATTAATTGCCCATGATATATCGCCTGGAACCAAAATATAATCCTCAGAGGTAATTTTCTTACTCCAATAATCTTTTATCTTACTTGTATGGTCTCCCCATCCAAATATGTCCATAGGCTTATCGACCCCAAGAGAAAAATGCAAATCAGATATTGCATATATAGCCATAATTCCCCCTAGTTTAATTGTTCTTTACTAGTGCAAACTTAAGGATTCCTTCTGCAGCAATAGCTCCATCTACTGTAGCTTTAGCTTTAATTTTACCCATATCTCTTCGGAACGATAAAAACTCCACTTCTAACAAAAGCGTATCGCCGGGGACAACCTGATGTCTAAACTTCATATTGTCTATGCCAGTAAAGAGCCCTAACTTACCTTTATTCTCTTCGAAAAGCAGGCCTCCAGCACAAGCACACTGGGCCAGCGCCTCTACTATTAAAACCCCGGGCATAATAGGATTTTGGGGGAAATGTCCCATAAAGAAAGGTTCATTTGCTGTCACATTTTTTATTCCTGTTAACTTCATGCCCGGCTCAAGTTGAGTATGGTTTTCAATATCGGGTACTAAAGTAAGCTTATCAATTAGTAACATGGGATATCTATGCGGTAATATTTTCTGTAATTCACAAGATCCTATTACTTGCTCTTTTTCACCTTCCATGTATATCCTCCTAATCTTGGATCCAATTATGCCAAATATTTTGGACATCGTCATGGTCTTCAAGCTTTTCTATAAGTTTTTCCATCTTTTCAATATCCTCAGGGTCTTCAAGTTCAGCATATGTGGTAGGTAGCATGGTTATTTCTGCAGATGCAGATTCTACTCCTGCACTTTCCAACTCCTCGCAAACAGCTGAGAAATCACCAGGCTCTGTCACAATCTCATAATACTCATCTTCGGTAATAATATCTTCGGCTCCGGCTTCTATAGCTCTCATTATGAAATCATCCTCATCAATTGAAGGATCTTTTTCCACTATAACTTGGCCTTTCATGTTAAACATGAATGACACACAGCCTGTTGTGCCCATATTTCCGCCATATTTATCGAAAAAATGTCTTATGTCTCCTGCTGTCCTGTTTCGATTATCGGTATATGTTTCAACTATAACTGCTATGCCACTGGGCCCATAGCCCTCATAGTTTATTATTTCATAGTTCGCCCCGTCACCTTCGCCTGCAGCCTTTTTAATGCTCCTTTGAATAGAATCATTAGGCATATTATTCGACTTAGCCTTAGCAATAACATCCTTTAACCTTGAGTTTGAAGCAGGATCAGGCCCGCCTTCCCGAACCGTTACCGCTATTTCACGACCCAGCTTCGTAAACATTTTTCCCTTCTGTGAGTCAGTCTTTTCCTTTTTGCGTTTGATATTTGACCATTTTGAATGACCTGCCATAATAACACCCTCTTACTTATTTTTATCATTATTTTTAACTTCTAAAACATTTCCTCTACTATCTATATATATATCTTCAAATCCTGCATCTTCAAGCCTTAGTACCCCTCCGGTTATTTCCCTAATCTTGTTTTCAAGATTCTCCTTTTCTTCCAAAGGCGAAAAAATGGTAAATGTAACCTCATGAGTATATTCTGTTTCCGATATTACAAAGCCTTCATTTATAAGCATGTTTTGCAGTTTTCCTGACAAATGATATTCTATTGGAATTTTCAGTTTATGGCAAGGCTTCACCACAATCTCCCTTGCATCCTCAATTCCACCGGCACAGGCTTTACTATATGCTCTTACAAGTCCCCCAGCCCCGAGCATTGTACCTCCAAAGTAGCGAGTCACAACCACTACCACATTCTGAAGTCCCTTTTTCTTAATTACTTCCAACATTGGGAGCCCAGCCGTTCCTTGGGGTTCACCATCATCACTATAGCGCTGATAGAGAGATTCTGTCTCTATCGAATACGCATAACAATTATGTGTTGCATCCCAACAAGTAGATTTTATTGATTGGATAAAATCGATTGCCTCTTGTTCTGTAAACACTGGTTTAGCCCTGGAAATAAAACGAGATTTTTTTTCTTCAAGAAGGAATTGTCCTTCCTTCAATACAGTTTTATAGGTTTTCACATTTACTCCCTCATTTAAAAAGGATGACTAATATAGTCATCCTTAATTCTACCAGAACAATGTCGTACTATTCAACCTCGGGGATTCTTTCAGGGTACCCTTTCATCCTACATGCTTAGATTTCAGGCTTTTTACCCTTTTTTTCACAAAGCTTTTTATATGATTGCATTACCAAGGATTTATCCTGGCTATACGTTATCATATCTAAAGCAGAGGTGATTTCAAAGAATCCACCTTGAGAATATTTATCAGGCTCGGCAATTTTAAAGTTTTCGTTCTCAGCCTCCATGATATACCAAGCAATACGGTTACATACCGGTTTTTGCCTTGTAATAGAGTAAAACTCATAATATGTCCTGCCCGCCTGTTCAACTATTGTAGCTGTGATATCTGTTTCCTCAGAAACTCTTCTTATCGCAGCATCTAACGGAATATCTCCTTCTTTTATTAATCCCTTAGGAAGAACCCATTCGTTCTTTTCATTTAGAAGAAGGAATACTTTATTATTACAAAATATTACTCCGCCAGCACAATCTCTTAAAAGCATGCTTACCCCTTCCATTCGATGCAAAGTCTCTCACAAAAAGCACTGTCTACCATTAATAAAATAATATATACACTTGCGCCCCCATTACAAACAAAACATATTAATTAAAACAACAATATATTACAAAGGGGGAACAAGTTTTCCATCTTTAACACTATTATTCTTTACCATGAATTTCTAAACTTTAAACAGAAATTTTAAAATCTTTCTTTTTTAAAACCAAGGGGTATAGAAATCTATACTCCTTGGTTATTCTATTAAACTTCTGGTTCAATAAGTCCGTACCTACTGTCATTTCGCTTATATACAACATTAACTGTCTCTGTCTCTGCATTAATAAATACAAAGAAGCTATGTGTTAAAAGGTTCATCTGTAGAATTGCTTCTTCGACACTCATAGGCTTCAATTGGAAGCGTTTTGTTCGAACAACATCATATTCTTCATCTTCATCTATTTTTTCACTAATTGTATAGTTCTCAGGAACCATTGCATCCTGACGAATCTTTTTACCTAGCTTTGTTTTATGCTTTCTAATTTGCCTTTCCAGTTTTTCCACTACCATATCCATTGAAGCATACATATCGTTACTACACTCTTCTGAACGAATTATAGTACCCCCTGAATAGATAGCAACTTCAAAAGTATATCTATCCTTTTCCACGCTGAATGTCATCACAGCCTCTGCTTCAGGCTTAAAGAATCTCTCAAATTTACCGATTTTCTTAATTGCCTTGTCCTGCATTGACTGCTTAACGCTCATTTGCTTTCCTTTAATGATAAACTTCATATAAACAACATCCCCTCTCTTGTCTATGTATCATTAATGTATATTTTCATATTACCCAAAATAAAACAAGTTCAACCAAGTAATCATGTGCATGGCTCTCTTAATTATGGCATATTAAACCTTTAAGCCGATGCCATTAGCACCGTCCAGGAATTTCATCCGGATCATTATTCCCGCAGCTATACTAGACTGCTCCACTTCATACACAACATCAACTGTGGTTACAACCAATAATATTTTCATAGCAATCTTAAATCGCGTGTGATGGGGCTTTTCTCTCATAATTATAGGACGGCTCTTTTGGTTACACAGAATAATTCCCAGACATTTTATTGATTCTGGTTTCTGTGTAATCAATAGAGCCGCCCCCATGATCACGCCTATAATCACGATTACCCATGATTACTAGATTATTTCCTTATAAACATCTGAACAAAAACATAACCATACTTATTACTTTTAGAAATTCCGATGCCTGTATAATTATAATTAGAGTTCATTATATTATTTCGATGACCTTCAGATTTCATCCATGAGTTTACGGCACCTTCAATGGTAGAGTTCCCCGCGATATTTTCGGCCGCCGCTCGGAAGGTTATTCCAAATTGTCGCATCATGTCAAACGGTGAACCGTATGTCGGGGAATAGTGCGAAAAGTAATTGTTCTTTGTCATATCATCTGCCTTAGTTCTTGCAACCTTCATTAATTCTGCATCGGCAACTAAAGGACTAAGATTGCTTTTTGCCCTTTCTGCGTTAATCAAACTAAGAAGCTGCTTTTCTTCCTGTGATAGATCTCCGGTTTGCCCTTCACTTGGCCCCGGAGTGGGTGTTGGTGCTGTGGCCGTGGGTACCGGTGTGGAAGGTGCAGGCGTAGAAGGCTTAGCTGCTGGCTGCTGATTTGCATTCGCAGCGTTTGTTAAGTATGCTCCATGGACACAACCTACCTTACCACTCTCCGGATCGAATACAGCATACCATTCCCCAATCTTCGCCAGGACATTGACCCATTTATGCTTATTAAGCTTTCCTATTATCTCATGTTCTGTTGAAGGACCTGATCTAAGATTAAGCCTATTGGCAGTTACGACCCCATTGATAAAATCTACTTTTTCAAATGTTTGCGAGGCTTTTGTCTGAAGATAACCATTTCCAGACAAAAGGATAAGACTTAGCATCATGAAAACTACCAATGTTAAAGATATAATACGTTTTTTCATACTCTCCCTCCATTATTCATTAAAGATTTCAACCATAGTATTCTCGTTTTTCTTGTAATTATTTTAGTCCTAGCCCTAATTGAATATTAATATCTCTAAGCCCGGCCTATTTGACAAACAAAAAAAGCGGTAACAATAAATATATTGTTGCCACTTTCATTAATTTATTACATGGTAAATGAGTATTAACGAATTTTTAATGGAACCCGTACAGACGAAACGTTTATAGAAGTTCCCTTTCAACCTGCATAAGAATCATCAATTAGATTTTGCAACTCTTCCTTTGCAAAATTGTATTTACTATTGCAAAAATGACATACCAGTTCGGCTCCAGTTTCATCTTGAGCAATTTCTGACAGTTCTTCTTTCCCAAGACTTAAAAGGTTTTTCTCCATACGTTCCCTTGTGCAGTTACATTTATAACTAACAATACAAGGCTCATTAAACTTTAGATCTTTATCTGAGAAAATTAACTTAATTATATCCTCTGGGGTATTCCCCTGCTCTATGAGGGTAGTAATAGGTAACAGATCTTTAATACCTTTTTCCACAGTCTGAATTGCCTCTTCGGTAGCACCAGGCAAAAGTTGGACGAAGAACCCACCAGCATTTATAACCTGACCTTCACGGCCTATTAAGACCCCCAGGTTCATGACCGTAGGCGTTTGCTCAGAATAGGCATAGTAATAAGTTAAATCTTCTGCTATCTCGCCAGATATCAGTTCAACATAGCCAATATACGGTTCTTTCAACCCCAAATCCTTTATAACATTAAGATGTCCTTTTCCTACTGCTTTTTTAATATCAAACTTTCCCAAATCATTTAAAGGTACATCAAAATATGGATTATGCACATATCCTCGCACTCCTGCTTTTGAATCGGTTACGGCAACTATGCCGCCAATGGGACCATCACCCTTAATTTGGATAGTGATTGTCTGGTTCTCCTCCTTTAGGGTTTGACTCATAAGGGCCGCCCCAGTAAGAACCCTACCTAAAGCAACTGCAGGTGTTGAATACATTTGATGAAGCCCGCGAGCCTTTTCTACTGTGTTAGTAGTAACAGCTGCGTATATCACTATTTGCCCTGAAAGAGCAGTAGCCTTAGCTATATAGTCGTTCATTTACTAATTTCTCCTTTTCAATTCACAAATCAAGGTGTTTTATGATTATTACAATTTATACCATTATCTTAATTACACTTAATTATAAACAACTGGTACCGTAGGTGGTGTCAATCATTAATTTCTAAACCTGTTTCATAGCTTAGGTTAGGGAATAAATCCTTGATGTCTTCATTATTAAATATTCTGTTAAAGATCATATTAATGTGGTTAGCCGCTGTGTCTGCAGCTACCTGCAGAATTTCATCTACCGAGGTTTTGCTTGTTTCTGCTTGTACAAGATGATTCTCCCAGGTTCTCTTTTTCCTGTTCGCCCAGTCTATTGTGCTGTCATTAGTAACTGGATAGGGGATTTTGGGCGGGTTTAGCCCACCTCCAGTAAAGTTGTCAAGCCAGTTTATAAGAGCTTTTTTCCAGTTCCTTGGGTCATAGAGCCAATCATGCCCCTTATAAAAATCCTTCAGAATCTTATTAAGTGCATTATTTGTCACTTCTATTCGATAAACTTCAGAAAAACTTTCCTTCAAAAATGAATCGACACCAACAGGCCAGACTTTCCCTATATCAGTCATCAATCGGGTTCTCTCTTTATAGGCATGCCTGTTTTTTATTTGCTTCCAGTACAGTACATCCAAAGCGATCTCGAGCTGTTGATGTGTGACCTTGCGAGGAGTACCGTCTATGCCCCATATCCATTTATCGCTTGCCCAGTTAACATATGGGTGAGCCATTCTGTCTAATGTGAAATGGCAGATAAAACCACATAAATATATGGCTAAATTAGTCCAGCACTTCTCATATGAAACATTCTGAAGTCTTTCAAATCCATTTAATAAAAAGTCGCCTGTTCTTTGCTTATGCATGGTACTACCATGACCCATTAGCGGCTCTTTACTCTTGCTTTTATAGAAATTATAAAAAAACAATGGATCGGGACCTTGAGCTCCTAGATAATAAAGAGGACGCTTTTTATCAATACCCTCATATATTCTGCGGCTCTCGATTCTTTTTAATACTTCGTCTGCTAAAATAATATGGGTCAGATAATCGGGCATTAGTTCCTCACATGCTCACCGGCAAAAAATTCTTCAGGCCTATCATCTAATATATTAAAGTGATAAAGAAGAGCTTTGACTATTCTTTCCGATGCCTTTCCATCTCCATAGGGGTTTACAGCTTTGGCCATTTTGCGATATTCATCCTCATTGTCTAAAAGCAGCCTTGCCTCTGTATAAACCTTCTCGATTTTTGTTCCTAGAAGTTTCACTGTTCCAGCCTTAATAGCCTCAGGTCTCTCAGTCTCATTTCTCAATACTAAAACTGGCTTTCCTAAGGAAGGTGCTTCCTCCTGAAGACCACCTGAGTCTGTCATAACCAATGTACATCTATCCATCAAATTATGCATATCCTGAACGTTTAACGGTTCTATAAGATGAATGCGTTCGTGATTACCCAGAATTCTAGCTGTTGTTTCCCTTACTACAGGGTTAAGATGTACAGGATATATTACTGATAAATCGGGGGTCTCATCACAAAGCCTACGTAAGGCAGTACAAATATTCTCTAATGGCTCTCCGATATTTTCTCTTCTATGAGCAGTTACTAAAACAACTCTCTTGTTATCAAAGCTAAATCCCTTTAGAAAGCTATTTGTAAAATCATAAGTTTTGGATACCGTATCAGAAAGGGCATCAATAACTGTGTTTCCAGTAACATAGATTACTTTTTCAGAGATGTTTTCCTTTAACAAATTATCTTTGTTAGCATACGTAGGAGAAAAATGTAGATCCGCAATAGAGCCGGTTAGCTTTCGGTTCATTTCCTCAGGATATGGAGAATACTTATTATATGTTCTTAATCCTGCCTCCACATGCCCAACCATGACCTGGGCATAGAATGCTGCTAGGGACGCTGCAAATGTTGTGGTAGTATCTCCATGAACAAGAACTATATCAGGCTCTGACTCTTTAAATATACCATGCAGGCCAATCAACGCTCTTGTTGTAATATCACTTAGAGTCTGCCTATCCTGCATTATATCTAAATCATAATCAGGCTTAATGTCGAAGATTTCAAGCACCTGATCTAGCATTTGCCTATGCTGTGCAGTTACACAGACCTTAGAATCTATCGCTTCATATTTCTTTAATTCTTTAACAAGCGGTGCCATTTTAATAGCCTCAGGCCTTGTACCAAACACGGTCATCACTTTAATTTTCTTCATTTTATTTCTCCTAGTTGTTTTTATATCTAAAGGATTTTTATTACTCTTATCTTTCGATTTACTATTTCTATATTTCCTTCTCAGAGCTTGTACTACTATCCTTACTATCTTTACTATCTTTCTGCCCAGTAGCTACTTCTAATTGGGCATCATTAAGCTCGTCATTTAGAAGTTTACTTTCCTCTTCGCTGCCCTCTTGACTATCCTTCTCTTCTTCATTACCCCTTTGGCACTTACAATTTTCATCTGGATCAATAGTAATTTCCTTAAGATTTCTTGCCCCACCTAATCCAAACACAACTATTATTATAATTAGTATAATTGAAGGTAATAAACCTTTGTCAACCAAAGCTATAGACACAAGTCCCAGAGCAGCACTGACTATATATAATGTAGCAACTGCCATACGATGACTTAACCCCATATCTAAGAGTCTGTGGTGAAGGTGACCTCTATCTGCCTGCGCTATTGGATTTCCATGTAAGAGCCTGCGGAATATCGCAAAGATCGTATCAAAAATAGGAAGGCCCAAAACCAAAATTGGAATAGCCATAGACAATGCAGTAACTGATTTCATTGTCCCCTGGACAGATAATATGGCTAGCACAAAACCTAGGAATGTGGCACCAGTATCCCCCATAAAAATTTTAGCTGGATTGAAATTATAAGGTAGAAAGCCAGCGATAGCTCCAATCAATGTAACTGCTACTATAGCAATATCATCCTGTCCACGAATAACAGAAACTATGAATAATGTAGTAGCAGCTATACCTGAAACCCCTGCTGCTAATCCATCTAAGCCATCTATAAAGTTGATCGCATTTGTAAGTCCTACAATCCAAAAGACAGAAATAACAAAAGCCAAAGCGTCACCAAGAAAATACATCATGCTAGGATGCATGGCAACGGTATCCAGAAATGGCTTTGATAATGTCGTAATCTTTGTACCGGTAGCAACCACAATAATAGCTGCTATAACCTGAATAGGAAACTTAATCCTTGCTCGAAGTGGTTTTATGTCATCAAAAATACCAAGGGCAATAATAATTAGTGACCCACATAAAATCCCTACGGTTTTTGGTTCAATTAGAAATTTAGTAAATTCATCAAAATTTCTGGTAGCAAAAGTATAGATTACCGCTAAAAGAAAGCCCGCTATAATAGCTAGTCCTCCTAATAGCGGCATAGGTTTTTTATGGACTCTACGGCTATCCTTTGGTATATTTACAGCTCCGACATTTATTGATAATTTGCGAACAACTGGTGTCGCAAAAAAAGATACAATAAGCGCAACCGCAAATGCCACCAAATGGTGAAACTCAATTACTATCATTAAAAAAACACCTCAAAATTAGGTCTCCAAATTCAAAGCACTATTGGGCTCCTCAAATTTTACCACACGCACCCCTGCTTCTTGTAACAACTCCATAGAAAGGTCGTCGGGGTAATCACCGTTAAAAACAATCTTCGTGATTCCGGCATTAATAGCCAGCTTAGCACATAGCACACAAGGTTGTGTAGTAACATACATCACACTGTCTTTTACACTTGTCCCTGAATAGGCTGCCTGAACAATAGCATTTTGCTCTGCATGGGTAGCACGGCATAATTCGTGACGCTGCCCAGAGGGTATGCCTAACGCATCTCGCATACAACCTATTTCTACACAGTGCTTACAACCTACAGGAGCACCGTTATATCCGGAAGCCAATATACGTTTATCTTTTACTATAAGAGCCCCTACCTGTCTTCTCAAACAGGTTGAACGGGTTTTTACTAATTCGACAATGTTCATGAAATACTCATCCCATGATGGACGCATTCTAAAACCTCCAAACAGATTGTTTATTTCGTCCCAAATAGTCTGTCGCCTGCGTCACCAAGCCCAGGTACTATGTACCCAATATCATTTAGAACTTCATCGACTGCTGCACAATATATATCTACATCGGGATGCTCTTTATGCAGTCGTTCAACTCCACCTTTTGCAGCGATAAGACAAACAAACTTAATGTTCTTTGCACCACGCTCTTTTATAATTTTGATTGCATCACATGCTGATCCTGCTGTAGCAAGCATTGGATCGAGAAGCACTACATCCCTATCGCGAATATCTTGAGGAAGTTTACAATAATATTCTACGGGCTCTAATGTTTCATGATCACGATATACGCCGATATGACCTACTCTAGCCATTGGTACTAGCTTAAGCATCCCATCAACCATTCCTAAACCTGCTCTTAGTATGGGTACAAAGGCTAATTTTTTACCTGAGATTACCTTAGTTTTAGCATACCCCATAGGTGTTTCAATTTCAATTTCCTTGAGGGGAATATCCCTAGTAACCTCATATCCCATCAACATGGATATTTCAGAAGCCAATTCGCGGAACTCTTTACTAGTAGTGTTCTTATCGCGAAGTAATGAAATCTTGTGTTGAATGAGTGGGTGATCAAAGATAAATGCACTTTTAGTCATAAACATCCTCCTGATATTATTAATATTTATTTTCGATATCTGTTATTTTATCAATACGTCTTTGGTGACGTTCTTCGTTTGAAAAATCAGTTTCTATCCATGTATCAACAATGGCGTATGCCATCTGTTCTGCAACGACAAAAGCACCTAAAGCCAGTACATTTGTATCATTGTGCTCTCTTGTCAGTCTTGCAGACAAAATATCAGAGCAAAGTGCTGCCCTGACTCCTTTTACCTTATTAGCTGCTATAGAAATTCCTATTCCTGTAGAGCAGATAACTATGCCCTTATCACACTGGCCATTACTTACAGCAGTAGCCGCTTTTACAGCAAAATCAGGATAGTCGACGGATTCTGTACTATAGGCTCCAAAATCCTCTACATCATGTCCCTTTTTAACAAGATAGGTCTTAACAAGTTCCTTTAATGCATATCCACCGTGGTCGCTTCCAATTGCAATTTTCATTATTACGCCTCCTATATTTTCTACATAGATTTTATAGCAACGATTCTTCCTTGTCAAAAAATTATGACCAATTATTTTAGTTTTTTAAATCCTGTTCAGTACCTCTATTAGTAGCTCCTCAATTTCCAACGCACAATCTTTATATGTCTGGTAATCTCCACCAAATGGGTCACTGATATCGGTGTCGCCCTCAACATCGGTATCACTGTCAAATTCAGTATCATCCTCAACTTGGGCATACTCTTTTATTGTATAAATCTTATCCGATGCCTCAGGATAGATATCTAATATCATATCTTTATGGTGCATAGTCATTGTGAGGACAAGATATGCCCCAATTATATCTGAACCATCCAGAACCTTCGCTCTGTGTTGTTGCATGTCTATCCCGAATTCCTTTTTCATAACTTCAATTGCCTGGCGGCTTGACGGATCTCCACTAAATGCATATACGCCTCTAGATGAAACCTCAAATTCATCCATGCCGCCCTTCTCTTTAATTATGTCCTTAAAGAGGGCCTCAGCCATAGGACTTCTGCAAGTGTTTCCAGTACAAACAAAAACAATACTCTTTTTCATATATTTTCTCCTTGTATCTGCAATTCTAATCATGTCCTTATTCATAGAGTCGATTCTCTTGAGGATATATTTAGGAACCTTACACATAACATCGAAAGCGTTTAAAAGCAGTGTAAAAGGCAAGGCACAGCTCACACGAAACCTACCGATGCCTTTTTAAGCCGGTTCATTATAGCTCGTCCTATTCCCATTTCAGGGAATGTTTCTGAGTAGATTATATCCACATTCTCTTCATCAAACTTTCTTAACGAATCAAATAAGCCTGAAGCAACCTGCTCAAGGTTTTGGGTCGATCCTGCTATTATAACGGTATCGGAACAATATTTTCTGGCATTCTCAAGGCTTGATAGGACTCCTGTCTTAATACCACTCTTTTTATTCTCTGCTGAAAGCCCATTAATCTTAGCCACCACTTCATCTTGAGAGCCATAGACTAATAGCATCTCTGCCTTAGGAGAATAATGCCTATATTTCATTCCCGGCGACCTTGGCTTAATATCTCCCTTTACCTCAAGAGCCGTATCAATAGCAACCTTCCCCACAACACTTTCAAGCATCTCAAGGGTAGTGCCCCCGGGTCTTAGAATCATTGGAATATTGGATGTAATATCTAATACAGTCGATTCGACACCAACATCACATGGGCCACCATCGATAATATATCCTATACGACCATTAAGGTCATTAACTACATGCGAGCATTCAGTCGTGCTGGGCCGGCCAGAGATATTAGCACTAGGTGCAGCAATGGGAACTGCCGCCCTTTCAATCAATTTAAGCGCAATAGCATTATTGGGCATTCGTATTGCGACAGTATCCAGTCCTGCGGTAATAATATCTGGTACTTTGCTTGATTTTCGAAATACTAGGGTCAAGGGACCGGGCCAGAAATTGCTAATTAGGGCTTTGGCTTTTTCAGATATTTCAAGGACCAAATCCTCAACTTGTGAAACTTCTGAAATATGCACGATTAGTGGATTATCCGATGGTCTTCCCTTTGCCTTGTATATTTTTTCTACTGCCTTTGGATTAAGAGCATTTGCACCTAACCCATATACTGTCTCGGTCGGAAAGGCAACCAGGTCACCACTCCTCAGAGCTTGAGCCGCAGTGTCAAATAATTCATCTTCAATGCCGTCTATAATAATGGTCTTCATAATAAGCGACCGCCTCGTTTCATTGAATGATACAAGCTTATAATTTATAATTATTATTGAATAGTATACCATAATAGATATAAAACAAAAAAGAAGAGTATACAAAATTAAATTTGATTACTCTTCTGGCTCCTTTATAGGTAAATCTAAAACCTACCATTTACTTTTCAGTCCATATTCTCTTTAAATTTTATGCTTGTTCGCCGGTATTTTTCTGTCTCCTGCTTTAAGTCAAGATAGGCTTTTCCTAAACCTTTTTCCATTGCTCTAATTCTCAAGTTCTGGCCCTCTTTATAGCATCCTTCGCAAAAGCGTCCGCTATTCAAGGGGTTTCCACAAAGCTCACAGCGAATAAAGCCTTTATTGTCACCAACAATTTCTAATCGATCTTCCTTCAAATAGCGTTTTATCGATTTCAATGAGACCCCTATGCTTTGCATTATTAGATTTGCGCTTGATCCAGGACGTATAGTAAGGTATTCCTTTATTTTTCGAAACTCCTCTTCTTCTATCGGAAAACAAACAGGGCAAACCTCTTCAAATGCTACCTTTTCAAAAAATCTATGACACCTTGCACATTCGTAATTAGCCATTCCATCTCCTTACTATTGATATAAGGGGTGACACTACTTTTTCTTATCAAAATAATAAGAGGTAGTGTTGCTAGGCGGGTAATATGCCCCTGTTGCACGCTTATGAGCATTGGTATTGGTGATATCCTCACGGGTGTTTTGTATCTCAGTCTTAATAAGACTGGTATTCTCATCATCCAATTCCTTAATCTGAGCAATCTTCTCTTGGATATTTGCTACTATATCTTTAAGCCCTGCAGCGCTAGGTAAATTTGCCTTAGGAAGTTCTTCAAAGGAAGTAATACCGGTTACATCCTTATGTCTTGAGGAATAGACTACAAATTGCTCATCGAGTTTATCAACAGCGTCCATACGTTTTTGGCGCTCATTCAAAAGCTGGTCTATTTCCTCGAACCTCTGCCCTTTAATTACCTCATTCTGAGTTTTTGTAAACAAAAGAATTTCATCTAATAAAGATAGCTTCTTAGATGAAATTTCTTTCAGTCTTTGTAGATATTCATTCGCTTCCATTTACTCTCCTAAATAACTCGTAATTGAATCTTATTATATAGCCGATATTTCAGTCTTTGTAGATGGTTTCTTTGAAATCTTCATGGCCTCTTCCCAAGTATCTCTAAGTACCTTTGCAAAGCCTAAAACCTCTTCAAGTATTTCTTTATCCTTCTGAACATTAGCATCAATAAGTCTTGTCAGCATATAGTCATAAATCGAGTTTAGACTCGAAGAAATCTCGTACTGCATGTCGAGTGTATTAATGAACTCATAAATAATATTTTGGGCCTTAATTATATTAGTGTTAGCGTCCTCAATCTTATTCTTCTCGATATTGTCTATCCCTCTCATAATGAACTTAATCAAACCATTATAAAGCATTAGGGTTAATTCTTCGGGTTTTGCTGTATAAACAGTGTTTTCTTTATATTGATTGTAGGCATTATATGCGATCATTGTTGACCTCCACTATTCATCCGTATATATTTCAAACTGCATTCTAATCATGTTTACAGTACAGGTGCATGTATTAATATCTAGCACCTGTACTGTGTTAGTCTTGCCAACCATAATTTCATTGATATTCGTCCTACTTAATATGATTATTGGCCACTACTAAACTGGCTGGTGAGCCATGCACTTTGTTGGTTCATCCGGTTAAGCATTGTTTCTAATGCTGAGAATTTTTTGTAGTAGCTTTCTTCTTTCATGGTGATTTTCTCCAGCATCCTACTTATTCTATTATCATAATCCTTTAACTGATCACTAATTAAATTTTTGGTGCTCGTTAAATCTCCTTCGATTCCAGCCTTTTCAAGAAGTATGCCTTTTCGTCCATTGGAATCTCTTATAGTAGATACATGATTATCAATTATATCCGACACTCTTTGAAATACGCCGGACTTGCTATAACGGTCAGCTTTTTGCTCAGCTGTCGCAGTTCTGCTATAGCTCGAGTTTTCGGAAGATACACCATTAATTAGTTTTGCGACCTCGTCGGGCTTGCTAAGAAGAGCATTCTTAAGCTTGTCCTCATCTAGATATAGCTTCCCATTGTCAGAATATGATTTGCCTGATATACCAATATCCCTTAATGAAATACTAACGCCCTCAACCTTTTCATATAGTGCTGTACGCATGGATAAAGTAAGCTGCTGTAGCATGCTGTCATTGCGAAGTAGCCCCGTTTTAGCCTGCTTTTCCCACTTTTCGATCTCTTTGTCTTCCATATCGTCTCTTTGAGTATCAGTTAAGGGTTGATAGGTTCTATTATACCTCTCTGTAGTTTTACCATTAATATCATCAATTAGCTTATTGTAGTCTTCTATAAAACTCTTGATGTTTTCTATGGCGGATTCGGTATCCTGAGCTACGGTAATAGTATCCCCCTTGCTGTCTACCTCATGGGCTTTATTAAGATTATAGGTTATACCATTTATAGTAAAGTTGTTATTGCTTCTTACAAGATCCTCACCATTAATTGAAACCATCGCGTCAGTACCCTGCTTTTTAGCATCTAAATTCAGTGAAGCCAGGAAGTTTCCCGTATTGTCTTCAATTTCTAGATTGTTACCTGCTCCGGTAACCGTGGACGAAAGAGTAATTTTATCTGTAAGCTCATCATAGCTTATTTTGGCTTGTACTTTGTCGTTATTATTTATTTTATTGAAAACTTGTTTTATGGTATCAGTAGACTTTATGCTAATTGCTTCTCCATTGATGCTGAACTCAGCGTTGCCATCCACATCAAATTCTAATGGCATATTAAATGAGTCTTTCAAGCTTAATAGAGAGCTATTTAAGGATAAGCGGTTAGACTGTCCAGCTGTAAGGCCTAAGTTATCTAAGCCTGCCATTTCATCTGTTTCTCCAGATGTTCCAAAAACGCTTACCTTTGTTGCGCCACTATTTAAACTAGTATTTATTGTGAAGTCAAAGCCGTTTGCATCGCTATTAGAAATATTAATATCAAACTTTGATACGTCGGCCCCATCTATAGTTACTTTACCAAAAGCCTCATCCAAGGAAGCTTGTAGCTGTTGTGCGAATTCTACTTCATTAGTACCGCCTAAAGTAATCTGCTTGCTAACTCCATCCAATTCTACAAAAATCTTTTTACCTGCAAGACCCTCAAGCTTATCTGTAAGAGTTCCAAGCTCATCTGCAGAAATACTTCCGGTTATTCCCTTACTTATCCCTGTAGAATTACTCAGCGAAGTAGCTGTAGCCAGCTGAGTAATCTTAATACTCTGCTCTCCCACATTTGCTCCACTAGATGCGGTGGCGGTAACATATGAACTGTTGCTACTTGAAGCCGCCATAGCTTTAATAGAGCTTGAAGACAACATATAAGAAGAGCGGTTTATAATATCAAAAAACTTGCTCTTAAACCCCATTAAAGAGGTGCTTATTTCCCTATACGCCTCCTGCTTCCATTCAATAGCCGTTCTTTTCTGCTTTAGTACATCTAAGGGTATTCTCTCGGCATTCATAAGGTCTTTTACCATAGAATCAGTATCTAAGCCAGATAAACCCGTTAATCTCATTTGTGAAGAAAAACCTGATAATCCGTTCATAATGTCACCTTCTTTCGTCGACTAGCAAACCTGCCATTTCTAACATATTAGCAAACATGTCTAATAGTTTTTCCGGCGGTATTTCTCTTATAACTTCCTCTGTCTCGGCATCGACAATCTTCACCATGACTTCATTTGTTCTGTCATGGATTTTATATCTAACCGATCGTCTCTGCATTTCAAATGTATGGTTCACTTTATCAATGGAGCTTTGTAAAAAGGCATCACTGATTTTATCTTCTGCTTGTGCTTCACTGCCTTCTCTATTCATTACATAAGATACATCATGAGCTTGAGTTCCTGGTTGTATCTCAACTCTACTGCCTAAATTAGCAGGTGCATCTTGTTTAGTTGGGGAAGGCTCAATATTTACTGTCGGCCTAAAAGTAGCGTCCATGCTATTAACTTTCATAACAGATCCCTCCATGAATCTTTAATTATAACTCTATTATCTATATCGACAAAAATAATTTAATATTTAATTAATTTTACCACCCGAAATAGATAAAGACACATTTATTTTCTTAATCTTATATATATATATTAAATTAACTAATAGAAACTTAACAGACCTCTCTAACAATTGTTTTACGACAAACTAAAAAATTTAAGATTTTTTTGATTAACTATTAAGTTCGGTGGTAAATATCCGATATAAATAATGTAGAGCTTAAGCAGCAATTCTCAAAATGGCGCCAGGGATAGCCGTAAAAGCTCACACCATGATTCCGGTTGGTAGGAATCAAAATATGGGAGAAAGGATTCTCCCCAAATAAAAATCAAGGAGGATTTATCATGAGAATTAATCACAATATTTCAGCACTAAACACTTATCGTCAATTGTCAATCAACACAACTAATGGTTCCAAATCTTTGGAGAAGCTCTCCTCAGGTTTCAGAATCAACCGTGCAGGCGATGACGCAGCAGGTCTTGC